>JBFIJN010000402.1:0-8398 GCA_041600735.1 Nannocystaceae bacterium
AGTCGGGCGGAAGCACGAGCTCTGCGGGCGGAATGTCGTCGAGGTCGGCGCGGCGAATTCGGTAGCCGTGCTCGGTCGTGGAGAGCTGCAGGCCTTCGCGGGCAAGCGCCGCAAAGACCCGCGAGAGGCGGTTGGACATGATGACTGCTCCTGGTGGAGCCACGCGGCCTCGTCGAGGCCTCGGGCACCACCGCGCTCGGGAAGGGCACGAAGGTTCGAGCCGCGCCACATCACCGCGCCCGGAAATGCCGGAGGGTGCGGGGGGGCGCGGTTGTTTCCGCGAGCGAGGGCAGCAGCCAGCAACACCTCGCGGGGGGCAGTATGCGCGGGTGGAAAACACATGCAACCGATTTCTCTCCGTGATCGACATCGCTCATCGACCGCTGAGGCGCGGTTGTGCGCCTCGCAATCGAGTGGTGGTGGCCTACCTCCTTGCTGCTAGCATCGGCCGCCAGTGGAGCCTCTCGCGATGAAGGAGCTGCGACGCACGGTAGGAATGTTCCATCCGCCCGAAGCGAAGCGCGACTCTGGCTTGACCATCATCTCCAACGATTTCATCGAGGCGGTGCTGGACCACGGGGCTCGCAGCGATCTCGACGTATTCATGGAGCCCCGCACGGAGCTGCCGGCCCGCACCCAGGGGCGGCTGGCCGTTCACAGTGTGTTCGAGGCGGAAGCCCGCGCCCGAGCGGGGGCGATCCATGTCTGGCATGACTTGGTGCATGACATGAGCCGGGTCATCGCCCTTCGTCAACGCGCTCGCCGAGCCCCTCATCCACTCACGTTCTCGATCCACAATGGGCACCCCAACCGCCACCTGAACACGATCGTGATTCCGCTGCTGGCGGGGCCCACCCATCCCTGCGATGCCTTGGTGTGCCCCTCGCGCTCGCTCGCGGAGACCTATCGTCGACTGTTCGGGCACGTGTCCGCGTCGCTGGGCCATTCGCTCGAGTACCAGGGCCGCATCGAGGTGATCCCGTGGGGTGTCGACACCACCAAGTTCGAGCCGCGTGATCCTGCCGAGCATCGCCGCCGCTTCGGCCTCCCCGCCGACGCGATGATCCTCCTCTATGTCGGCCGCGTGAGCCCCGTGCAGAAGGGCGACATCTTGCCGCTGCTGCGAGTCGTCGCCCGCCTCGCGGCCAGCGCGTCGCCCGAGCTGCTGCTGGTGATCGCCGGGCGGGTCGAGGTCGCGGGCTACGAGGAGCTGATCCGCTCCTACGCCGCGCACTTGGGCATCGGCGAGCGCGTGCGCTTCCTCGGCCACATCAAGCCCGAGGATCGCCACCTCGTGTACAACTGTGGCGACATCTTCGTAGCCCCGACCGACTGGATCGACGAGGGCTTTGGCCTCACCCCGCTCGAGGCCATGGCCTCGGGCGTCCCGCAGGTGGTCTCCGACTGGGATGGCTACCGCGACACGGTGCGGCACGAGCACACCGGATTCCTCGTTCCCACGATCTGGGCCGACTGTGACCCCGACATCTCGATTGGCATGACCAAGGACGTGCTCCGTGACATGCGGGCGGGGCAGTCGGTCGTGGTCGATCCGAGGGCGCTCGAGCAGGCGCTCGCGGGGCTGATCGGCAGCGCCGATCTCCGCCGTCGCATGGCCGAGGCCTCGCGGCGTCACGCGGTGGCCGCGTTTGGCTGGCCGTCGGTCGTGGGCGCCTACGAGTCGCTGTGGGCGGAGCTCGAGGGGGTCGCCCGCGGCCTGAAGGGCGAGCTCGACCCGCGTCCCTCGCTCCACGATCCTCCGCTGTTCGGCACGGTGGGTCACTACGCGTCGAGAGTGCTCGGGGTGGGCGAGCCGCTCGCGCTCACGCGGGCCGGTCACGAGCTACTGGAGGGAAGTGAAGTCCTGCCGCTCACCGGGCGTTTCGAGCTCCACGACGACGAGCTGCTGAGCAGGATCCTCGGCGCGCTCGAGGCGGGGCCGCGCAGCGTGCGTGAGCTCGAATTCGACCACGAGTCTCCGGGTCGAGTGTTGCGACACGTGCTGTGGTTGATGAAGTATGGATTCGTGGTCCTGGCCGAGGAGCGGCCATGAATGATCGCGAAGTCGATGGATCATCGCGAATACGAGCACTCATGATCGCGCAGTGATTCCCTTCATTGTTCGCTTGCGAGTTCAATGCTCGATGATATAGTGCGAGCCGCCATCGTTGGTAATTGGCCAACGTAGCGGGAGTGCAAACATGGCTGATGAACCCAAGAAGTTGAAGAAGCTCGCCACGGGGAGCGAGAAACTGACCAAGATCGATCTCGAGCATCTCGAGAAGGTCACGGGCGGAACCGCCTACGAGCCGTGCAATGCGGCGTATGAGCCGTGCAATGCGGCGTACGAGCCGTGCAATGCGGCGTATGAGCCGTGCAATGCGGCGTACCAGCCGTGCAACGCAGCGTATGAGCCGTGCAATGCGGCCTACAACCCCTGCAATGCCGCCTACAACCCCTGCAATGCGGCCTACAGATAGGCTGGCTTGATCGATCCGCGCTGTGGGGTTCGTCCCCCAGCGCATCTCTCGTGACAGGAGCGCCGATGTCTCTCGCAGAAACGATCCTCGATGCCATGAAGGACGGGGGCGTCGAGCCCTTGCCCCACTATGCCGCTTGCCTCCGTGAGGCATTCGAGGCGACTCCTCCACCCTTCGAGCAGGCCTGGTACGGCAAGAAGTTCGTCCACCTGGCCAAGAACAAGCAGTGGCTGGCCGAGAGCCTCGTGGGCAATGCAGACAAGGAGGGGCTTGGCGCGCGCAGCCTGTGGCGTCTGGCCGGCTCTGCGGCCAACGAGCAGGTCGCCGAGCTCGTGCGGCTCCACGCCATCGACGAGTCCCGGCATGCACTCCTCTATGTGTCCTTGCTCGACATGACCTTTGCCATCACTCCCGAGATCAAGAGTCGGCTTCAGGCGAAGGCTCCCGGATACGGCAAGAAGCACCAGCCCGAGCGCGCCGCCCAGCTCCAGTCCGAGTGGCGAACGCTCGACGAGCTCGTCCAGATGAACATCGGTGAGATCCGCACGCGGGTGAACCAAACGCTCATGCGGCCCGCCCTGCTCGGGTATGCGGTCGAGGACCACCAGGCGGCGATCGGCAAGGTCATGGACCGGCTGCTGGCCGACGAGACCGCGCACATTGCGTATACCGCTCGGCTCCTCGAGGGGGTGATGAGCGCGGGCAAGGGCGCGTTCATCCGTGATACGTTCAAGAAGCGCTTGTCGCAGTTCAACGACATCACGCAGCACGAAGTGGGCGGCGACGAGGAATTCGAGGGCAACTGAGCCATGGCAGAGCTACGGATCGAGCGTCTCACCCCCGCCCAAGAGGCCGAAGCGTTCGAGGTCGTCGTCGAGCTCCGCACCCACCTCGACTTCGAGGAGTACGCGCGGCGACTGGCAATCCAGAAGGCCGCCGGGTACGAGCTGGTCGGTGCATTCGAGGGTGACCGCATGCTCGGAGTGCTGGGCATGCGGCGCGTCGATAGCCTCGCGCGCGGCCCTCACCTTCACGTCGACGATCTCGTCGTGCGCAGCACCCATCGCGGCCAAGGCATCGGCCAGCGCCTGCTGGCCTTCGCCGAGCAAGACGGGCGTGCTCGCGGGCTGGTGGCCTTGTTCCTCGACAGCCGTACCGAGGTCATCACGTTCTACGAGCACTTTGGCTACGAGGCTCACACGGCCCTGCTGATGCGGAAGCGCCTGTGAAGGCCGCGGCCTACGACCAGATCTACGCCAACCCGATCCACGCGGAGCTTGCCGCGCTCGGGCCCCACGAGCTCACCGATCCGCGCGTCTTTGGGCTGAGCAACGGGTTCCTGATCCACGAGGATCTCGCGCGCTTGCTCGCGCAGCTCGGCGCGGCGCTGCGGGCCAGCGCGGGTGAGGCCACGCTGCTCGATCTCGGCTGCGGCCGCGGGGCGCTGGGTCGCTGGCTCGCGACGCGCCTGCACGCCAGCCTGGTGGGGGTCGACGGCTCTGCGGTGGCGATCGAGCACGCGCAGGCCAGCGCCGGCGAGGGCGAGCGCTTCGTGCGGGCCGACTTCGCCGCGACCGGGCTGCCTACCGGCTCGATCGCGGCCGCGTTCTCCCACGACGCGCTCTACATGACCGACGACCGCGAGGCTGCGCTGGCCGAGGTCCACCGCGTGCTGCGTGCGGGCGGGGTGCTCGCGTTCACCGTGTATGGCTCGGGTCACGCCGCGTGGGTCGAGCTCGCCCGCGCCTGCGGCTTCGCGGTCGAGCAGGTCGAGGATCTCACCGAGCGCTGGCGCGCGGTCATGCGCGCCAAGCACGAGCGCCGCTGGGCCCAGCGAGAAGCGCTGCGCGAGCGCTTCGGCGCCCGCATCGAGCCCGAGCTGAGCGTGACGGTCTCGATGCTCGGCCTCGCGGGTCGCCGCTCGGCCATCGCGGCCAACGAGCGTCGCTCGCTGCTCCTGCGGCGGCCGTGAGCCTGCTGTACGATCGCCGAGCTCCTCATGGCCAGCACGACCAGCCATGTGTTTCGCAAGATCGCGCTCGAGCGCATCTCCTCGCCCGAGCTCCTCGATCGCCAGCTCGCGCTGATCCGCCCCAAGGAGTGGCTGGCCGCGCTCGTGCTCGTGCTGCTCACCGGCTGCGTGATCGCGTGGTCGCTGCTCGGCTCGCTGCCCACCAACGTGGCCGCCGAGGGCATCATCATTCGTCGCGGCGGGATGCAAGAGGTCGTGTCGCTGGCGAGCGGCCAGGTCACCGCGGTTCACCCCGCGGTCGGTGAGTTCGTGGCGGTGGGCGACGCCGTGGCCGAGATCGCGCAGACCGAGCTGACCACCGAGATCGACAACGGGCAGGCGCTGCTCACCGAGCTGCGCATCCGCCACGAGGAGCTGCTGGCGTTCGGCACCGAGAACATCGCCAAGCGGGCCAAGCAGACGCGGGTCGAGCGCGACAACCTGCGTCGCGACATCGAGTCGGCGCGACGGCGACTCGTGTGGCTGGAGAAGAAGCTCGCCAACCAGACCGCGCTCCACGACAAGGGGATCCTGATCGAGGAGGAGGTCCAGCAGACGCGGCTCGAGATCGCCGATCGCGAGGCCGACATCCGCGCGTGGCGGGTCCAGCTCGGCGAGACCAGCGTGTCGGGCGAGGAGCTCCAGGAGCAGCGCCTGGTCGACATCACGGCCAGCGAGATGCGGATTCACGAGGCCGAGCGGTCGCTGCGGGCGCTCCAAGACCGACTGCAGCAGAGCGCCACCATCATCAGCCCCCACGCGGGTCGCGTGATCGAGCAGCGCGTCAACCCGGGCGATCTCGTGGCCCCCGGCTCGCCCGTCATCAGCATCGATCCCACGACCGCCGACCTCGATCCCGCCGAGCTCGAGGTGCTGCTCTACGTGCGCGCCAGCGAGGGCAAGAAGGTGCAGCCCGGCATGCGCGTGCGCATCTCCCCGTCGACGGCCAAGCGCGAGGAGTTCGGGTTCATCGAGGGCGAGGTCACCTCGGTCTCTCAGTTCCCCGCCTCGCGACGCGGGATGCTGCGCGTGCTCGGCAACGAAGAGCTGGTCGCGCAGTTCCTCGCGGGTGGGCCCGCGCTCGCGGTCACGGCCACGCTCACGGCCGATCCCACCACGCCCAGCGGCTTTGCGTGGTCGTCGGGGGAGGGCCCCGCCGAGCTGCTGACCTCGGGGACCCCGTGCACGGCCTCGATCACCGTGAGAGCGCAGGCACCGATCACCTTGGTGCTGCCGGGGCTCCGCAAGGCGTTGGGGGGTTGAGCCCACGGTGGCGAGCGCCTTCCTGCGTGCGTGGCTCGGCATTGGCAGCACCCCCACGGTGCTGCAGATGGAGTCCACCGAGTGCGGCGCGGCGTGCCTGGGGATCATTCTCTCGCACTTTGGCCGTCATGTTCCGCTCGAGCAGCTGCGCGAGGACTGCGGGGTCTCGCGCGATGGCAGCGCGGCCAGCAACATCGTCCGCGCCGCACGCTCGCATGGGCTCGAGGTCGAGGCGTTCACCGGCGAGCCCGGGGCGCTGCGCGAGCTTCGCTTTCCGATCATTGCGCACTGGAACTTCAACCACTTCGTGGTGATCGAGGCGCTCGGGAGCGATCGCGTGTTCATCAACGACCCCGCGACCGGTCCGCGCACCATCAGCCTCGAGGAGCTCGACGAGTCGTTCACGGGGGTCGTGCTGGTGTTCGAGCGCGGGCCCGAATTCGTGCCCGGGGGCGAGCGCAGCTCGGTCCTACGCAGCCTCCGCGAGCGGCTGCCGGGGGCTCGCGCAGGCATCGCCTACGTGTTCTTGCTGGGGCTCTTGCTGGTCGTTCCCGGGCTGATGATCCCGGTGTTCTCCAAGGTGTTCATCGACGACGTGCTCGTCCGCGGCAACACGGAGTGGTTGATCCCGCTGCTCGCGGCCGTGGTGATCACGTACGCCGCTCGCACCGTGATCGCCTCGCTGCGCCGCTTTGGGCTGCTCAAGCTCTCGCTGCGCGTCGATGTGACCGGCTCGAGTCGCTTCTTGTGGCACCTGCTGCGGCTGCCGGTGCGCTTCTTCGACGCGCGCCTCGCCGGCGACCTGACCAGCCGCCTGCGCGTGAACGAGACGCTGGCGCGGATCATCTCGGGGCGGCTGGCCGAGGCCGTGCTCAACCTGCTGCTCGTGGGCTTCTTCGGCGCGATGTTGGTGTACTACGACCGCCGGCTCGCGTCGGTGGTGTTCGTGTTCGGGGGCCTGCACCTGGTCGCCCTCAAGCTGCTGGTGCGCCGCCGCGTCAATCATGCGCGGCGCATGGAGAAGGAGGTGGCGGCGCTCGCCGGGATCTCGATGGGCGGGCTCCAGCTGATCGAGAGCATCAAGGCCAGCGGCTCCGAGCCCGACTTCTTCTCGCGCTGGTCGGGTCACTATGCGCGCAACGTCTCGGCTCAGCAGGCGTTTCGCGAGGCCAACCTCGTCTACGATGTCGTGCCCTCGCTGCTGTCGATGCTCGAGCGCTACCTCGTGCTCGCGATCGGGGCGCTGCGGGTCATGGACGGCGATCTCACGCTGGGCACGCTGGTGGCGTTCCAGCTGCTGTCGGGCAGCTTCATGGCGCCCGTGCGCGGGATCGCCGGGCTCGCGACCGAGCTGCAGACGCTCGACAGCGGCCTCACGCGCCTCGATGACGTGCTCAATCATCCGCATGACCCGATGCTCGAGCCCGAGCAGGTGGCCTCGGCGGAGCCGGAGTCGGAGTCGTCGCTTGCGACGGGCGATTCGCTCCACTCGCCCGACTCGCTCGACTCGCCCGACCGCGCCCGCCTGGCCGGCCACCTCGCGGTCGAGGACATCACGTTCGGCTACAGCCGCCTCGCCGCCCCGGTGCTGGTGGGCCTGAGCCTCGTGCTCGAGCCCGGCCACCGCGTGGCCGTGGTCGGGCCGTCGGGCAGCGGAAAGTCGACCGTGGTCAAGCTGCTGTGCGGTCTGTACGAGCCGTGGGAGGGCCGAGTGCTGCTCGCCGGTGTGGATCGACGACGACTGCCGCGCGCGCTCGTCAGTCGCACGATCGGCCTGGTCAGCCAAGACATCACACTATTCGAGGGCACCGTGCGCGAGAACATCACGATGTGGGATGCGACCGTCCCCGACGAGGTGATGATCGACGCGGCGCGCGACGCCATGATCCACGACGAGATCATGTCGCGGGTGGGCGGCTACGACAGTCGCGTGGAAGAGGGAGGGCGCAACTTCAGCGGGGGACAGCGCCAGCGCCTGGAGATCGCGCGAGTGCTCACCCAGTTTCCCAGCCTGCTGGTGCTCGACGAGGCCACCAGCGCGCTCGACCCGGCCACCGAGAAGCAGGTCGACGACAACCTGCGGCGTCGCGGCTGTGCATGCGTGGTGGTGGCCCACCGACTCAGCACCATCCGCGACTGCAACGAGATCATCGTGCTCGACCGCGGCGTGGTGGTCGAGCGAGGCACCCATGAGCAGCTCGTACGGCAGGCGGGCCCGTACGTGGAATTGATCCGCTCCGCCGAATGACCACGCCAGGCCAGCCCGACTCGCCAGCTTGGCGCACGATGCTCGGCGAGGCACCGCGCGCGTCGGTGTCGACGCACGCGCCGCTGCCGGTCGGCGACGGTGATCGCGTGTGGTCCGTGGACGCCGGGCGCGTGGACCTGTTCTGGGTGCCCACGCGCGACGGCCTGCCGAGCGGCCCGCGACGCCACGCGGGGGGGCTCGCGCGCGGCCAGCTGTTCTTTGGCCTGCCCCACGATCCGGTCGGCGAGTCGATCCGCTGGCTCGCGGTGGTCGACGCCGACACCGAGCTACGCGAGCTCGAGCTCTCGCGCCTGCGCGAGCTGGGCCAGACCGACGAGTGCCGCGACGAAGTGAGCGCGCACTTCGAGGCGTGGGTGGGGCTGCTGCGCAAGGCCG
>JBFIJN010000403.1:0-8390 GCA_041600735.1 Nannocystaceae bacterium
ATGACCTCCGAGGTCATGGCGGCCGAGCCCGGTGGCGGTCATGGTGGTCCCAACGAGAACGACGTCATGCAGCGATTCCGACCCCTCTTCATCCTCGTCGCCATCCTGTTCACCGCCTACTCGACGGTCGTGACCATCGAGCACGGCTACACCGGCTTCCTCGAGGTCGCGTGGCGCGAGCCCTGGGCCATGCAGATGCTGATCGATCTCACACTCTCGCTGACCATCGTCTGCTCGCTGCTGGTGGTCGACGCCCGTCGGCGCAAGCGTGCGGCGTGGCCGTGGCTGGTGGGGACGCTGCTGCTCGGGTCCGTGGCGCCGCTGTGGTACCTGGCGCTGCGCAAGCCCCAGGCGGGCTGAAGTGGAGCGACGGAACCTTCCTCCTCGGGAGGCGTCTTCGCCCGACATGTCGCGCTTCGTGCTCGGGTTGGTGGTCGTGCTGGTCTCGCTCCTCGCCGGCGCGAGCGCCCATGCGGCCCCGCTCGGGGCTGCCGACCAGCGCGCCCGCGCGGCGGCCCTGCGCATGCTCGAGCGCGCGCGCTCGCCCGACCACCGCCGCTACTACCGGATCGTCGTGCCGGCCGTGCCCAGCCACCTGCCGCGGCGCTACACGATCCAGCACCACGCCAACCACATCAACCACGTGCCCTCCGGGCGGGTCATCGACGTGGTACGAGACGAGCGCGGCGCCCGGGTGGAGCTGTTCGATTCCAGCGGCATCGCGCGGGCCACGCTGCCTGCGGCCGAGCTCGATGCGCTGGTGCGGCAGGCCTTCTATCTGCACCGGGCTCGCAGCGAGTCGCGCGACGACTCGATCGGGCTGGGCGGGTTTGGCTACGCCAGCCACATGCCCCAGCGTCTCGTTCGCATCGACGGCGAGGGGTTCTCGCTGACCACCGCGTACGCCCAGCCGATCAACGACGAGGTCGATGGTCCGGAGCTCGAGCTGTTTGCGCACACCAACCTCGTGACCCGCTTCGAAGCGCTGGTCGAGGCTCACGTGGATCCCGAGGTGCGCCTCGAGCACGACGCGGCGATGCTCGCCGAGATGGAGCGGCGCCTGCGGGCGATCCCGCGCGGCACCACCCCGCTGTGGCAGTACGATCGCCACGATCGCGATGCGGTGCTCGCCCGACTGCTCGGCCACCAGCTGGTGAAGGCGCGGGTCGAGCACGTGCTGCCGCTGCTGCGGCGCAAGGGGCTCGACGAGCAGGCCTACGCGCTCGCGCTGAGCACCATGCCCGTGGAGGCGCTGCCCAGCGCGCTACCTGGGCTGCTGTGCAGCGACGAGTACGAGGTGCACGTGCCCGCGCTCGCGCTCGCCTCGGAGCACCGTGAGGTCGCCCGCGAGGCCATGATCTACGCGCTCGGCTGCGAGCTCTCCGAGGACAAGGTGGTGAGGCTGCTGCGCGAGCTCAGCCTCGCCCCGCCCGTGAAGGGGGCGCCGCTCGGCCCCGCGCGAGCGCTGCTCTCCGACCCGCGATCCTCCTCGGTGCGCATGGAGGCGGCGCGCGCGTTGTGGGTGGTCGATCACGACGTCGATGCCCAGCGATGGCTGCGCAACGCCGCGCTCGCCGGGGCTCGCCGCGGCCCGATCGAAGACGGTCAGGTCGAAGCCCTGATGGCCCTGCGCGCGGGCATCGATCGCACGGCGCCCGGGCACGAGGCCCTCGCCGAGCTGGTGATCGAGCTGCTGCGTGGCGTCCCGATGGTCAGCGGAGGGGACGAGCTGCGCCTCGCGCTGGTGCTCTCGGTCGTCGCTTCCCATGGTGAGCCGCGCCACGCCGAGCCGCTGGCCGCCTGGCTCGATCATCCCGACCCCGAGACCATCGAGGACGTCGTCGAGGCGATCGAGCAGCTCGACCCCGAGCGGGCGCGTGCGGAGGCGCGCGCTCGCGTGGGGCGCTACGCTCGGGGCGCGGGCGAGGCCGACTACGCCCACGCAGTGCGGCCGTTCCTGGAGCTGCTCGTTCGCCACGACGAGGCGGTCGTGCTCCCCGAGCTACGCGCCGCCGCGGAGGGGCTGCGCGAGGAGGTCCCCGTCGCTCGCGATCCTCGTCGGCAGGCCCATGCGGCGTTCGTCGCCTACTTCGAGGCCGCCCCCGCGCGTCGAGCCGCGGCGGCGCTGCGCCTCATCGGGCAGATCCCCGGGCTCGCGCACTCGACTCGGCGAGCGCTGATCGAGCGTCATGTCCTCGACGAGCGCGCCGTGGTGCAGGCCGAGCTCGCGGCCGCCCGCGAGCCGCTCGACGAGGGGCGCTAGCCTCCGCCGCGCCCGCCGGGCCCGAGGAACGCGGTCGCCAGCCCCACCGCTTCCTCGGCGCAGCCCCACGAGAGCGTCACGCCGGCGCCGCCGTGCCCGTAGTCGTGCACGATCACGCCCTCGCCGCGGGGCTCGGCCGCGAGCCGCACCGTCGAGCGCCCGGGTCGCAGCCCCACCACCTCGGCCCGCAGCGTCGCGTGGCGCAGCCGTGGATCGAGCTTGGCGCAGCGATCGAGGATCCCGGCGGTGTCGTCGGGTCGCGAGCGCGTGTCGTCGTCGTGGGGATCGGAGGTTCCGCCCAGCACGCAGTGATCGCCCCGCGGTACCACGTAGGTGAGCCCATCGGGCCCGTGCTCGTCGAGCAGGATGCCCTCCACGCCCGGATCGTCGACGTGGACCAGCTGCCCGCGGATCGGGAACAACTCGGGATCGGAGGCGAGCGTGCGCGCACCGAGGCCCGCGCAATCGAACACCACCGGCGTGCGCGCGAGCGCTTCGTCGAAGCTGAGGAGTCGTCGCTGGATCACGCGTCCGCCCGCGCTCTCGAGCCGCGCGAGCAAGTAGGGCAGGTACGCCCGCATGTCGATCACGGGCGAGGCGAACGCAAACGCCTCGGCAAAGCCCGGGGGCCGCTCGTGCGCCGACAGCCGGGTGTATCGGGGCACCGCCGCGGCCCACCACGGGCGCTCCAGCGGCTCACGGTAGACATCGAGCAAGCGGTGCATTCGCACGCCGGTACCGGGCTGCTTGGCCAGGCTCGTGAAGCGGCGGTAGCTCACCTTCGCCCAGCCGAGCGCGCGCTCGCGGGGGAACGCTTGATAGGGGTACCAGAACGCGGCGGCCACGTTCGAGGTGGTCCGGGGCGGCAGCGCAGCGGCCCAGATCTCGACCTCGTGCCCGGCCTCGGCCAGCAGCACTGCGCAGCTCAGGCCAGCCACGCCGCATCCCACGACGACGATCACGCGCGGAGGGTAACACCGGTGCCCCGGCGAGGCCTGCGGGGGGATCCGCGGGCCGCGGTTGGGGTATCCTTCCCGTCGCCAACGATGAAGCTCTTGCCCACGCGCCCGCTGCGATTGCCGCGCCTTCGGACCTACGTTCCGCGGCCTTCGGATCCCAAGATCTTCTGGTTCAACAGCGAGCGCGCCGACATCGTCGACGAGGTCGTGCGCCGCATCATGGAGCGCTACGACCTCGAGGAATCAGCCGAGCTCGCGCTCAACGACGCCGCCTACCACGAGATCCGCCGGCTCGAGTCCGACAAGTCCGAGGGTGCCAAGCGCAAGCTCGACTACTGGCGTGGGATCGTGCGCCGCGTGGGTCGCATGTCGGTCGAAGGCAAGCACGAGACCTTGCGCGAGGTCGCTCACGCCATGGCGAAGGACGTGGCCGGCAATTTCGATCCGCGGGTCTATCACTTTGCCAGTCGCTTCCTCCCCGGTGTGCTGACCGCGGCGATGAACCCCAGCAACATCCTGCAGAACGTGATGGGCGGCGGCGGGCGCCTCGACGAGCTCGTCGCCTCCGAGGGCCCGATCGACAAGATCCGCCACATCTCGCGCCGCGGCACCGTGGTGCTGGTGCCGACGCATCAGTCCAACCTCGACTCGATCGCGCTCGGCTGGGTGCTGTTCCGCGAGGGCCTGTCGCCGGTGGTCTACGGCGCGGGCAAGAACCTGTTCACCAACCCGATCGTCTCGTTCTTCATGCACAACCTGGGGGCCTACCGGGTCGACCGGCGCGTGAAGGCCTCGCTCTACAAGGAGATCCTCAAGGCCTACTCGTGTGTGGTGATCGAGCGCGGCTATCACTCGCTGTTCTTCCCCGGAGGCACGCGCAGCCGCTCCGGCGCGCTCGAGTCCCACCTCAAGCTGGGCCTCGCCGGTACCGGCGTCGAGGCGTTTGCGCGCAACCGGGCGCGCGGCATCGATCGCCCGGTGTACTTCGTCCCCGCCACCATCAACTATGCGCTGGTGCTCGAGGCCGAGACCCTCATCGAGGACTATCTCAAGGAAGAAGGCCGCGCGCGCTACATCATCGAGGACGACGAGTTCTCTCGCGTGGAGCGCTGGGTCTCGTTCTTCAACAAGTTCCGTGGGCTCGACAGCGTGTGCGTGATCCGCTTTGGCGAGCCGCTCGATCCGTTCGGCAACCCGGTCGACGAGCAGGGCAACTCGCTGGCGCCCGACGGTCGCATCATCGACGCCAGCAGCTATGTCTCGCGTCGCGGCACGCCCTCGGTCGACGCGCGGCGCGATGCGGCCTACACCCGCGCGCTGGGCAAGGTGCTGGCCGCGGCCTACCAGCGCGAGACCGTGGTGATGCCCACCCAGCTCGTGGCGCACGTGGTGTTCCGTCGGCTGGTCCGCGCGACCCCGGGGCTCGATCTGTTCTCGCGGCTGCGCCACCGCGGCGACATCGCGATCCCCTACGACGAGCTGACCGCCGAGCTCGGGGAGACCCGCGATCGCCTGGTGGCGCTCGAGGCCGCGGGCAAGGTGCACGTGAGCAACTTCGTGCGTCGCCAGCCTCCCGCTAGCATCCTCGAGGGCGTGCTCTCCACCTGGTCCGGCTACCACGCCACGCGCCAGGTCGTGCGGCTGCAGAGCGGCTCGGTCATCGCCGAAGACCTCAACCTGCTGCTGTTCTATCAGAATCGATTGCGCCCGTTTGCGCTCGACATCGCGGGCGACGACGAGGCCGACCGCACCGCAGCGCGCGAGATCGCCGGAATGGAGCACCACGCATGAGCCCGCCCGTCGCGGTCGTCGGTGGAGGCAGCTTTGGTCGCAGCCTGGCGCAGGCCGCGGGTCGCACCGGTCAGCGCGTGATCCTGTGGAGCCGTCATGCGCGCGAGCTCGAGGGTGGCGAGTCGATCACCAGCACCACGCGCCTCGACGATCTTCGCGAGGCCGAGCTCGTGTTCTTCGCCGTGCCGTCGCCGCACGTGGCCGCGCTCGCCGACGAGCTGGGCCGCAGTCTCGATGGCTCACACCTGCTGGTGCACGTGAGCCGCGGCCTCCTGGGCCCCGAGCTCGCCACCGTCAGCGAGGTGCTCGGGGCACGCACCCCGTGCCGCCGCGTGGGCGCGCTCGCGGGCCCGCTGGTGGCCCGCAACCTCGCCGAGGGTCATCCTGGCGGGGCGATCATCGGCTCGCGCTTTCCCGAGGTGATCGAGGCGGTGAGCGACGCGATCGGCGGACCGAGCCTGCGGGTCTACGGCACCGACGACTTGACCGGCGTGGAGATCGCCTCCGCACTGGTCGGCCTGGTGGCGCTGGCGCTGGGCTATGCGCAGCGGCTCGGCATGGGCCCGGGCACGCTCGCCGTGCTCACCACCCGCGGCCTGGCCGAGGCGACCCGCGTGGGCGAGGTGCGGGGCGGGCAGGCGCGCACCTTCGCCGGGCTCGCCGGGGCCGGCGACCTCATCGCCGCCGTGGCCGGGGATGGCCGCCCCGAGGTCGAGTTCGGCCGGGCGCTGGCCGAGGGTCTCGATCTTCGCGTGGCGGCCGAGCGGGCGGGCGCGTACATCGAGGGCGCGGCGCTCGCCGCCCAGGTCGCCGCGTTCGGGCAGCGTGCTGCGGTCGACGTGCCGCTGGCGGTTGGCCTCGCGCGGCTGATGGCCGGCGAGCTCTCCGCCGGCCAGCTCATCGAAGCGCTGATGGCCCGGCCCGCCAAGCGCGAGTAGCATGCGCAAGATGAGGACGAAGGCCATCCTGTCTGTGTTGCTCGCGATCGCGGGCTGTGCCAAAGGCTCCGGCCCCACGACCACCCCGGAGGAGGGCGCGGCCGAGCCGGCCAGCGCCGAGCCCGAGGAGTCGATCCCCGACGACGACGACATCGACGAAGAAGAACCCTACTAATCGCGCTCAGTCGCGCTCAGTCGCGCGCCCGCGTGGGATCCAAGAAGCGCACCTTGCGGAACGCCTCGTAGCTCTTGCCGGGCTCGCTGGGTGCCTCGGCGTAGGCCTCGAGCACGATGGCATCGAAGTGCAGCACGAGCTCGGGGAAGCGCCTTCGCACCTCGGCGACCAGCACGTCGGCGTCCGCGTCGAGCAGGTCTTCGACCAAGCCCTGCGGGCTCACGTACTTGATCACCGGCGAGATGTCGTTGCGCGTGGACACCAGCGAGAGCCCCTCGATGCGAAAGCGGGCCTCGCCCAGCGCCCACACCCCCGTCTCCGCCATGAACAGACGGTCGCGTCCGATCGCCTCGAGCTTCTCCTCGATGCGCTGATGGGTGGCCGAGGCCACCGCGGCACCGCGATCGCTCAGCGTCATCGCGAGATCCAGCATGAGGTACGCCGTCACCACCTTTTGCTGGCTCATCGCAAAGTCGGCGAGCGCCTCGTAGGCCGCCGCGTCCTTGCCCCGATACTTGGTCGGATTGACCTGGATCCCCAGCAGGTGCCAGTGCTCGCCGCGCCGCCGCAGCTGCACGGTGGTCGCGTGCTCGGCCTCGCCATGCTTCGCGCGCAGCACGGCCACCGCCACGTCCTCGTCGCCGGCATTCACCATCAGCGTGAAGCGCTCGGGGTCCTCCGCCTCCCCGCACTGCACGCGCGCCAGCGCATTGGTCCCGCCGCGCAGATCCACCACGTGCAAGCGCTCGAGCGCGGGCTCGCCGGGGGTGCCCTCGAGCCGGCTCTTCATGGCGGCCAGCGCCTCCATGAACGGCTCGCGCTGGTCCTCGCGGCGCGCCTGTGGGTGCAGCTCGTCCCACAGGAGCTCGGTCTTGCCGTCGCGCAGCGCCCCGTAGAGCACCCGTGCCTGGCCCTCGACCGCGGCGCGCACCGGGCCCGTGATCGCGTCACCCGTGATGCACTGCACCGCGATTGCGCGGCCGCTGCGGGCGGCGGTCGGGGTCGCGGCAGGGTCGGCGGGCTCGTCCGCACGGGTCGAGCAGGCCGAGACGGCCACCGCGAGCACGATCGCGAGCATGCGGGAGACTCCCGTGTACGGTTGAAGGTGCAGCATCGAGCCGCTTCTAGCATGGGGCCCCCCACGATGGGCTATAGTCCGTCCCAGCGCTGGCGCGCCGACCGCTCACGACCGTTCGAATGGCCGACTCTGGCTCCACCCTCGATCTCGACCCCCCCGACGCAGCCGGTGCCACCCTCGCGCCGCTCGAGACCGACGTGGTCGAGCCGCTGCGGGGCCGTCGCCGCCGCGCGGCCACCTGGTTGGGTCAGCGGGGCGACGATGTGTTCCGCGGGCTGCTGCGCGGCCTCTACCTGCGCCGCGGCATTCCGTACATGTCGCCCGCCGAGCTCGAGCGGGCCTACGGCTTGCTGCGCGTCTACACCGATCCCGCCGTGCTGGCCGACCCCGATCGCCTGCTCGCTCCGCCCGCGCGCCTGCCCACGCTCCAGGCCCGCTGGCGTCGACCGATCCGCGGCGGCCTGCACTCGCACCTCGAGTTCGACTCGCCCTATCGCCCGGTCCACCGGCTCTACGCCGCCGAGTACCGCCGCTACGATCGACTCGACACGGTGCACCTGTTCTCGTGGACCCACGCCCGCCCGGCCCCGGCCTCGATCCTCGTCACCCACGGCTGGGGCATGGGTCGCAAGCGCTTGCACGAGCACGAGTTCGGCATCGAGCACTTGTTCTGCGGGCTCGGCCTCGATGTCTACTACTACGTGATGCCGTTCCACTGGCTGCGCCGGCCCAGCGCGGCGCGGTTCTCGGGCGAGCTGCATCCCTCGCCCAACCTCATGCGCACCAACGAGGCCTTCATCCAGAAGGTGATCGAGCTGCGCTCGGCGATGCGCTGGATCAAGGCCCGCAATCCCGCGCCGCTCGGGATGATGGGCAGCAGCCTCGGCGGCTACACGACGGCGCTGCTCGCCTCGCTCGAGGACTCGCTCGACTTTGCGATCCCCGTGCTGCCGCCCGCCTCGCTCGCCGACCTATTCTGGCTCGAGGGCGAAGGCGACCCGGTGCTGCGGCAGGTATCCGAGATGGGCATGACGCGCGAGCGCTTCAGCGCCGCGTGGGCGCTGCACTGCCCGCTCACCTATCAGCCCAAGGTGCCGTGGAACGCTCGCTTGATCGTCGAGGCCCGCGGCGACAACCTCGTGCCCGCCGAGCACACCGGTCGGCTGTGGGAGCACTGGGGCCGCCC
>JBFIJN010000404.1:0-8335 GCA_041600735.1 Nannocystaceae bacterium
CAGCTCTACCGTTCACATCGTGCGCGGCAGCGACGATCCTGGCTTCTCGTTCCTCTCGTGCCAGAGCACGTTCTTCTTCGGCGACCCGATACAGTCGATGGCGGTGGGCGACTACTCCGGCAACGGCCGCGCCGACATCGCGATCCAGAGCCTCGGCAGCGTGTTCATGTTGATGGTGCTCTAGGATCGTGCGCCGCATGCTGGTGACGCACGTGCTCCGGGGTCGAGCCCAGCCGGACCTGGGTCTGGGTCTGGCCCTGGCCGCGTGCGTGACCGCCTGCGTCCTCGGGCCGGGCTGCCACGACGGGCACGCTCCCACCCCCGCGGGCGAGACCGAGACCGGCGACGAGTCCAGCAGCGGCAGCGAGGGCGGTGGCATCGCGCCCGAGATCGTGGCTGCCCCGGCCGCCGTAGCCCGCGGCTCGCGGCTGTACGTGGTGGTCGACACCCCGCTGTTCGAGCTCGAGCTCGAGCTTGCCGGGCGCGTGCTCGAAGGCGTGCGCGAGCCCTTGTTCGCCGATCTGCCGGGCGCCTTGGTGCGCATCCCCGACGACCTGCCGGTGGGGCCCACGATGCTGGTGGTGCGCCGCCGCGACGACCCCGCGGCCAGGGCCGAGCACGCGCTCGAGATCGTGATCCCGCGCTTCGTCGACGTGGCCACGGGCAGCGGGCTCGCGCAGCGGCACGACGTCACGGGGAGCCCCCCCGAGTGCGCCGAGAGCCACACCGGGCTCGCCTTTGGTGACTACGATGCCGACGGTGCGCCCGATGTGTTCATGGGCCACGTGGGCGAGGGCGGCATTCTGCACCGCAACGTGGGCGATCGCGACGGGGATGGCGTGCCCGAGTTCGAAGACGTGACGGCCGCCGCCGGCCTCGCGGGGGTCGACGCGGTGTCGATGGCCATGTTCGTCGACCTCGAGGGCGACGGCGACCTCGACCTGTTCGTGGGCCGACGCGGAGCCAATCGAGTGTTCCGCAACCGCCTGGTGCCCGACGGAGTCGCCAGCTTCGAGGATGTCACGCTCGCGCTGGGCCTGGGCGACGACGAGCAGCGCACGATGGGCGTCGCGTTCGGCGACTACGATGGCGACGAGGACCTCGATCTCTACGTCGTCAACCACGCGTTCTGCTTCCCTCGCCCCGGCAGCGAGATCCGAGCCCGTGATCACTTGTATCGCAACGATGGCGGCGTGTTCGTCGAGCGCACCCAGGACCTCACGTTGCTGGACCCCGACGACCCGCTGATCGACTCGGTCGGCTTCTCTGCCGTGTGGGTCGACGTGGAGCGCGACGGCGACCAGGACCTCGTCGTCATCAACGATGACGTGGGCGGGCGCATCGGCAGCCCCAACGCGCTGTGGCGCAACGACGGACCCGCCGCAGACGGAGGCTGGACGTTCACCGACGTCTCCACCGCATCGGGCGTGGGCCTCGCGGGCGTCAACGGCATGGGCCTCGCCATCGGCGACGTGAACCACGACGGCTTCGTGGATCTCGCGTTCTCGAACATCGGCGACAACGTGCTCCTGCTCAACGCGGGTGACGGTACGTTCGAGAATGTATCGGCTCAGGCCGGCATCACCCGCGGCTCGCTTCCGTGGGAGCGCCAGTCGATCACCTGGGCCGCGCACCTGTTCGACCACGACGACGACGGTGATCTCGATCTGTACTTCAGCGGTGGCCGCATCAAGGGCATGCAGCCGATTCCCGACGCATTCTTCGACAACCGCGGCGACGGGAGCTTCGCCGACATGACCTGGTCTTCGGGCCTCTCCGACCCCGGCCACGGCAAGGGCTCGGCGCTGGTCGACCTCGATCGCGACGGCGCGTGGGAGCTGGCCACCGTCGCGTGGGGCGAGGAGCTGCGCGTCTATCACAACCGCGTCGATCGGCCCCACCACTGGCTCGACGTGGAGCTCGAGGGGCGCGGGGCCAACCGCGACGGGCTGGGGTCGATCGTGGAGGTGCGCAGCGAGCTCGGCACGCAGACCTGCTTCCTCACCGGTCGACCCTCGCTGGGCGGCGGCAGCGAGACCACCTGCCACTTTGGGCTCGGGACCGAGACCGAGGTGCTCGAGGTCGCAATCACGTGGCCCGACGGATCGATCTCCGAGCCGTCGCCGCCGCCACTGGACCAGCGGATCCGCTGGGTGCAGCCCTAGCGAGTCCCGCGACGGCGCGATCGCTGGCCCCTGTGCCATGCATGCGCCATGCTCCCGCGTCATGACGCGCCGCTTGACCATCACCGATCACGCTCGCGATGCCGCCGGGCTGACCTACGTGTATCCGGTGGTGTCGCGTCGTGCGGGGGGCGTTTCGGTGGGGATCAACCTCAACCCGAACAACGCCTGCAATTGGCGCTGCGTCTACTGCCAGGTGCCCGGGCTCGTGCGCGGGGCCGCGCCTCCCATCGATGTGGACCTCCTCGAGACCGAGCTGCGCGGGTTCTTGGGTCGTGCGCAGCGCGAGGAGTGGCTGGCCGAGCACGTGGACGAGGCCTACCGACGACTCGTCGACATCGCGTTCTCCGGCAATGGCGAGCCCACCACGTCGCACCAGCTCGAGGCGATCGTCGCGCGAGCGCTCGAGGTGCTCGAGGACGAGGGGCTCGGCGAGCTCCACAAGGTGCTCATCACCAATGGCTCGATGATGCAGCGAGCCGACGTGCATCGCGCGGTGTGCCGCCTGGGGCAGGCCGGCGGCGAGGTGTGGTTCAAGCTCGACAGCGCGACCGCGGCCGGGCGGCAGGCGATCAACGGGGCGGCCTCGTCACCCGCACAGGCGCGCGACAACCTGCGCAAGTGCGCGGCCTCGTGTCGCACCCGCATCCAGACCTGCGTGGTGGCGATCGACGGGCAACCGCCGAGCGAGGCCGAGCAGGCCGCCTACCTCGAGCTCCTCGCCGCCGAGCAAGCCGCCGGCACCCCCATCGTCGACGTGCTGCTCTACGGCATCGCGCGCCCCTCCCACCAGCCCGAGGCCGGGCGCCTCTCGCGACTGCCCGAGGCGTGGCTCGAGGCGTTCGCCGCCAAGATCCGCGACGTGGGTCTCGCGGTGGTGGTACGCAGTTGATGCAACGCGGCTCGATCTGCGAGAAGATGTCGCATTCCCCTGGGAGCTCGCCATGCCTCGCTTGACCCCTTGCCCCTCATGTCATGCCCACGTGATCGTTGGTGACCGCGAGTGCCCGCACTGCGGGGTCGCGCTGCGCACGGTCACGGCTCCGCTCGTCACCACGGTGCTGCTCGGCCTGACCCTGGCCGGCTGCCCCGGCGACGACGCGGGTGACGACACGGCTGCGGGCACCACGGTCGCGGGCACGACCACCGGCACGACCACCTCGGCCGGGAGCACCGGCGCGGCGACGTCGACGAGCACCAGCGGTAGCGACACCACCACCGGCAGCGACTCCGTCGGCGAGCCCGAGTACGGCGTGCCCGAGACCGGCGACGCGAGCACCGGCACCGACACCACCGCCGGCAGCGACTCGGTGGGCGAGCCCGAGTACGGTGTGCCGGAGACCACGGGCACCGGAACGAGCGGCGGCTAGTCGCCTACGCGGATCCCGAGCGCACGACCGGCAGCGAGCGTCGCCGCGGCTCGGGCGGCGGCTCGCTGGACCAGCCCTGCTCGTGGAGCACGAACCCGCCAAAGTCATAGGGATCGCCGGGCGCGTGCACGCGATGCTCGAGCACCTCGCGGAGGCCACGCGCGCGCAGCTTGCTGGCGCGGTGATAGCAGAACGGGTTGTTGCCCCGGCGGCCGAGCGTGCTGTGGGCGGTGAACGAGCAGCCGGCCCGGCACACGTCGGCGTAGTAGCAGCTCGCGCAGAAGCCCCACAGCTCCTCGCGCGTGCGCTCGCGGGTGAACTTCATCGCCTCTCCCGCGGCCCAGATCTCCGCGAGGCTCAGCGTGCGCACGTTGCCCCCCGCATAGGGTGCCGTGGGCAGCGAAGGGCACCCCTTGACCGTGCCATCGGACTCGATGCCCATCACGTACTTGCCCGCCTGGCAGCCCGCGAAGAAGCGATCGGGCTCGCCCGGCCGCGAGCGAAGCCCGTGCTCGTGCGGGCCGTAGTAGCCGAGGTTGTTGCCCAGCGCCACGCGGAACGCCGGGGTGCTCTCGGCCCGCGCGCGGGCCCGCGCCGCGGCGTCGGCCTGGATCGCGGCGAGCGTGTCGATGATGTCGAGCACCATGTAGGGCTGCACGATCCACTCGGGGTGATCGGCTGCGCGCCCCATCGGTGCGGTGAGCTGGCAGCGCCACACCGCCACGCCGCGCGCCTCGAGCTCGGCCGCGATCGCCGGAAGCTCGTGCATGTTGAGGCGATTGATCTGCGAATTGCTGGTGACCACCATCCCGGCCGCGCGCACGTGCTCGATGGCCTGCAGCGCCGCCGCGTGGCTCCCCGGGCTCGCGCGCAGCGTGTCGTGCACGCCAGCCGTGCCGTCGATCGACACGCCCACCGCCGCCATCCCGGCCTCGCGGAGCCTGCGGGCGCGCGCCGCCGTGAGCCCGCGGCCCCCGGTCTGCATGGTCACGCGCACCCCTTGGCGGGCCAGGTGCTCGACCAGCGCGTAGACATCGCTGCGCAGGTAGGCCTCGCCCCCGATCAGCGTGACCTCGCGCGTGCCCAGCCGCGCCAGCGCATCGGCGACCTCGAGCAGCTCGGCGCTCGAGAGCTCGTCCTCTCGCACCGGCCCCGCTCGCGAGCCACAGTGCTCGCACGCATGATCGCAGCGCAGGGTGATCTCCCACACCGCATAGATCGGGCGCGGCTGGTCGTGGTCCTGGGGGCGGAGGGTGCGGGGGCTCGTCATGCGCAGCCGTCCTCCATCTTCTCATGCGGCGCTCGTCCATGGCGCCGGCGCGACCGGAATCCCGCGCAGGCGCAGCTGTAGCCCCCGGTGGACGGGCGAACCCGAGCTTGGCAAAGTCGGCGCCATGGGCAACCCGATCGCCGAGACCACCGAGGCCTTCCTCGCCGGGCTGAACGTCACGGTCCGCGAAGCGGCCGAGGAAGCGGTGCTCAACATCTCGCGACGCGCCCGCGGGCTCGCGCTCACGCTGCGCGAGGAGCTCGAGCTGGGCAAGGCGATCAAGTTCGTGGCGGCCGTCGACGGCTTCAGCCGGGGCGAGCGCAGCGCGCTCCAGTTCCTCATGATCATGTCGGGCGTCCCCAATTCGATCCAGCAGGACGTGCTCGACTTCGACATCGAAGGGGTCACGCTGGAGCACGTGAGCGAGCTGTTCCCGCACGCGAGCAATCGGGCGGCCTGCGTGCTCTCCGGGGCCACCACGGTGGCAGCCTTCGACGGTCTGTCGCCCGACGAGGAGGCGCGCTCGCGAGCCGTGGGTCGGGACCTCGCCCTGCCCGAGCCCATCATCGACGCCATCATCGACAACGCCCGCGCCATGGGCCAGGCGATGAACGAGGGCAAGCGCACCGACGTCGAGGCGCTCGAGCACCAGCGGCGCGTGCTGCTGGCCACGGTCTGAGCGGCGGCGCGCACCGCCGTGCTTGTGCGGTCTGCGACGGGCCGCGTAGAGTAGGCGCACGATGCTTCGCTCGCTGCGCTGGTCCCACGGGTCGTTGCTCCTCGCCGTCACCGCGCTCGGCTGCGGGACCGACGGTCTGCTGAGCGCCAACGTCAGCGGCTCGAGCGACTCCGGCGACGGTGGCGGCGATCTGGACGAACGCGAGGGCTTCATCGCGCACTACTTCAGCGCGTGGCCCCAGCCCCACATGCACTTCGACGCGGGCTCGGGGTGGACGACCGCGCCGGGCCTCCCCATGAGCGCCGCCGCCGGGGGCTGGTTCGACCTCGAGCACGGGCAGGGCCACGGCGTCGTGTTCGCGTTCAACGACGGCGACGCGCAGTGGGACAACAACGGCGACCAGAACTACGCCACCGATCTGTACGAGTTCTGGGTGAAGGACGGGGTGATCTACCCCGAGCGCCCCGACGACGGCGACACCGACGGGACCCCCTACTGCGACGCGGTCGACTGCGGCGAGGGTGGCACCTGCAACGAGGCCGAGCAGCGCTGCGATTGCGAGGCGGGCTACGTGTTCGATCCGGGTGCGGTCACCTGTGTCGCCGATGCCTGCTTCGGGGTCGAGTGTGGCTTTGGCGAGCTGTGCGAGTCGAGCGACGGCTCGTGCCAGGCCGCGTGCACGCCGGACCGCACGGTGGGCGAGCTGCACTTCTGCGCCCAGCGCACGAGCACCGCCGTGGGCATGATCGTGGAGTACCAGGGCGCGGGCCAGCTCGATCTGCCGGCCAGCACCCTTCGTCTCAACGAGGTCGAGGTCGACGAGACCGCGATCGAGGTGGATCCCGGCAGCGGCATGCTCGCGCTCACCGCCAGCGGGCTGTCGGCCTCCAAGTACAGCTGGCTGCTGCGCATGCGCAACGACGCCGGCCAAGATCTACGCCCGCTGTTCGTGCCGCAGTGGATCGGCACCGGTACGCGCTACGCCGACTTCCAGTGGAAGGACAGCGTCATGTACCAGATCATGACCGATCGCTTTCGCGACGGCGACCCGAGCAACAACATCGACAACACGCAGGGCACGCTGGCCGAGGTCGACGACGTGCGCAGCCAGTGGCAGGGCGGCGACTTCCGCGGGATCATCGACAAGATCGAGGACGGCTACTTCGAGGAGATGGGCATCAACTCGCTGTGGATCAGCTCGCCCCTGCTCAACTCGCACAACTCGCAGCCCGCGGTGGGCCTCGCCGATCTGCGGCGGTTCTCGAGCTATCACTCGTACCACCCGATCGTCACCGGCTACACCCACCTCGACGACTTCGGCTACTCCACTCCAATCGAGACCGCGTTCGGCACGCCCGAAGAGCTGCACGAATTGGTGCGCAAGGCCCACGCACGGGGGATTCGCGTGATCCCCGACTTCGTGGCCAACCACGTGCAGAGCGAGGCCCAGATCTACGCCGATCACCCAGAGTGGTTCTTCGCCTACAACCCCTGCGACAACAACTGGGACGCGCACCGCATCGACTGCTGGTTCACCTCGCAGATGCCCGATTTCGACTACGGCGGCAGCCCGCAGGCCGTGCAGGCCGTGGTCGACCACGCGCTGTGGCTCGTGCAGGAGTACAACTTCGATGGATTCCGCGCCGACGCGCTCAAGCACATGGACGACGTGTTCGTCCGCGTGCTCAAGACCGCGGTCGTCGAGGAGATCGAGACCACCGTAGACGACCACGCGCTCAGCAACGAGCCGACCATCTTCTACATGGTGGGCGAGTCGCTCGGCGGCTGGGCGCGCTACCACGTGCGGCTCGACATGGTGCAGGGCCAGGTCGACGAGGACTACTACCGCCGCACCAAGGACGCGCTGCTCACCTACAGCCAGAGCCTCTCCGACCTCGCCTCGTTCGCGATCCCCAACGACACCGCGTACCTCGTGCCGCAGCCCAACAACGGCGGCGTGGGTGGCTACCCCGGCGCGGTCATGGGCAACTTCTTCGGCAACCACGACCAGGTGCGCGCGCTGACCGAGGCCAACGGCGACCACGCCCGGCTGCGGCTCGCACAAGCGTTCTTGTTCACCTCGCCGGGCAACATCCCCATGCTCTACCAGGGCGATGACATCGGTACCTTCGGCGGCCCCGATCCCGACAACCGCGCCATGCAGCGCTTCAGCGGGCTCTCGGCCAACGAGCAAGACTCGCTCGAGCACGCGCGCATGCTCGGCCTACTCCGCGAAGAGCACCCTGCGCTGCGCCGCGGCGCCCGCCAGACCGAGCTGATCGAGAGCTACTTCTGGGTGTACCGCGTCGAGCACCAGGGCGACGTGGTCTACGTGGCGATCAATCGCGACGCCGACAAGAGCTGGACCCCGCCCTCGGGCTTCGTCGACGCACTCGGGAACTGCAGCGGCGGGACCGTGCCCTCGCAGCGCAGCTGCGTGTTCGTCCAGCCGTAGCCGTTTGGGCCAACGCCACGCTCGCGCGCCACTTCCTCGCCCCTCGCTGCAACGCCGGCGCTCGGTGGTCGATGAAGGGGGCGATGTTCCTCCTCGACCCCACCCTCGACCTCGTCTTCAAGCTCCTGCTCACCCGCAGGCCCGAGCTCCTGCGCGACATGGTCGAGGCCATCCTCGGTCGGCCCATTCGTGACCTCGTCGTCCTCAATCCCGGGATCCCCGGCGAGCTCGCCAGCGGGAAAGCGATCATCCTCGACATTCGCGCTCGGCTCGACGACGGCTCCCGCATCGACCTCGAGATGCAGATCCGGACCTCGAAGATCCTCCCCGCCCGCCTCCTCTACTACGGCGCCCGCGACTACGCCGACCAGCTCGTGC
>JBFIJN010000405.1:0-8330 GCA_041600735.1 Nannocystaceae bacterium
GGGCACGCGGAAGACGCGCAGGCGATCCCGAGGAGCAGCATTGCGGCGGGGCTGGCCTTGCGTACATGCAATGGGTTCGTCATCACTGACCTCTGGCGTCGAGCCACGCGTGAGCGTACCGCAGGCGCTCACACGTCGGTGAGGGCGTGGAGCTTCGCCTCGCTAGTCGCGGGGCAGTGGCTGGCCTGGCGCGGTGGTCTCGTCCTCGGCGGCGCTCTCGCCCGAGGTGCTGGCCTCCGCGCTCGCGGGCAAGACGGGGGTGGCGGCGATCGAGCCATCGTCGCGCGCGCGCGACTGCTCGGTCGAGTCGCCCCTCGCGAGCCCGAGCACCGTGGCCCCCGCGACCCCGGCGACCCCGGTCACCAGCAGCACCCCCGCCGCGACTCCCCGGGCGCGATGCGGTCGCGGGGCCTCGGTGCTCGCGGATGCGGACTCGGGGGCCGACCCCGTGCGCTCCGTGTGCTGGCCATCGACCGGGTGCCGCTCGCCGGTGATCCCGGGTTGCTCGGGTTCGGGCTCGGGTTCCTGCTCGGGTTCGTGCTCGGCCTCGGCCTCGAGCGCTTCGAGCAGCTGGGTCGCGGCCGGTCGCTTGGCGGCATCGCGGGCGAGGCAGGCATCGATCAGCGCGGCGAGCCGGGGCGGGACGCCCGCTCGCGCCCGCCCGACGGGTCGGGGCGGATCATCGAGCGCACACTTTCGCTGCACCACCTCGGCCTTCGAGCTGCCCGCGTAGGGGGCCGCGCCGGTGAGCAGCTCGTAGCACGTTGCCCCGAACGCGTAGAGATCGAACGCCGGGGTGGGCCGCACGCCCAGCGCTTGCTCGGGTGCCATGTAGATCGGCGAGCCCACGCGCTCGTGCGGCTGGGTGAGATCGGCCGAGGCCTCGACACCACCATCGCCGGTCGCATAGGCGCAGCCAAAGTCGAGCAGCCGCGCGCGCTCGCAGCCGTCGTGCACTTCGAGCATGACGTTGCCGGGCTTGAGATCGCGATGGACGATGCCGTGCGCATGCAGGGCCACCAGCGCTCGCGCTAGGTCGCGGCCGATGCGACACACGCGATCGATCGCCATCCCGCGCGGCTGCTCGAGCACGACCGCGCCCAGCGAGCGGCCGCGGACCAGCTCGGTGGTGAGGTACAGGCGATCGCCGAGCTCGGGGAGGCGCCCGACCTCGAGCGGATGCACCACATTGGGGTGATTGGCGAGGGCCGCGGCGAGCCGCGCCTCGTTGTGATAGCGCGCTGGCGCATCGGAGCGATCGGCGTGCTTGTCGATCACGATCTTCAGCGCTACATGCTCGCCCCGCTGGAGATCTTCGGCCTCGTAGACCACGGCCATGCCGCCGTGGCCGAGCTCGTCGATGATGCGGTAGCGCCCCTCCGCGATGATCCGCCCAGCCGCGAGTCGTTCCTCGTGCTCGTGGGTGAAGTTGGAGTAGCCCGGCGAGGGCTGGTCCACCGGCGGCACGCCCATCACGGTCCTACGAGCCCGGGACTGGGATGACGTCGATGCGATCGGGGTACAGCCGCACCAAGTAGGTGCGACCGCTCTCGAACCTCACCCGCGAGGAGCCCTTCCAGGCCTTCGCTCCGGGCGCACTGATCGAGAGGGTCTTGGTCCCGGGGCGGAACTTGAGCGTGGTCTTGCCGGTGATGCGCTTGACCTCGCGGTCGATGCGTAGATCGAGCTCCCTGACCAGGTTGAGCACTACGTTCACCGTGGCCTTCTCTACCTTTGCCTTCGGAGGCGGAGGCCGAACGGTCCTGTCTGCCTTGGTGTCCGGTGACCGGTCGGCGGAGTCATCGGTGGCGTCGGCCTCTGGTTCGGGCGGCTCTGGGTCCGAGTCATCGTCGGAGTCGGGATCGAGAGCCGCTTCGGGCTCTTCTGGTTCCCCCACCGCGACGATCTCGGGCTCGGGCTCGGACTCGGGCTCGGGTGCTGGCTTGGCCCGGGCCGCCGGCTTGGCGGGCTCGGCCTTGGGTCGGAGGCTCGAGGCCTTGCCCTCCGCGGCGGGCGCCGCATTCTCGGCGACTCGCGGCGGTTCCTTCTCGGCGAGCTTCAGCGCCGTCACGGCCATCCCCACGCCGAGCACGAGGCCGATCGCCCCAAGCACGAGGATCTTGGACCCACGTCGCTTCGCTGGAATGGGGGCGGGCGTGAGCTCGGATGAGGCCTGCGAGGTCTGGGGCACCGTGGAGCCGCTGGGGCCATAGTACCCCGCGTCGGGACGAGCCGCGGCGGGCGGAGACCATGGCGCGGCGCTCGGGGCCGAGCCGGGCGCCGTGGCCGAAGACGCACCCATGAACGGGGCGACGGGCTGCGACGGATCGCTCGAGGGGCCCGCCGTGATCGGGATCGGCTGCGAAGGGTCCGAAGCATGACCCAGCGCGATCGGCTGCGAGTGTGCGGGAGGCTGCGGCTGCGCGAACGGCTGCGAAGGCGCGGGAGGCTGCGGCTGCGCGACCGGTTGCGGCTGCGCGGGCGGCTGCGGCTGTGGCTGCGCGGGCGCCTGCGAGGGCGCGGGGGGCTGCGGCGCCGAGGGCTGGGCCACCACGGGTGGCGCCAGCGGGGGCTGAGACCGGGACGGCTCGGGCGTCTGCCCTCGCACGGGCCGGCCGTCCGAGTCGGCGATCCCTTCGGCCTTGGCCTGCGCGGCCGCGGCGAGGGCGGCACGGGTCGCGACGAGCTCCGGGTGGATGCGGACCTCGATCGCCGTATATCCGGAGCGCCTGCGCTGTCCGAAGAACTCCTCGAGCAATGCACGCAGCGGGTCGGGATCCGCGAGGTTCAGGCCGGGGCAGGCCTTGAGCTCGGTCCACGCGTCGTTCGGGGTCTGGATCCGCTCCTTTTCGTCGGGCCGCAGCAGCGCCATCACGAACTCGACCAGCCGCGGCGAGATGTCCGTGCGCGTGATGGCAGGCGTCTCGCCGGCGAACGTGGCCAGCAGCATCTCGTCTTGGGTGGTCTTGTCGTGGCGGAACGGCTTGCCCTCGATGAGCTCCCACGCGATGGCCCCCACCGCATACAGGTCGGAGGCCGAGGTGGCGCGCCCCAGGATCTGCTCGTAGGGCATGTAGCGGGCCTTGCCGCGCACGGTGCCCGAGGTGTCCGTGCCCGGCATGCGCGAGATCCCGAAGTCGGTGACCTTCACGTAGCCCTCATGCGTCAGCATGATGTTCGAGGGCGAGATGTCGCGATGCACGATGCGCAGCGGCTGGCCATCGACCTCGGCCCCCCACGCGTGCCGCAAGCCCTGGATGATGCTCGCAAGCACCCACAGGATCGCGGGCTCGGACCAGCGCATGCGCTCCTTGATCATCGCGCTGCACAGGTGCCCGAGGTCGACCCCGGTGATGTACTCCATCGCCATGTAGGGCAGATCGCCGTCGACCCCGACGTCGAGGACCTGCGTGATGTTGGCGTGCGAGCCCAGGCGTGCGGTGATGCGCGCCTCCTTGATGAAGCGCTCGCGCGCTTCGACATCCATCACCACGTGCTGACGCGGGACCTTGAGCGCGACGATCAGATCCACGCCCTCGGCCACCTTGCGCGCGTGGTAGACCTGCGCCATCCCGCCCAGGCCGAGCAGGCGCATGATCTGATACGGGCCGATCTGCTCGGGGACGCGCGCGGACATTGCTAGAACGAGCCCCCGAGGTGTAGCCCCGCGACCCCCCGACCGAGCATGGGCTGGACGCGCACTCTGGCGGTCGTCGAGCCCGAGTCCTCCTTGCGCAGGAGGTCCACGAGGATGAAGGTACCGCCCACGACCACGGCACCTAGGCCGCTCCCGACCAGCGCGATGCCGGGCGGGCGGTAGGAACGCTTCCACACCAGGGCCTCGGGATCTTCGGGCCGGACGTCGACGGTGTCCTGGCGGGTCCACAGCACCGCGCCCGCGACCGTCGCGACCACGCCGAGCGAGGCGACGCCAATCCCGGCGTAGCCGAGGCCGTGCAGCTGTCGCTTTGGCTTGGTCGGGGCCTCGTCGGGGAGAGGGGGAGGGGGCTCGTCGACCACGGGGGCTGGCTTCTCCTTTGGGGGGGGCCAGGTCTCCACCATACCGAGCGTGGCCGCGACCTTGGTCTGCGCGAGCGCCCACAGATCTTCGGTCCCGCACATCTCGCACTCGAACTTCTCGGTGGCCAGCGGCTTCCCGTTCGGGTCGTCGCCGGCTCGCACCTCGATGGTCCCGATGTAGTCGATGTGCCGCGCGTCTTCCCAGGTGACCTCGACCACGAGACGCGGAGGTTGCTCGTCCTCCTCGACGTTCGTGGCTTCTCCAACGTTCGCGGCCTGCATGCCTGCGCGCACGGCCTTGGCCAGCTCCTCATCGAGGAGCGCCTGGTGGTCGGTTGCCCCGAGATTCGCCTTCGCCTCGATGCGCACCTGCGGCTTGGCCTGCGGCGAGGCCCTCGCGAGAGACGGCGCCGCGAACACGGCCAGCAACGCGCATGAGAGGGCGAGCCCGCGCTGCGCAGTGCGCATCGCGAGCCTAGGGGAAGAGCGGATCCAGCAGAACAACACGGGCAAGGGGGCCTTCGAAGGCGCTGCACCATACCTCATTGCGGTGGCGCTGCCCAGCGCTCGACCATGGCCCGAATAGCCCATATTGGCCGTACTGCCAGCCGGGTGGTGAGTTGGCGGGGGCGAGGTAGGGAACCACCCCTTGCCGAGCGCGGCCGCATTCGCCAAAGTGAACCCGGAACATGGGGTTGGTTGTAAGAGAACACTGGGCGCTCCTCGGGTTGATCGCGTCGAGCGCATTGGGCGGCTGTCTCTCGCCGGCCGAGGGGCACTGCGGCAACAACGGAGGGGATGCGGCATGCGGTGGGGCGACGCCGCACTGCGATCTCTGCACGCTGGAGGCCAATGGCTGCATGGCGCAAGTGCCCGAGCGGATGGAGTGCCGGCCCGTCGTCGAGGTGGCCGGCACGGGCAGCAGCAGCGGCAGCAGCAGCGGCGGTCCGGGCGGGTCGAGCTCGAGCACCGGCTCTAGCGAGTGCACGGCGGTCGACGGCCTCGACGAGGCCTGCGCCGATCCCACGCCCTACTGCGCCGAGGGCAGCTGCCAGGGCTGCGGGGCGCTCGACGAGGGCTTCTGCGCGGCCCTCGGTGCGGACACGCCCGTCTGCGTGGCGGAGTCCGGGCGCTGCGTCGGGTGCACCACGGCCTCCGAGTGCAGCGAGCCCGAGCCGTTCTGCACGGTGGATCTCGAGTGCTCGGGCTGCTGGAAGCACGAGCAGTGCCCGGACCGAGCGTGCGATCTCGCGAGCGGCGTGTGCATGCCCGGGCCGGTGGTCTGGGTCGACAGCGGCGGGTGCCCTTCTGCGGGCATCGGGACGAAGACCTGGCCGTTCTGCGAGCTCGCGAGCGCGCTCGAGCTGCCCGACGAGTCGCTCACCATTCGGCTCGTTGCCGGCCCGATCTACGAGGAGCGCCTGAGCGTGGGCACCCCGCGGACGGTCGCGGTGATCGGCGAGGGAGGCCGACCGCAGCTCACCTCGACCACCTCCGTGGTCAAGGCATCCAACGGTGCGCGACTCTACGTGGCGGGCGTGGAGGTCGTCGGCGGAGACCCAGCCATCAACTGCACCACGGGGGAGCTCTGGCTCGAAGACGTGCGGGTCACGGCCGGCGCGCCCGCGGGCATCGTCGCCAGCAACTGCGATCTGCACGTGCACCGCAGCGAGATCCTCCAGCGCGAGGGCAACTCCATCGAGCTGCGCGGCAACACGGATCTCGAGCTCACGAGCTCGGTCGTGGGCCTCGGCGGCGGAGCCACCGTAGTCGCGCACGCGGTCTACCTGCGCGACAACAGCAACGCGCGGGTCGCCTACTCCACCGTCGCGGGCAACCGCGGCACCGAGCCCTCTTCCTCCATCGCCTGCGAGTCCGCCACGAGCCTCGAGCTGCGCAACTCCATCGCAGTGGCCGCCGCCGGGAGCTCCATCGACTGTCCCCAGCTCGTCGCCACCCGCAACGTGGCCGACATGGCTCTGCCCGGCGACTCCAACCTGGAGGTACTCGGAGTCCCGCGGGGGTGGTTCGTCGACTTGGTGCAGGGAGACTTCCACCTGACCGACATGGCGGTCACCGCGATCGGCGACCTCGGGCGCTGGGGCAGCGGCGATCCCTACGAGGACCTCGACGGCCAGCCCCGCGGTCCCGAGGAGTCGAGCTCGGTGGTCGTGGGTGCCGACGCCCGCTAGCATACTGGCCCAGTTGACTCACTCGCGTCGCCGGGAGATCTTTCGGTCGTCGAGACGGGTCGTGGCCTCGACCAGCTCGATGAACGCCGCGCGGTAGCCCTTGGTATCGCGACCCCGCGCGCCCTCGGCCAGCTCTCGCACCATCCGCAGCGACGTCCGACCGCGATGCTCGGAGCCGCGTAGCTCCATGCCGTAGGCCGCGACCGCGGCCGCGAAGCGTAGATCATCGCTGGCGCTGTGCAGCGAGTTGGGCTGGCCCGTCATGGGCACCTCGAAGCGCCGGCTCGTGCTCGAGCTGGGCTCCTTGTAGCGCACGGCCACGGTCATCCACTCGTTGCTGGGCGCGGCGGCGGGGGTGCGACGCTGATAGCGGAGCTTGGCGGCGGGCCGGGGCTTCCTGCCCGAGTCGGCGCCCACCGGGATCAGCTCGTACAGCGCGGTGACGCTGTGGCCCGCACCCATGTCCCCCGCATCCTTGGTGTCGTCGTCGAAGTCGGCATCGGCCAGCAGGCGGTTCTCGTAGCCCACCAGGCGGTAGCCATCGACCTTGGCGGGGTTGAATTCCACCTGGAGCTTGACGTCCTTGGCCACGGTCACCAGCGTCGCCCCGGCCTGCTCCACCAACACCTTGCGCGCCTCGTCGAGGTCGTCGATGTATGCATAGTTGCCGTTGCCGTGATCGGCGAGCTTCTCCATCTGCGAGTCTTGCAGGTTGCCCTGGCCAAAGCCGAGCACCGAGAGGAACACCCCGCTCTTGCGCTGCTCCTCGATCAGGCGGACGAGCTCGCCTTCGCCGGTGACGCCCACGTTGAAGTCGCCGTCGGTCGCCAGGATCACGCGGTTGATGCCCTTGCGCACGAACGACCTGCGTGCGAGCTGGTAGGCCAGCTCGATGCCCGCGGCGCCATTGGTGCTGCCCCCCGGCTCGAGCGCCTCGATGGCGTTGCGGATCGTCGGCAGGTCCTTGCCGCTGGTGGGCGACAGGACGGTGCCGGCCGCCCCCGCGTAGACGACGATGCTCACCTTGTCCTCGGGCCGCAGGTTGTCGACCAGCAGGTTCATGGCGCGCTGGAGTAGCGGCAGCTTGTCGGGGCTGCTCATCGAGCCCGACACGTCGAGCAGGAACACGAGGTTGCGCGGGGGCACCTTCTGCGCGGAAATCTCCTGGGTCTGCAGCCCGATCCGCGCGAGCAGGTGCTTCTCGTTCCAGGGGCAGGTGGCGATCTCCCAGTTGACCGAGACCGGCTTGTCCTCGCGCGGAGTCGCATAGTCGTAGTCGAAGTAGTTGATGAGCTCTTCGACGCGTACTGCGTCGGCGGGCGGCCGCTGCCCTTGGGTGATGAAGCGCCGCACGTTCGAGTACGAGGCGGTGTCCACATCGGCCGCGAACGTCGAGAGCGGCCGGTCGGCGGGCGCGATGAACGGGTTGTCGGCGATGTGCGCATAGGCCTCGCGATTCGCGGGCTCGCTCGCGTCGCGAATGCCGAAGTCGATCCCCGCGGAGTCCCGCGAGGCCGTGGCCGAGGACTCGACGATCTGGGTGAAGTCGCGACCCGTGCTGCTGCCGATGGGGATGTTGCGAAACTCCTCCATCGAGACCGTGCGCCCCACGGAGGTCTTCTGCTCCACGGGTTGGGGCATCACGTGGATCGTCCGCTCGAGCTCGATCGTGGGGTCCAGCTCGAAGTTGGTCCTCAGCCTTGCCCCCGCCGTGATGCGGAGCACCTTGGACTGGTCCGCCTTGCCCGTCAGCACCTGCACCGTGCACTGCCCCTCCGGGACCGAGCGGAACACGTAGACCCCGTGGTCGTTGGTGGTGGTCTCCTGTTGGAGGCGCTCCTGCCCACAGGTCAGGATGACGAGCGCGCCGGAGATCGGCTTCCTCGCGAGGTCCAGCACCCTTCCGGAGATCTGCGCGCCCTGCTCGGGGGCGACCATGGTGTTGACCATGGTGGCGGCCACGGGGGCGGGCTGGAGACCGACCGAGCCGAGCAGGGCGAGGGAGAAGAGCGCGGGACCGATCGCGTGTCGCATCGTCCGCCTCAACGGGGACGAGCGGCGGGCATTACGGTGAGCCGGTCCCAGAAACCGCGCTGGGGGCCGGGCGACCAGGGCGAC
>JBFIJN010000406.1:0-8220 GCA_041600735.1 Nannocystaceae bacterium
CAAGCCCGATCCGGCCGGCCTGGGCGCGCTCGACATCGCGTGGCCGCAGCGTCGCGAGCTCGCCGGCACCTACGATGATCGCTGGCTGAAGACCCTGTTCCCCGGCATGGCGCCCGACATCGACTGGCGCTTCTTCAACCTGGCCCAGCCCGATCAGCAGATCGAGGGGTTCTGGGACGGCGAAGAGGACTACCGCTTCGACAACATGCACCCGCAGCGGCCTCGCATGGAGGGACAGCTCCCGGGGCTGGTGGCGCGAGCGTTCGTGACCCGGCGCGAGGCGGGCGAGCCCCGCGTGCCGGTCGACCCCACCGCCCAAGAGCTGAAGCTCGAAGAGGTGGAGCTGTCGCTGCGCACGCTGTGGTTCTTCCCCGACGCCGAGCGAGCGGTGCTGATCTACCAGGGCTCGACCACCACGCTCGAGGACGATGCCGCCGACATCCTGCACCTGGTGGTCGCGGCCGAGCACGGCGAGGAGCCGCGCACGCACGAGCACTACGCCGAGGTGCTCGAGGCGCGGCTCGATGAAGAGCGCGGGATGATCGCAGCGCTGCGCGAGCACGAGCTGCTGCCGCAGGGCGTGGCCGAGGTGGTCGAGGACGAGCTGGCGCAGGAGCGATCGCTGCACCAGACCGAGCGCCGCCTCGAGCACAACCTGCACCGCCGGGCGCTCCGCGAGCACCAGCGCACGATCGAGCAGCTCGAGCAGCTCGGCCTCGATCCCGCGGCATTCGTGGGTGGGCCGCCCAAGCCGCCCCCGCCCGCGCCCGCGCCCGACGAGCTCCCCGCGCTCGTGCAGCAGCTGCACGACGAAGCGGCGCGGCGCCAAGAAGAAGAAGAGGCGGATCTCGTCGAGCGCCAGCTCGTGCTGCGACGCAAGCTCGAGGCGCTCGGCTTCCCCGAGGAGGAGTGCGAGCGACTGCTGCATCAGCACGAGCAGGGCCCCACGGGGCCGCCCAAGTTCACCGCCGAGGGTCAGCGCGCCACGCTGGCCGCGGTGGTGCAGCGCACGCGCGAGGCCGGTGCAGACACGGAGGCGCTCGAGCTGCAGCTCGCCGACCCGGGGCTCAACGAGCGCTGGGTGACGGCCGAGACCCAGATGCGCGACAGCTACCGCCGCACGGCACACCTGCAAGACCCAGCACCGGCGATGGCTCCCGCGCGCAGCGAGGAAGCCCGCGTGTGCGTGCGGGAATCCATCGCCGCCGGTGAAGACTTTTCCACCCTCGATCTGACCGGCGCCGACCTCCGCGGCATGGACCTGGTGGGCGCCGACCTCTCGGGCGCGTTCCTCGAGAGCGTGTGCCTCGACGGCGCAGATCTGCGGCGCGCCGATCTGCGCGGGGCGGTGCTGGCCCACGCCTCGCTGCGCGGCGCCAAGCTCGATGGGGCGCAGCTCGCAGGGGCCAACCTCGGTCGCAGTCAGCTCGCGGGAGCCTCGGCGGTGAAGGCCGCCCTGGCGGGTGCGGAGCTGATGGGCGCCGACCTCACCGGCGCCGTGCTGCGCGGCGCCGATCTACGCGGGGTGAGCCTCCTGCAGGCCAAGCTCACCGATGCCGACTTGAGCGAGATCGAGACCGAGCAGTTTGCGCTCATCGAAGCCGAGGTCACGGGGCTGCGCCTCGTGGGGGCCGATCTGCGCCGCGCCACCTTCGTGAAGCTCGACTTCACCGGGGCCGACTTCTCGCGCGCGCGCCTCGACCACGCCACGTTCGTGACGTGCAAGGCGCCCGGGGTGAGCTTCGCGGGGGCCGTGCTCGACCACGGTCGCTTCGTGCAGGGCTGCACGCTCGACGAGGCCAACCTCGGCGGCGCCTCGCTGACCGCCTGCAACCTGCGGGGCACCTCGCTGCGCGGCGCCGAGCTGGGCCACGCAGTGCTCGACGCGGCCGACTTGAGCGAGTGCGCGCTGCAGGGGGCCAACCTCACCCGCGCGATCGCCCGCGGCGCCCGCTTCGACAAGGCCGACCTCACCGAGGCCACGCTGCTGGCCGCCAACCTCATGCGCGCCTCGTTCCTCAATGCCACGATCTACGGGGCCGATCTGCGCGCGAGCAACCTCTACGGCGCCGACATGGCCCGCGTGCGCTCCGACCCGCACGTGCGCCTCGACGAGGCCGTGCTGGTGAAGGTCCGCATCCATCCCGTGCACACGCCGACGCCGAGCGGAGGATCGCAGTGAGCGAGACGGCCCCCCTCAGCGCCGCGCAGCTCGTCGACCGCGTGTTCGAGGGCGAGACCATCGAGGGCCTCGATCTCCGCGGCCTCGATCTGCACGAGGCGAGCCTCGGCGGCGGAGTGTTCCAGGGCGCGGATCTGCGCGGGGCCAACCTGCGCGGCGCCGACCTCGGCGAGTCGATGTTGCTGAAGTGCCGGCTCGACGGGGCCGATCTGCGCGGGGCCAGCCTGCACCAGGCGCTGCTCCACGAGTCGACGCTCAACCGCGCCGACCTCGGCGGCGCCCGCATGACCGGCACCAAGCTCGAGAAGTGCGAGGCCGAGGGGGCTCGCTTCGACGGGGCCGATCTCCGCATCGCGGCGTTCACCCACTGCGCGCTCGACAAGGCCAGCTTCATCGAGGCGGTGCTCGAGCGCAGCGTGCTCGTCGATTGCAAGCTCGAGGGGATCGACCTGCGGCGCACGAAGCTCGTCGCGGTCACGCTGCTGCGCGCCGACTTGCGCCGCGCCGCGCTCGAGGGCGCGAGCTTCGAACGCGTGGTGCTCATCGAGGCCAACCTGGCCCGCCGCTCGCTCCGCGGCCTGCACTTCGTTCACACCCAGTTCACCGACGCCGATCTCACCGGCTGCGATCTTCGCCAGGCCGTGCTCACCCAGTGCAACTTCAAGGGCGCCAAGCTGGCGAGCGCCTCGCTGGTGGAGGTTCAGGCCGCCGGTGCGCTGTTCATCGAGGCCGACCTCACCGCCGCGAGCCTGCTGCGGGCCCAGCTCGGACAGGCGATCCTGGTCGACGCCAAGCTCGAGCGCGCCGACTTCTCGGGCGCCGACATGCAGCAGTGCATCTTGCATCGCGCCGACTGCCGCGAGGCCCGCTTCGTGGGCACCAACCTCACCTACGCCGATTTCTCGCGCGCCGATCTGTCGGGCGCGGATCTCAGCGGGGCCACCCTCGAGCGCGCCAACCTCCACCGCATCGAGGATGCGCTGGCCCGCATTCCCAACCGCAGCGCCGCGCTGCGCACCGACCCCGAGCTCGCTGCCGCCGAGGAGTGGCAGCCGCCCAAGACCTAGACCCGAGCCCTCGGAGCCCATCATGCACGCCCACGATCTCGATCACGTCAGCCCGCTGCCCGTCGCGCCGTACCAGGCCGTTGCCCACGTCGTCGAGGAGGCCCCCGAGGGCGCCTGGTGGCTCGACGATGGGCGCCAGCGGCGGCTGGCCCGGCGCGCGGCGAGCTGCGCCTTGGCCCCCGCGCTGGGCGATCGCGTGTGGGTGGTGGGCGAGCTCGCGGGCAGCCTCTACGTGATCGCGGTGCTCGAGCGCGCCGACCCCAGCGCCCCGGCCACGCTCGCATTCGAGGGCGACGTGGCCGTGACCGCCGGTGGTCGCATGACCCTGGCCGCGCGCGAGGGGATCGACCTCGCAACCCCGGCCGGCCTTGGCGTGAGCGCCGACGAGCTCCACGTGCACGCGCGCAGCGGTCGGGCTGCGCTGCAGGAGCTGAGCGTGGTCGCGCGCCGCGTGCTCGCCTCGCTGGCTCGCGTCACGCACGTGGGCGAGGTGCTCGAGCTGCTCGTCGATCGCGTGACCCAGCGCAGCAAGCACAGCATGCGCGCGATCGAGGGCATCGATCACACCCAAGCGCAGACCATCGACTATCGCGCGCAGGCCACCGCACACATTCAAGCCGAGCACGCGCTGGTCAACGGCAAGGAGCTCGTGAAGCTCGACGGCGGCCAGATCCACCTCGGCTAGCTCGGCTACACAAGGAACCATCACTCATGTTCGGCAACAGCCAGATGATGGGCATGGACGTGGGCTTCCCCGACGTCTGCCTCACCCCCACCCCGGCCGGGCCTCCGATTCCCGTGCCCTACCCCAACATCGCCGCCGGCCCGATGGGCGTGCCCGCGGCCTACAACGTGCTGTTCATGGGCACGCCGGCGCACAACCTCGCCACGACCGTGCCGATGACCAACGGCGACAACGCAGGCCTCTCCACCGGCGTCGCCTCGGGCACCGTCATGGGGCCCTCGCGCCATATCACCGCCGCGTTCACCTGCCTCGTGGGCGGCATGCCCTCCACCCGCATGACCAGCGTCGCGCTGCAGAACAGCACCAACTGCCCCGGCGTACGCGTGGTGCCGAGCCAGGTGAAGGTGCTGGTGCTGGCCCCCTGAGCGCGGCCCGGCTCGCGCTCAGGCCGGCTCGTCGGGCGGTGCTCGCCCGTGGCTGCGCACCAGCTCCGCGAACGCGCGACAGATGTCGACGGTGGTGATGATCCCCGCCAGCTTGCCGTGGCGCGTCACGAGCACCGAGCCGAGGTGCTCGTTGGCCATCGCATCGGCCACCTCCGCGATCGGCCGCTCGAGATCCACGGTGTAGGGATTGCGGTGGCACACGCCCCAGACCGGCAGCACCAGCTCGGGGTGCCCCTGGGGATCGCGCTCGGCAATGACGGCGAGCGCGACCTCGAGCTCGCGCTGGCTCACGATCCCCGCGAGCTTGCCCTCGCGCATCACGGGCAGGTGCCGGATCCCGTGCTCCATCATCATCGCGTGGGCCGTCCGCAGGTCCTCGCCCGCATCCACGGAGTACGGAAACGGCGTCATCACGGTGGCCACCCGGGTCGTGTCCATCGAGCGTCACAGTGCCGCGGACAACGCGCACTCGCAAGCGCAAGTTTCGCACGGAGGACGGCAGTAGGCCGGTGGGTGTAAGGCACGGTGGGGTACCGGGCGTTCGTCGCCCGGGAGGCCGAAGGAGCATGAGCATGCGATCGCGATCGACTTTGATGGGCGCCTTGTTGCTGGCCGGATGTGCTTCGAGCACTGCCTACAAGACCTCGCCACCTCATACCGACCCGGTCATCGCGGGCGACCCCGCGCCCTCCGAGCTGCCGCCGCACCACTTCTATGCGCGCGAGACGCAAGGCGGCGTGTACCCGGTCGTCGAGCGCGTGGCCTTCGGGTCGCTCCCCGCGATGGTGCAGAGCAACAAGTGCGTCGACGCGGGCGCCATCGCCGAGGGGCGGCCCGGCACGGTGACGCGGCCGACCAAGGGCAAGTCCAGCAAGAAGAAGCCGACCACGTCCAGCCATGTGCCCTACGTGGGCGGGGCCTCGGGCGCGGCCACGCCCGCGTCCAAGGCCAAGTCCGCGCCCGACGACGCCAGCGGTCCGCTCGCGAACAACCGGCAAGATGTACCCGGACGCGCGTTCGCGGCGGGGGTCGAGAGCGAGGCCTCGGCCGACGAAGACCGCGGTGACGCGGATCCGGGGTCCGCCGACATGGGCTCCGCCGACATGGGCTCCTCCCCGGTGCTCCACGACTCGGTCGCCGTCGACCGCACGACGAGCAAGCGCGACGCTCGACGCTCCCGCCGCGAGGCCAAGAAGGCGCACGACCGCGCGCTCTCGGCCCCGAGCGCCCCGCCGCCGCCCGCCGAGGAGGCGACCGTGATCGCGTTCGCCGAGCCGCTGCCGCTCGAGTGGCCGCCCGCCGAAGAGGGCTGGGGCTCCGCCACCTTCCTCTCCAACGACGACACGATGAGCCTGTCGTCGGCGCAGCGGGTGATGTTCGCGATCGATCAGCACCTGCCGCTGCCGCCCCAGCACGTGCGCCCCCACGAGCTGCTCAACTACTTCTCGTTCCAGACCGAGGCGGTCGCCCCCGACCACGATTTCTCGGTGCGCGCCGAGCTCGCGCCCTCGCGTCGCGAGCCCGGCCTCCAGACGCTCGGGCTCTCGATCGCGGGTCGCCCCGTCGGCCGCGAGGGCCGGCGCAACGCCGCGGTCACGCTGGTGGTCGATCGCTCGGGCTCGATGAAGGAGGAGGGTCGCATGGACTTCCTCAAGCGCGGGCTGCTGCGGATGGTCCGCGAGCTCAAGGACGGCGACGTGGTCCACCTGGTGACCTTCGATCATCGCGTCTGCAACCCGCTGCGCAACTTCGTGGTGGGTCGCGATGATCTCTCGACGCTCACCAAGGCGATCCACGCGATCGAGCCCTCGGGTCGCACCAACCTGCACGCGGGCCTCAACCTCGGCTACCAGCTCGCCGACGCCAGCTACCAGCCCAAGTACACCAACCGCGTGGTGGTGATCACCGACGCGCTCGCCAACACGGGCGTGACCGATGCCAACACGATGGCGATGGTCTCCGACTGGTACGACGCCCGGAGGATCCGCTTGTCGGGCGTGGGCGTGGGCCGCGACTTCGATGATGCGCTCCTCGATCGCCTGACCGAGCGGGGCCGCGGCGCCTATGTGTTCCTCGGCTCCGAGGCCGAGGTCGATGCCGTGTTTGGCGCGCGCTTCAGCTCGCTGGTCGAGACGATCGCCAACGACGTCCACTTCCGCCTGCACCTGCCGCCCTCGCTGCGCATGCAGGCATTCCACGGCGAGGAGGCCTCGACCCACAAGGCCGAGGTCCAAGCCGTGCACTTCTTCGCCGACACCTCGCAGCTGCTGCTCGCCGACCTCGAGGCCTGGGAGGGCAAGGTGCGCCCCCAAGACGACATCATGCTGGAGATCGAGTACCAGCACCCCGACTCGGGCCAGACCATGGTGGAGGACCACGTGTTCGCGCTCGGCCAGATCGCCGGCGACGGCGAGGACCGCAGCGGCGCCGAGAACGTGCGCAAGGGCGAGATCATCATGCACTTCATCGAGGCCATCGAGCGGCAGGCCCATCGCGGCGCTCCCGCAGGCTGGCAGCCCCGGCCCGGCTCGTGGCGGGACTCGGCCGCCCTCGAGGAGTGCAGCGCCACCCGCACGGAGCTGCGCGACATGGCCGCAGGCAGCCGTGATCCCGAGGTCGCCCGCGTGCTCTCGCTGTGGGACGGGTACTGCGTGCGCTTCGAGGGGTCGGCTGCGGGCCGACCCGGGCGCAAGACCGGGGATGCGAGCTGGCCGGGAGCGCGTGGCTGAGCCCGGCTCGGCCTCCCGACCCGCCTCGCCGCGACTCCGGGGGTCGGCCTCGCGCGGCGGAATTCGTCGTTTGGGTCGCCCATGCGGCCGCCAGGGACGAGATCTCCGCCGGGGGGCCTCGCGATTCGTTGACACCTCGGAGCCGGGGCGGGATCGTGGTTCCGGTTCGTGAGTCATCCCAACACCGGAGAGCAGAGGCGCAACCTCGACCTCACGGGTCGGCGCCTGATGGGTCGTTACGCCGTTAGCGAGAAGATCGCCCGTGGCGGTATGGCCGTGGTCTACCGCGGGGAAGACGAGCGCCTGCACCGGCCCGTGTGCGTGAAGCTGTTCTTCGGCTTCGGGCCGCACCAGCAGGAGTACGCGGTGGTGCTCGAGCACTTCGTGCAGGAGGCCTTCGCGCTCTCGCGGCTCCAGCACCCATCGACGCTGCGGATCTATGATTTCGGGTACCTCGACGAGGACACCCGCACCGATCCGTTCTTCGTGACCGAGTACGCCGACGGTGGCCACCTGGGACAGCTGGTGACCGATACCGGGGGCCTGCAGCCCGCCGAGGTCTTGCGGCTGCTCGGCCCGATCGTCGGCGCGCTGCGCGAGGCCCACGCGGCCGGCATCGTCCACCGCGACCTCAAGCCCTCCAACATCTTGCTCACCTCTGCGGGCGGTGAGCTCTCGCCCAAGCTCGCCGATTTCAGCATCGCCAAGGCGCACGCCGATCTGCCCAACCGCGCCTCGGAGACCAACGCCCAGGCTCCGCTCTATTCGCTGTCGTGGGCGGCGTCGGAGCAGATCGGGGGCGGTCCCATCGGGCCCCCGGCCGACGTGTTCGCGCTGGGCCTGCTGACCGCGTACTTGCTGACCGAGCGCCTGGTGTATCCGGGCGAGGACGTCATGGCGCTCTACTCGCTGCGCAGTGAGGGGCCGCGCTATCGCGAGGCTGCAATCCGCGAGCTCGGCCTGCGCCCTGCCCTCGAGGCCCTGGTGCTGCACAGCAGCGCCGAGGATCCGGCGCAGCGGCCCCAGACCGTCGAGGCCTTCTTCGACCTGCTGCGCGCGGCCATCGAGACCGAGCGGCTCGCCGAGGCCGAGCGCGCCGCCGAGGAGCTGC
>JBFIJN010000407.1:0-8172 GCA_041600735.1 Nannocystaceae bacterium
CGGTGACCGGCGAGGGTGCTGCGCTGCGCGGTGAGCTGCCGCGACACGGCCTTCCAGCGGCGCAGATCGTCGCGCACGCCGACGTCGCGCTCGCGCTCGCGGCGGGCCCGATCGCAGTGATGGTCGGCGAGGCGCTCACCGACCCAGCCCCCGAGCGTGCTGCCGCCGATCAGCGCCGATAGCAGCGCCACCACGAGCAGCATGCCGCCCAGCATGGGCGCGGGGTTGTTCTCACCGATCATCAGCCAAGCGAGCGAGAGGAACATCCCCAAGCCCGCCGCCCCGCCCACCACGCGCGCCCGCTGCACGAGACGCTCGCCCAGCGCGTGGGCCTGCCCCAGCAAGATGGACTGCGCCCGCCCGAACATGCGCACCGACGGGGTCCTCGCCGCGTGCAGCTCGATGGTGAGATCGGCCGCGAAGTCGCCGCGGCGGGCCTGCAGGCGCACACCTTGCGCCGGCGCCTCAGAGGGCACGCCAGCCGGCACCCCCGAGGGCACGCCAGCCGGCTCAGCCGTCAGCTGGTAGCCGCGCTCGGGCGGGAAGTGCCGTCGCCAGGCCCCCTCCGACCATGCCACGAGCGCTTGGACCTCGTCCGCAACCTGGCCCGCCCGGCGCCCGGGACACGCGATCGCCCAACCAAATGGCGAGATGCTTCCCCGTTCGTCCAGCATCCGTCCAAGAAACGTAACGTGCGAGCTGGGCCACGTCCACTCGACCGCCGCGAAACTACGTCCACTGATAGCTGACGTAGGCGACGGTCTTGCCCTCGGCCTCGCCGCAGATGAACGTGATCTTGTAGCGCTCGTTGCTGCCCGAGAGCTGCACGCGCCCGTCGGGCTGGGTCTCGCGCTCGACGGTGGGTAGGTCTTCCTTCACCACGCCTTGCAGGTGATCGGCGCACGCCTCGGGGTTCATGTTGGGGAGCTCGAAGCGGATCAGGCTCGAGAACCGCCCCTGGTCGTCGGCCTTGGAGCGCTTGGTGTCGAGCACCTTGGCGTCGTTGCCGAAGATCGTCTTGCGGAACCAGCGCGGATCCGCGAGGTGGGCCCCGAGGGCCTTCTCGGGATCGTCTTGCAGCGAGGGCACGGGACCCTGGGTCGGCGCCTTGGCCTCCACCGCGGCGATCTCGGCGGGGGTGGGGCCCGCGTCCGCACCATCGGCGACCGGATCGCTGGGGGACTCGACCGCCTTGGCCGCGGGTGCGGGTGCGGCGGCGCTCACGGCGGCGTCGCCGTTCGCGGCCGGCGGGGGTGCGCTGCTCTTGCCCTCACACGCGGGCGTCGCCAGCAGCACGGGGAGCGAGCAGAAGAAGACGAAGCGGGGCAGCAGCATCGGCGAAACGGTAGCAGAAACGGGCTGGAGGGCTCCAGCCTCACTGCGGCATGTTGCGAACGCAGCGAGCGGCGAGCGAGTCCCCGTCGACCGCCTCGTTCATCTCCCACGGCTCATCGGGTCCGCCCTTGCCTCCGCCCTTCTGCACGATCGCCCCGTCGGCGGACCAGAACGGCCCGGGCCCGCGGAAGTAGTCGTGGATCGTCTCGACCTCGGCAAAGGTGGGCAGGCGCCAGCCCTCGTGGATCTGGCCGTCGAGCTCCACCCGCAGCACCGAGCAGTACTTCTCGGCCTCGCGGCGATCGACGGCCTCGGCCACCCCGCCGAACACCTGCAGCCCGTTGCCCACGTCGCGAAGGATCGGGATGGCCGGCGGCTCGGCGGGTACGGTGAGGCCGACCTCGTCGGCCGCGAGATCGGCCGCGCAGCGGAAGCCGAGTCGTCGATCCGAGCCGTCGTTGTCTCGGCGTACCCCGGCCTTGCCGCCCTTCATCACGAAACGCCGGCTGCGGGTGGACTCGGCGCGAAGCAGCGGACCATCGGCGCGGCGGAACGGCTCGCGCACGAAGCTCGCGAGACCGACGTCGATCTCGTAGGCATCGGCGACCCACTCGATCGCGCTGGTCCCCAGCCCGCGAATGCCAAAGTAGCTCACGTCCCCGATGTTGGCGGACACGGGCATGAGCATCGCCGTGTACTCGTCGCGCAGATCGTTGCCCCAGGGGTAGAGCCGCGCGTCGGGGCCCCGGGCTGCGTACTCCCACTCGATTTCGCTGGGGAGGCGGCCGCCGTGGGCCTTGCAGAAGCTCGCGGCCTGCTCGTGGGTCACGCACGTCTGTGGGATCACCCGGGCGGCTTCCTCGGAGAATTTCTCGACCGGATCGGAGCCGTCGGGGCACACCGCGGGCGTGCACTGGCCCCCCTCTACGCACGTGGCATAGGCCGCGCGGGTCACCTCGTGCAGGTCGATCCAGAACGCAGGAGCGTTGGCGTAGCGCGGGGGCTGACCCGACCAGCGCTCACGGGGATCGTGCCGGCCGATCTCGGTGGCGTAGGTGCGAGGGATGTCGCCCATTACGAAGCGGCCGGCGGGGAGCTGCACCTGCTGCACATAGTCCAGCTCTCGCGTGTGGAGCTGCTCGCATTCGCCCTGCGCATTGCGTCCGGTGGTGCGACCACAGCCGTCCACCGACTCGGCTCCCGCCTCGACGGGCCGCGGGGGCTCGGGGACCTTCGTCGGGATCGGCTGAGGCGTGTCGACGAAGTCGAATTCGTGAGACGTGGGGCTGTCGCAAGCCGGCAAAGACAGCGCGAGCAGCAACGATGAGATTGAGAGAGTTGCGCGAGACATGGGCGATCGCGGGCCGAGTCGTCGCAGTGTATAGCCCGAAATGGGTCTGGTTGAGCGCCAACCGGGTTGGCGCGGCCCAGAACGACACGACAATCGAATCTTCGTGCCGAGAAATCTTCCGTGCGGCGGAAAGTCGCGGACGAAACGTCGTCGCATGCCCAACCCGATCCGCGGACGGTCGTCAACCGAGGCCAGGAAAACCCCTCGTATCGTTGTTCAAGGGGCGTTCAGTGCCCGATCGCGGATGTGGGTGGACTCACGGTGACCGGACTTCAACAGGGTGACGTTGTGTAACGTTGCCTACCTGAGGGCAGTAATAGGGGTAGCGGGGCTACCGCCGATGGCGGTCCTGCGAGGGTTTTCAGCCGACGGGCCCGGCGAGATCGACGGTCCGGGACTGGCAGCCCAGTTGGTTTCTTTCAGACTGTCCAACGAGGTCCTCCGCACCGGACCGAAGAAGGTAGGCAATCCAATGAGTCTCCGAGCGAACATCGAGCACCTGGCCGCTGCCCAAGGGATAGTGGCCGTCTCCGTAGTCTCCCCGACTGGCCCACGCGAAATGCGTGGCGACGAGAACTGGGGACCCATCATCGACGCCTCCCTCTCCTTGTTGGAGAAGACCGGAGAGAAGACCATTCGTCTCGTCGTCGGCAAGCACACCGTGGTGATGCAGGTCGAGGGCGAAGAGACGGTGGGGGTCGTTCTGCCAACTGGGCACGCGATCGCCAAGAGCCTCCGTCGGATGATCCGTCGGATGTCTCGCAAGCCCCGCGGGCCGCTGGTTCGTCCCGTGGCCGCGGCTGCACCGGCCCCGCACGTCGTCCCGGCGAGTGCACCCACCACCCCAGCCGCACACGAGTCGGGCACCTTTCACTCCTCTTGGGGGTGACCCGATTCCAGGCGACGCCGAAGGGTGGCTTGCGGAGCTTCGGCGTCGCGTTGCGTCCCGCGCACTCCTCGGGATGTGCGCACTCGAGCCTGGAGGTCAGCGACCTCCGGCGAAATCGTAGAGCTCCGCCTGACGCACGGGGGGCAGTGCGTCACGGCGTAGAAGCAGCGTTCTCACGGCCCACACGTCGGCAAAGACTCGATATTTGAGGGCGGTCTGATCCAAGTAGTCGACCCCCGCCGAGCCTCCTGTTCCGGTCCGTCGGCCGATCACGCGCTCCACCATCCGGGCGTGGCGTTGCCGGAAGATGAGGAACGCCTGCTCGAGCGCGACGATCCCATCGAGGACCTCCCGTGGCCAGGCCAGCAGGGGTAGCTCCCGGTAGCTCTCGATGAACACGATGGCGGCCCGAATGCGGCTGACCCGTGGGCGCTCGGATTCCGGGCGATCGTGGGCCTCGAGGAACAGGCGAGCCGAGGCGTTCTCCTGGGCGAAGCGCCGCTGCAGCCGGGCTGCATCCTCGGCGTTGAGCGCCTGGGTCTGCGCCGCGTCGGCCTGCACCTTCACCTCTCGCTCGTGCGCACCGAGGTAGTCCTCGATGAAGGTCGCCGTCACCGTGTCGTCGTTGGGCGCGTCGGGGCGCGAGCCCTGGATCGGCGTGCGGTAGAGCCACTCGTCGAGGGTGTGCTTGAGCGTGGTGGGATCGGCGAGGCGAGCTTCCACGCGCTGCGAGGCGGGCGAGGGCGAGCCATCGGCGTTGCGCAGCGCATCGAGGTAGCTGCTCTCGTGCCCCATCGGCACGCGCTCCTTGGACTGCAGCCCCATCACGATCTCGATCTCCCGCATCTGCGCCGACTGGAACCCGCTCGCGGGGCTCAGCTTGTCGCGAAACGCGAGGTAGTCGCGCGTGGTCATCGTCTCCATGAGCTCGAAGTGCTGGGCCACGTTGCGCAGCAGCGTCGAGATCCTGCGGATCCCACGGACGGCCGAGGCCAGCGACTGCTCGGGGACTGGGCTCAGCGCAAAGCAATCACGCACGCCGATCATCTCGCGAAGGATCAGCTTGAACCACAGCTCGTCGATCTGGTGCACCGTGATGAACAGGACCTCGTCGTTCGAAAGCCCGCTCTCGTCGCTCTCCAGGCCAGACTGCAGGGTGAGGAGCGGCTCGACCTTGATGTAGTCCCAGTAGGTGATGGGCGGTCGCGGCATCGGGGGACGCTGCCACCGATGCGAGAGCGCACGCAATCGGCCACCATGATGGGCGGCTCACGCCGCGACCCCGCCGCCACGCGAGGTGAGCAGCGAGGGGCAGAGATTGCGCGGCTCAGGGTGGATCGAGCCAGCGAGCTTCGGACGGCGGCTCGAGGCCTGCGCGCTCGAGCTCGTCGATGCTCAGCACCGGGATGTGCGGGATGGCGCCAGCGACGAGCGCCGCGGCGGCCGGGCGCGCCTGGGCGCTAGTGAGCAGCAGTCGTGGGCTCACGCGGCTGGGTCCGAGCCGCGCGAGGGTCGACATCGAAGCGGCGGGCGTGGGCTCGGCGGGCGTGCGCTCGACGGGCGTGCGCTCGGCGGGCGTGGGCTCGACGGACGGATCCTCCGGATCGCTCGGATCCTCGCGCAGGGCCTCGAGCCAGGCCGCACGCGCGGCGGCGGGCATGCGCAGCTCGAGGCCGGCCTGGCCGAGGAGGACGTGCTCGGCGAGCTGCTCCTCCGCGTCGGGGCTGAGGCGAATCCAGTGAGCGCTCCCCAAGCGCGCGAGCCCATCGAGGACGTCGGTGACCCACAGCGGGGCCAGCTGCTCGCGCACGAGCTCGGCGAAGCGTGGGCGCTCGCTGGGCTCGCGAAAGCGGCGGTCCTCGGCGACGACGGAGAGGATTGCGGACAGCGGAGGTCGAGGCAGGCGCTCGCGCAGGAACGCGCGCACGATCGCGAGCAGATCGGTGGGCTCGAGCGACTCGAGGGCGCGCCGCACCAGCACGGGATGGGTGGCGCGTAGTCGCTCGAGATCGTCCTCCAGGGCCTGGAGGTCGACGAGCGAGGGCGCGTGATCCATGACGGCGCGGAAGGTCGCGAGCAGCACGGCGTCCTCGGTCGCGCGGCCGTCGACGTCACAGCGCAAGAGCAGCCGCGGGCCGAGGCGGATCTCCCAGCGGTGGACCGGCATGGCCGAGTCGAGGGCCAGTCGCAGGGGGGGCACCTCGATGCCGAGCGCGGCATGGCAGCGGCTGCCGAGCTCGGCCAGCGCGCGCTCGAGGCCGCGGGCATCGTCGACGACCGCGGGGTGCAGCCGCACCCGCACGTGCGGGGGGCCGTCGGGGCGGGTCGGTCGAGCTCTCGCGACCCGGGCCGCGAGCAGCAGCGCGCCGCTCAGCAGGGCGGTCGCCGTGGTCGCGAACGCCAGGCTGGGCATGCTGGGCACGAGCGCCAGCACGAACAGCATCGTGGCGGGCACGAGCAGCATCGCGGGGTCGAGCCAGCGACCGAGTCGGCGCTCGGGCCCGCCCTCGTCCACGCGCGAGACCAGCACGCCGGCGGCGAGGCTGACCAGGAGCGCGGGAATCTGCGCGAGCAAGCCGTCGCCGATGGTGAGCCGCCCGTAGAGGTCGAGGCTCTCCTGCCAGGTGTAGCCCATGCGACCGACGCCGATGGCCACGCCGCCCGCGAGGTTGATGGCCGTGATGGCGAGGCCCGCGACCGCGTCGCCCTTGACGAAGCGGATCGCACCATCCATCGCGCCGTAGAAGCTCGAGCGCTCCATCAGCTCGGCGCGGCGGCGAGCGGCCTCGGCCGGCGAGCACAGGCCCGCGCGGAGATCGGCCTCGATCGCTTGTTGGTGGCCGGGCATGCCGTCGAGCGCGAAGCGGGCCGCGACCTCGGCCACGCGCTCGGCCCCGCGGGCGATCACCAGGTACTGGATGACGGAGATGATCCCGAACATCACGCTGCCGACCACCAGATCGCTGCGCACCACGAACGAGGCGAAGGCGTCGACCACCTGGCCCGCGTCGGCCTGGCTGAGGATCAGCCGCGTGGTCGAGACGTTGATCGCGAGGCGATAGAGGGTCACCAACAGCAGCAGCGTGGGGAAGCTGAGGAAGTCGGCCGAGCGGCGCACGCCGAGGCTCGCCACCAGCAGCAGCACCGCGCCCGCGAGGCTCACCGACAGCAACAGGTCGACGAGCGGGGTGGGCAGCGGCACCAGCACGCAGGCCAGCAGCGCCACCACCAGGAAGGTGGGGGCCAGTCCCGGCAGGGCGCCGAGCAGCGTCGTACCCCCCGACAGCAGGTGACTGGGGAGGATCGAGCCGGGCCGCTTGCTCTGCGCCACGACCGCGCACGCTAGCCGTGCTTGCAGCGAGACCCAACTAATCCACGAAAACGGGAGGGCGGGGCCGAGCTCGGCGACGGCGAACGCGCGGCTGTGTTAGGGATCGGTGATGACGCTCGTCGTCGGGATCGCGGGGGCCACGGGTTCGGGCAAGACGACCGTGGCGCGCCGCCTCACCGAGGCGCTCCCGCGGGGCACGGTGGCGCTGCTCCAGCACGACAGCTACTACTTCGATCGCGGGGACCTCAGCTACGCGGAGCGCTGCGAGCTGAACTTCGATCACCCCGACTCGCTCGATACGGCGCTCATGGTCGACCACGTCAAGCAGCTGCGCGCGGGCAAGGCGGTGGGCGTGCCGATCTACGATTTCACCACGCATCGGCGCGAGACCGAGGTGCGGCGGGTGGAGCCCGGGGCCGTGCTGGTGGTCGAGGGGATCCTGGTGCTGGCCGATCCCGATCTGCGGGGGATGTTCGACATCAAGGTGTTCGTGGACACCGACGCCGACATTCGTGTGTTTCGCCGGATCCGGCGCGACATCGAGCAGCGCGGCCGCAGCTTCGACGCGGTGCGCAAGCAGTACTACAGCACCGTGCGACCCATGCACATGCAGTTCGTCGAGCCCTCGAAGCGCTGGGCCGACATCATCGTCCCCGAGGGCGGGCGCAACCAGGTCGCGGTCGATCTGTTGGTGGCGCGGCTGCACACGGTGGTCGCAGCGGAGAGCCGATGAACCAGAGAATCAAGGTGGCGACAGCCGAGGCCGAGGCACACGACGAGACCGAGACCACGACCGCCGCTGCGGGCGAGGTCGAGGGCGCGAAGAAGGGGCGGCTGCAGCAGCTCCTCGTCGAGTACGGGGCGATCGGCATCGTGGTGCTGCTCAGCATCTCCGCGCTCACCTACCTGGGCTTCCTCGTGGCCATCATGGTGGGCTTCGAGGTGGAGGGCGCAGACCAGATGGCCGGAGCCTTCGCCGCGGCGGCGGTGGGCTGGGGCGCGACCAAGGTGATCCGCATTCCCGTGGCCATCGCGCTCACTCCGGTGGTGGCGAAGATCTGGCATCGAGTGCGCGGTCGGGCACCCAAGGCCTGAGCCTCGCGGCGCTCACTTGTCGGGGAACTTGCGGGGTCGTACGCAGACGACCTCGCCGGTGGGTTCCTGCTTGAGGAACAAGGACAGCTCGCCGTTGCCGGTGTCGAGCACGAACGCGGCGGACTTGTCCTCGGGGGGGACCGTGCGCGTCCAGTAGATTCCCGAGCTCAG
>JBFIJN010000408.1:0-8168 GCA_041600735.1 Nannocystaceae bacterium
CATGTCGGGGAAATTCTTGGCGAGGTGCTGCGCAATGCTCCACGGCTTGGCGCGCTCGTTCGCCTCGATGGCGATCTTGGCCTGTTGCTCGTTGCAGTCGCCAATCGTGGTGAGGGCGTCATCGGGCCCGGCGGCGGCGGGCTCGGTGGGCTTGGTGGGCTCGTCGACGGCGGGCTTGGCCGGCTCGTCGACGACGGGCTTGGCCGGCTCGGCGACGACGGGCTTGGTGGGGGCGGCTGCGGCCGTGGTCGCGGGAGCATCGCCACAGCTGGCCAGGAGCAGGGCAGAGACTAGCGCGCCGCAGACCAGCCGCGGGGCAGAGAACGGGGCGGGAGAACGAGACATGCCGCGCATGCTATCCCAAGCAACCGGGTCATGTGGGCCGACGGTGGCCTATGGCCACTTGGCGATGCAGAGGGCCCGTGGCCCTTTCTTCTCAGCCGCCAGCGAGCTCGTAGTCTTGCTCGGTAGCGCGATCACGAGCGCCTTGCCGTTGTGCAGCGCGGTGGTCCAGTACTTGCCCTTCTTGACGTAGGCGGCGAGCTTGCGCGCGCCTTGGGGGCCCGCGAGCGTCCAGCTCTTCACCCCCACGAATCCCTGCTTGCCGAGGCTCCGGCAGTAGGCGCGCGCTTCGGTGTGGGTACCGGTGGGGCCGGGCTTGGCGAGGGTGAGGAGGCGACCCACGCGAATGGTGCCGGGCGGGGTGGGCGGAGGATGGGCGGGGTCGAAGGCGGGGCTGCGACCGCTCGGGCTCTTGCCCTCGCTCTCCTCGCTCTCCTCGCTCGCCTCGCTCTCCTCGCTCGCCTCGTCTTCGTCGGGACCCTCGGGAATCCCGGTGGTCGGCTCGTCGCCGAGGATGAGCGCCTCGCCGGTCGTGGTCTCGGCATCGCCCGACTCGCCGGAATCGGCGGGGGCGAGATCACCAGTCGTCGCCGCGCTCGCGCCCGGATCTCCGGTGGTTGCCTCGGTGAGGCTGCCCTCGGCGAGGGCGGTTGCGGGCTGACCCGTCGTGCCCGCGCCGTCGCCAGCGGAGCTCGTGGCGTGGGCCTCGACCTCGTGCATCGCCACCTGGGTGGGCACCGCATCGCTCACGATCGCGCTGCGCTCCTCATGCGCATCGCCGTGCGTGAGGGCGACGAGCACGGCCGCACCGACCACGGTGACCCCGGCGATCAGCAGCCAGGCGCGTCGCTCGGGGCGACCTGGCTTGCGCGCGTCTTCGGGGGCGAGCCGCGATCGCGTGGTCGGCAGCAGCGTGTCCGCGTCCCCCGAAGGTGGCGCGTCATCGCGGCTGGACCTGGGGCTCGCACGCGAGTCGGCGTCGAGCGAGGGTCCCACCGAGATCGTCGTCGCCGACGGCTCCTCGCGACTCGGGTTGCGGGGGTCGAGCACCACCAGCGCGCCGAGGCCCTCGAGGTCGAACGGCTCGAGCGCCTGCGCCAGCTCCTGCGCGGTCTGGAAGCGCTCGTCCGGATCCTTGCGCAGGCATCGCTCCACGATCTCGACCAGCTCGCTTGGCACGCCCCGCACGAGCTCGCCCACCGGGGTGGGATCGTCGCTCGTGACCATGAGCAGCGTGCCCGGCACGCTGCCGCCGGCGAATGCGGTCTTGCCGGTGAGCACCTTGTAGAGGATCGCGCCCATCGCCCACACGTCGGTGCGTGCGTCGGAGCTCGAGGCGCCCTTGAATTGCTCGGGGGACATGTACTCGGGCGTGCCGAGCAGCGCCCCGTGCTCGGTCTCGACCTCGCTGCTGCCGTCGGTGAACTTGCTGACCCCGAAATCCATGATCTTCACGATCGGGGGGCCCACCTCGGGCTGGTGGATGAACACGTTCTCGGGCTTGAGGTCGCGGTGGATGATGCCGCGCCGATGCGCCGCCTCGAGCCCGGCGAGGGCCTGGCGCACGATCGTCGCGGCGAGCCCGGGATCGAGGCGCTCTTCGGCGCGGATCAGCTCGCCGAGGCTCTTGCCCTCGAGCCGCTCCATCACGATGTAGGGGCCGAGCGGCCCCAGCCCGAAGTCGAGGATCTCGCACACGTTGGGGTGACCGATGCGGCCAGCGGCCTTGGCCTCGGCGCGGAAGCGGGCCACCGTCTCCTCGCTGCGCCCGGCCTCGGGGCGGATGATCTTGATCGCCACGCGCCGCTCGACGAGCATGTTGAGCGCCGCCCACACGGCTGCCATGCCGCCGCGGCCGAGCTGCCGCGTGAAGCGGAACTTGCCGTGCAGCACCCGACCCTCGAGCGGCAGCCCGAGATCGGTGTCGGGGCACTTGAGCAGGTGCGCCGGGTGATCTCCGCCGCAGTGAGGGCACCGCGGCAGCGTCGAGCCTTCGGGGCGCGCCGCCTCGTCTCTCACGGAGCGGGAGCGTAGCACGCCCGGCCGCGGGTGGGGTCGGGTCTAGGGCGCGCTAGCGGGGGCCGGCTCGTCGACGGGCTCCGCGTCGGGGTCCACATTCGCGCCTTCGTTCACGTCCTCGTTCACCTCGTCGGTCACGCCCTCGCCCACGTCCGCGTCGAGCGGGTCGAGCTCCTCGGCCGGCTGGGGCTCGGGGCGGCTCATGTCGGGCGCGGTGGGAGGGATCGAGGGCTCGGTGGCCTTGCGCTTCTTGCCCGCGCGCCGCTTGGCGAGCAGCTCGGCGAAGCGCAGCTCGATGCCCACGTTGAGGATCTCGTAGCGCGAGGTGAAGGTGCCGGCGTTGGCGGGCACCCCCGAGGCGCCGCCGCAGCGATCGGGACACGGCCGCACGGGCCGCTGCTGGAACACCTTGCCGGTGAGCTCGTCGACGTGGCGCTTCTCTTGGAACACGTGCATGAAGCCCACCGTGCCGTAGACCCCGCGCCCGCCCGCGGTGAGGCCGGCGCCGATGCCTCCGCGGCGAAACGAGGGGAAGTCGAGGTGCGAGTACGCGTTGGGGGTGGCCGCGCTCTCGAAGTAGCCGCCGCTGCGCAGCGTGAGGTGGCCCGGGATCACGTGTACGTCGCCGCCGAGGCGCACCGAGACGGTGTCACGCCACTGCTTGGTGAGGTGTAGATCTTGGATGTCTTGCCCGGAGATCTGGCCGTCGACCTCGACGTCGTAGGCCTTGATCACCGACCAGTTCTCCCACTGCGCCATGAGCTCGAGGTCGAACCACTCGCGATCCTTGGTCTCGTGGATGTAGCGCACGCCGCCGCGCACGTAGGCGGGCAGGGTGAGCGGCATGGTGACGGTGATGTCGTCGGTCACGAGGGTGGGCTTGTCGACCTCCATGGTGCCCTTGGGCTGGAGGAAGATCGGCACCACGCGACTGGCCAGGCCCAGCTCGACGCGGCGGTGCGGGCGGTACCACATGCCCACGATCGCGGTCCCGCTCGTGCGGTCGCGCAGCTTGAGCTCGCTGGTCAGCTGGGTGCTGGCATCGCTGGGGACCGGGTTCAGGCCGGTGGTGAACGTGCTGTCGATGACCAGCGAGTAGTCGAGCTGCAGCAGATCGACATACTGCGCCGTCACGCCGATGCCGAACTTGTCCTTGTGCTTCCACGCCGCGGCCAGCGAGTAGTAGACCATCAGCACGTTCATGTCGGTGAGCATGAACGACTGCGGTCCGTACTCGGGGTAGTCGTGCTTGCCGACCGAGTGCGGGCCATACACGCCGGCGCCGAACGTCCAGTTCTCGAGCCCGAAGTCGGTCGAGAGCGCGAGGAACAGGCCCAGCGGAAACAGGCTCTTGGCGTTGCGAGCGGGCGCGAAGGTGGTGCCGGCGTCGTCGCCCCAGGCGTCGGAGAGCGTGTCGCGGGTGAAGCGTGTGTCGTGCCACACGAGGCTATGGTTGTAGAGCAGCCGCGTGCCGCGGAGCTTGGCCAGGGAGCCCGGGTTGTAGTGCAGCGCGGTGGGATCGTTCACGCCGACCACGTTGGCCGTGCCACGGCCGAGCGCGCGGGCCCCGAGGTCGGGGATCTCGAAGCCGCCGGCCTCCGCTGCGGTCGGGGCCAGCCCGGCGAGCAAGGCGAGCGCGAGCGCGGGCCCGGGCCAGCGGCGAGGCGAGGGGGTGCCGGGACGAACGCGGCGAAGCGGGACTGGGCCGGGGTGAGGGATCGGCACCGGGGCATTGAGACATGGCGGCGCGCCGCGGGGCAAGCACGTCGTGCGCGGGCTTGCGTGATACGCTCGCGTGCAATGGCTTTCATGACGGCTTCGATCACATCGGGGGTTCGCAGGGGGTGCGTGCTGGTGGGCGTGCTGCTGGGCTCGGGGGCCTGCGGCGGCGATGATGGGGGGACCAACGTGTTGCCCACGGCCAGCGCCAGCGGCAGCGGGGATGCGACGGCGTCGGGCTCGGAGACGGCGGTCGAGCCCACGGCCGACACCACCGCAGGTGGCGAGGTGATGTTTCCGGCCACCTATCGCTTCGACTGCATCGACATCGTGCAGATCGGCGACGGCGATGGCGATGGCCAGCCCGACGGCGAGGCGATCCAGGGCGTGCTGCTCGAGAACACGTGGGCGGCCGACATCGACGCCTACAAGCTCAACATCATGCTCACCGTGACCTCGCGCGACGATGCGGCGGGGAGCGCCGAGCTGCGCATTGGCTCGGGCATCGGAACGGACGCGAGCGACCTGTGCACCGAGGCCACCACGGCCTCCGATCCGCGCATGGCGGGCTTCGACGCCGCGGTCTCGCAGTGGCAGCCGACCGGCGCCTCGGGCACGTGCTCCGAGCCGGCGGCGAGCAGCGACGGCCTGGGGGGCACGTACTCGTTCGAGCTCGGGGCGGGCGACACGGTGCACATCTACGCGGAGGACGACGACGGCACCGTGTTCAACTGCGTGCCGGGCGGGGGCGCGCCCGATGCCGTGCCGCTGCACGCGATCGTGGCCACCGTCACCGTCGATGCCAACGAGCAGCGCGCGGCCGGGCAGCTGACCGGGTGCCTGGTGGCCTCCGAGGCGCAGGCGCTGTGCTCCTGCCTCGGTGAGTGCTCGGGCTCGGCCCACGCGGACTGCGGCGGGTGCCCCGATGGATCCGTGCCGCTGGCCCAGCTGCTCGGCGGCGTGGGCCCCACCGACAACTGCACGTCGATCATGGGGGAGACGGCCTATGACCTCACGGTGGGCTTTACCTCGCGGCGGCTCCCGGTCGACGACCCGATGCTCTGCGGCGGCTAGACGCGGTCGAGCCGCGGGCCCGTGGAGCGTGTGCTCCCGTACCCGCGGCTCGTGCCCGGCGTGGCGGCCTACTTGCTCTTGGGCGAGTTCTTGGCCTGCTCGAGCGCGATCTCCTTGATGGCGGCGAACGACGAGGCATTGGAGGCGCCGTCGATGGCCTTGATCGCGAGCTCGGTGGTCTGCTTGCGGGCGCCCTCGAGCTGGCGCGACAGCTCGCTGGTCTGGGCATCTTGCTTGGCGATGGTCTGCTCGAGCGCCTCGATCTGGAGCTCGAACACGCGGCGGGTGCCCTCGTAGTCCTTGGTGAGCAGGTCGGCCTGCGCCTTGGCCTGGCGGCGTGCGATGCCCATGCCCTCCTGCTCGGCCTTCTTGACGGCGGCGTCGCGCTCGCCCTCGAAGGCATCGTTCTTGGCGCGGAGCTCGGACCACTCCTGCTCGCGCTTGGCGAGCTGCAGCTCTCGCACGCGCCAGTCCTCGAGCACGCGCTCGCGCAGCGCAGCGAGCTCCTCGTCGAAGCGCTTGCGCGCCTGGGCGCGCTCGTCGTCGCGCTGCGCATCGAGCTGCTTGCGCCCGTACTCGTACTCGAGCATGTCGCGCTTGCGGGCCGTCTCGAGCTCGCGTGCCGTCTCCTTGGCCTTGCGCGCGTAGGTGTCCTGCTCCTCCTTCCACGCGGCTCGGGCCGCGCTCAGCTCCTTGTCGAGCGCTTCCTTGCGCTGCCGCCGCTCGAGGTCCGTCGCCTCGCGGCGCTCGGTGTGACGCGCGATGAGCTCGGCGAGCGCGTCCTCGGTCACCTCGATGCCGTGGAGCGTGCGAAGCTCTCCGGTGACCGCCTCGGCCTGCTCGCGCAGCTTGGCGAGGGTGGTGGCCTCGGCGGTCAGCTCGCCCTGGAGCGCGCTGGCCGACTCCCCGATGTTGGTGGTGAGACCCTTGAGGCGCGTGATGATGTCGGCGATCGACATCTCGCCGCCCGCAGCGGTCTCGGAGGGCGAGGGGGGGAGGGCCTTCATGGCCGGGCGAGCCGCGGGCGGCTGGGACTTGAGCGCCTTGAGCTCGCGCATCGCGGCGTTGTACGCCGACAGGATCTCCGTCTTGGTGCTGCGATTGGTGACGGTCTTCATGGCTGTGGTGCTCCGACTCAGGCGTGGGGGTGGAAGGCTTGTGCGGCCAGGTCTTGCGACTTGGCGATGGTGTGGTCGAGCTTGCTGCCGAGCTCCTCGATGAGCGCGGCCTGGCGAGCGATGCGCTGCTCGAGGGTCTGGACCTTGAGCTCGAAGACCTTGATGTCGCCGCGCTGCTGCTTCTCGAGCAGCTCGTTCTCGTGCTTGGCGTCGCGCAGCAGCGAGGCGATGGCCTTCTCGCGCGCCTCCTTGGCGGCCTTGTCGAGCGCCTCGGGGAAGCCCGCGACCTTGGTGCGCAGCTCCTCGATGCGGGCTGCATCCTCGTCGAGCACCTTCTCGCGCGCGGCCCAGTCCTTGGCCTTCGCGGCTTCTTGCTCGCCGAGCTCGCGCTCGAGCTTCTGGCGCTCGGCGGCGCGCTCGTCGGCCTCGACCTGCGTCACGCGGGCGAGCTCGTAGGCGCGCTCTTCCTCGGCCTGCTGGCGCTGCTTGGCCTGCAGCTCGGCGTGGGCCTGGGCCGCACGCGCGAGCTCGTCTTCTTGGCGCTGCCAGCCCTCGCGCGTGGCCACCCTCTCGTCGCCGAGGGTCTTGCGCGCGCCGCCGACCTGCTCGTCGAGCTCGGCCAGCGAGCGGCGGTGGTCCTGCTCGAGGATCGCCAGGGTCTCGGCGGCCACGACGGTGCCCTCGAGCTGCTCGAGGCGCGCCCGCTCGACCTCGATGGCCCGCCGCAGCTGGCCGCGCTTGCTCGACTCCTCGTCGAGCTGCGCTGCGATCTCGTCGACCGCGCGGCCAAAGCCCAGCTGGAGCTTGGCGAGGCCATTGACGATGCTCTCGACCGTGTACGCGGCCGCGTTCTCGACGAGCTCGCGGTGCTTGCGGGCCTCGGCCTCCTCGGCCTTGGTGGAGATCTGCGAGGCGCGGGCCTGGTGGCGGCGCAGCAGCTGGTCGAACGCGTGTTGAATCTCTTGTCGGGTCTTGGGTTCGTGGAGCGTGGACATGGCGTTCCTCGCACGTCCGATCGCGGAGTCGCCGGGTCCCGCGGCAGGCGGGAGGCGAGATCCAGGATCGACGTGGTGAGTGGGTGACCTCGACGAGCGGGTGCGCTCATCGGGAACGAGTGCAGTCTGACCGACGCGCGCGACTCCGGCCACGCTCCGGCGCGGGGCTGGCGACACATACTGTCAGGAGGGGCGAGCTCGCGCGGGGGGCTAGCCGCGGGTCCACGGCTGGGCTCGGTAGCGGTCCCAGGCGTCGGGCAGCACCGTGACCACGGGGCCGCTCAGATCGCCGCGGCTGGCCACTCGCAGGGCTGCGGCCACGTTGGTCCCCGCCGAGCCGCCGACCAGCAGGCCCTCCTCGCGGACCAGTCGCAGCGCCATCGCGAAGCTCTCGGCGTCGTCGATGGACTCGGCGCTGTCGATCACGCTGCGGTCGAGGATCTCGGGGGGCTCGCTGCCGCCGATGCCCTCCACTGCATAGGTGCCGTCGGGGCCGAGGGTGCCGTGCTCCACCCACTGGGCGAGCGCCGAGCCCACGGGGTCGGCGAGCACGATCCTCACCCCGGGGAGCGCCGCGCGGAGCCGTCGGCCCACGCCGGTGATCGTGCCCCCGGTGCCCGCCCCCGCCACGAATGCGCCGACCCGACCGCCGGTCTGCTCGAGGATCTCGGCGCCGGTCGTGCGCTCGTGGACCTCCACGTTGATCGGGTTGCGAAACTGATCGGTGAGGAACCACCCGTGCTCGGTCGCCAGGCGTGCAGCCATGTTGCGAAAATTGTCGGGGCTGCTGGGCGGCGCGTTGGGGCTGATGATCACCCGTGCGCCGAGGGATCGCAGCGCCACTTGCTTGTCGACCGACATCTTCTCCGGCATCACGCACACGAGCGCATAGCCCCGCGCC
>JBFIJN010000409.1:0-8164 GCA_041600735.1 Nannocystaceae bacterium
ACCCCTGCCTGACGAGCCACCATCTCGGGTGATGGTAGCAGCCGCCAACTAGAGCGCGGACGTCATCTGGCCGGCATCGGCGGGCAGGTAGCCGTTGGTGCTACCCGGGCCGTCGCCATCGCAGTAGGTGAAGGCGTAGCCGAAGTTCCCCGTGAAGCGGTAGGCGAAGTCGTAGTCACCGACCGCGGGCACGATGAGGTCCGCCTGGTGCTCGTCGTTGTTGGGCTCGCCCGCCGCCGCCCCGTCCCAGCCGGGATTGGGAACCGCCTCGGTCCACACCCACGAGGGGTCGGAAGGATCGCTGCCATCGGGCCCGTAGCCCACCCAGCCCGTCACCGAGCTGGCCGCATCGTTGCCCGTGGACAGATCGGTGAGGCCCGCGATGTAGAGCCGCCCGTAGACGGTCACCATCGCATCGGGTGCGTCGTTGATCACCTGCGGGAACTGAAGCCGGCAGTAGTCGATCGAGTAGACCGGATCGCACGAGGTATTGGCGAACCCGGGGGTACCGAGATCGCCGTCGTACGAGGCGATCGCGGGGCACCAGTTGCTGCCCGTGTCGTTGGCGACCGCATCGAGGAGCAGCGGGTCGAGGTTGAGCGCGGTGCCCGGGGTGTCGGCGGGGAACGTCACGCCATCGTCGTAGGTCACCGAGTCGACGGTGATTCCATCGCAGACGAGCATGAGCTCGGCGGTGTCGTCGGGCAGCGGAAGGCCCCCCGCGGCCCACTCGTAGTCGGCGAGGAACCCCGGCCCGGCCATGCTGGTCTCGGCCAGCGCCAGGTAGCCGCCCGCGGGGATCTCGAGATCCATGTCGATGGTGACGCTGGCCGCCGGCGCAACCACCTCGAGCGTGCAGCCGCCGAGCTGATAGGCCGCGCCGGTGGGGTTGTAGAGCTCGAGCCACTCGCCACCGAGGCCGTCGGGCACGACCTCGGGGTTGCGCATGATCTCGGTGAGCACCACCTGCCCGGCCACCGGGCGAGGGACGCTCGTGCACCCGCTCGTGTCGTAGCCGCAGGTGCCGTCGCACGCGAGCGTACCTCCCGTGAAGCCCATGCCGAGGCCGTCGCAGGTCTGCCCGTCGAGGTCGGCGCCATCGCACGACTCGCCCGGATCGACCATTCCATCGCCGCACACGTAGCAGCCGCCGGTCTCGAACGTGCAGCCCGGGGTGCACTCGAGGGTGCCGCCGTCGAAGCCTCGGCTCACGCAATCCTCTCCCCCGAGATCGGCGCCGTCGCACTCGTCGGCGCCGTCGATGATCCCGTTGCCGCACGCAAACGAGATGCAGCCCGAGGTGTCCAGCGTGCACGAGGCCGAGCAGCCGAGCGTGCCGTCATCGAAGCCCTCGCTCATGCACGTCTGACCGCCGAGGTTGGCCCCGTCGCACGCCTCGCCCGGATCGATCATCCCGTCGCCGCATGCGTAGCAGCCGCTGGTGTCGAAGGCGCAGCTGGCATCGCACGCCAGCGTGCCGTCGTCGAAGCCCTGGCTCATGCAGGTGGCCCCAGCCAGATCGGCCCCATCGCACGACTCGCCGGGATTGGCCGTGCCATCGCCGCACGCGTAGCAGCCGCTCGTGTCGTACGCACAGCTCGCGTCACACGCGAGCGTCCCGTCGTCGAAGCCCTGGCTCGCGCAGGTCTCCCCGCCCAGGCTGGCCCCGTCGCACGACTCGCCCGGATCGATCATCCCATCGCCGCACGCGAAGCACCCGCTGGTGTCGTAGACGCAGCTCGCATCGCACGCCAGCATCCCGCCGTCGAAGCCCTCGCTCACACACGTGGCCCCGCCAAGGTCGGCGCCGTCGCAGGTCTCGCCCGCATCGATCATCCCATCGCCGCACGAGAAGCACCCGCTGGTGTCGTAGACGCAGCTCGCATCGCACGCCAGCATCCCGCCGTCGAAGCCCTGGCTCACGCACGTGGCCCCGCCAAGGTCGGCGCCATCGCACTGGTCGGTGCCGTCGATCACCCCGTTGCCGCACGCAAACGAGATGCAGCCCGAGGTATCGAACGCGCACGCGGGAGAGCAGCCGAGCATGCCGGCGTCGAAGCCCTGGGAGATGCACGTCTGCCCGCCGAGGTTGGCCCCGTCGCACGCCTCGCCCGCATCGATCGCACCATCGCCGCACGCGAAGCAGGCGCTGGTGTCGAACGCACAGCCCGGCGCGCAGCTCAGCGTGCCGCCGTCGAAGCCCTGGCTCACGCACGTCGCTCCGCCCAGATCGGCGCCGTCGCACTGGTCGGAGCCGTCGATCACCCCGTTGCCGCACGCGAACGAGATGCAGCCCGAGGCATCGAACACGCACCCCGGCCCGCAGCTCAGCGCGCCGGCGTCGAAGCCCTGGCTCACGCACGTCTGGCCGGCCAGGTTGGCCCCGTCGCACGCCTCCCCCGGGTCTACGTCGCCATCGCCGCACGCGAAGCACCCGCTCAGATCGTACGTGCAATCGGAGTCACAACCCATCGCACCGCCGCTGAAGCCGAGCCCCAGACCCTGGCAGGTCTCGCCGCCGAAGTCGTCTTCGTCACACACCTCTCCCGGCTCGAGCGCCCCGTTCCCGCACACGTAGCAGACGCTGGTGTCGAACGTGCACGAGACCGAGCAGCTGAGGATGCCCGCGTCGAAGCCGAGCGAGGCACAGCTCTCTCCGTCGAGGTCGAAGTCGTCGCACTCCTCGCCCTCGTCGATGACCGCGTCGCCGCAGCGGAAGCAGCTCGAGGTATCGAAGATGCAGGCGGGCCCACACGCCAGCGTGCCCCCATCGAAGCCCTGCGAGCCGCACGTCTCGCCGTCGAGGTCGTCGCCGTCACACGCTTCATTGGGGTCGGCGACGCCATCGCCACACATGAAGCCCGTGGTCGAGGACGTGCCGTCGGTGGTCGTCGCATCGTCCACGCCCACCGTGGTCTCGCTGCTCGAGCTCGAGTCGGAGCTCGAGCTCGAGTCCGACGAGGTCGGCACGAGCGTCGTCGTGCCCGTCCCGCTTCCAGATACCGTCGGGGGGACCATCACCTCGTCCGGGACGTCGAGACAGGCGGACGCGGGCAGCGACAAGATCAACAGGATGCTCGGCAGCGAGGCGCGAGGGGGGCGAGAGCATGGCGCGGTCAGACTCACGGCGGATGATCCTACGACAGCCGGCCCATCGGCAGGGCCTCGAGACGACGTTAGTCGACGGTTTGCCTCGACGAGCGCCCTAGCCCGCATCTTGGCCAGTTGGCGAGGGTCGGCCGGAGGTCGCACTCGCACCCAGCCGTGGGTTGCACCCGTGCGTAGGCGGGGCTGGAGCCGCAGCGTATCCTCGACGGGCTCGCCATGCGCCCTTCCCCGGCCACCGACGACCTCGTGTTCGCGTCGCTGCCGTTGGCGTTGATCGCGTACTGCGCCACGCTGGGGCTCGATCCCCGCGACTCGATCCGGATCGCAGGTCTCACCTCCGACGAGCTGCGAGATCCCGATGCGCTCGTCGCCTATGAGTCGCTGATCCGCCTGTGGGAGGAGATGCTCGCGCGCTTCCCCGGGCGAGCGCTCGGCCTCGAGTACGCCAGCTACCTCACGCCCCGCAACCTCGGGGTGCTCGGCTATGCGTGCAGCCACTGCCGCGATCTCGGCGGTGCGCTCGAGCTGTACGCCCGCTACTGCCGCATCGCCGACCCTCACCTCGTGATGACGATCGAGCGCAGCGAGGGTCACGCTCGCGTGGCGTTCGGCCACGAGCCCCGCGTGGAGGCGATGGCGGAGCCGCTCGAGATGATGATCGCCGCGCTGGCCTTCACTGCGCGTCGCATGAACCCCGGCATGCGCCCGCCCGTCGAGGTGTGCTTCCGTCACGCGCAGCGCCATCCCATGCCGCGCTACGAGCAGGTGTTCGAGGCCCCGGTGCGCTTCGAGGCTGGCTTCACCGGCGTGTGCTTCGCGGAGGCCGCGCTGGCGCTGCCGATCCTCGGCGCCGACCTCACGATGGGCAAGTATCTACAGCAGCAGGTCGAGGCGCTCGAGCGTACGCGACGACCGGTCCCCGCGGCCGAGCCGCTCGACGCTCGCGTGCGCACGGCGATCGACGAGGGGCTCCTGTCGGGCGCGACCGATCAAGCCGCGGTGGCGCGCACCCTGGGCGTGTCCTCGCGCAGCCTCCAGCGTGGCCTGCAAGCGCTCGGCACCTCGTTCAGCGAGCAGCTCGACACCGTCCGTCGCGAGCGCTCGCTGCAGCTGCTGCGCACCCCCGAGCTCTCGGTGCGCGAGATCGCCTTCATGCTCGGCTACGCGGACCCGCGCGCGTTCTATCGCTGCTTTCGCCGCTGGACCGGCCACACTCCGGCCGAGCACCGACGCGAGTCCCGCACGCGCTGAGCGCTCGCGCCCCGCCGCTTGGCGCGATCGGTCACCCGTCTGGCGCCTCGGGCCCGTGGGCGCCGCGGTCCCGGCCGCGTAGGCTGCGGGCATGTCCGATCGACCTCCCGGCCCGGCGATCCGCCTGTGGGCCACCTACCAGGTCCTCGCGCGCCCCATGACCTCGATGCCGGGGTGGTTCCAGCGCTACGGCGACCCGATCCTCGTGCCCACGATCAACGGCAACGTGGTGATGACGGCCCGCCCCGAGCTGGTCAAGCAGATCTTCGCCGCGCCGGGCTCGACCTACCTGCCGTTTGCCGCCAAGGGCATCACCCCGCTCACGGGCATGCGCTCGGTGTTCCAGCTGCACGGCGAGGAGCACCGTCGCCACCGTCAGCTCATCATGCCTTCGTTCCACGGCTCGCGCATGCGGGCCTACGCGCGTGCGATGCAGGCGATCACCCGCGAGGTGCTCGGCTCGGCCGTCGGCACGGGCCCCGTACCGCTGCACGAGCTCACCCAGAGGATCTCGCTCGAGGTGATCCTACGGACCGTGTTCGGCGTGCAAGAGCGCGAGCGCGTGGCCGAGTTCTCGCGGGCGATCACCGCGATGGTCGCCACCGCTCACCCCCTGTTCTTGTTCATGCCGTTCTTGCAGCGCGCGCCGCTCGGGCTCGGGCCCTACGCCAAGTTCCGCCGCGCGTTCGAGGTGCTCGACGGGCTCCTGCGCGAGCAGCTCGAGCGCACCCGCACCCGCGGCGACGGCGAGGACGTGCTCAGCATGCTGCTGCAGGCCCGCGACGACCGCGATGGGGGACTCGACGACGAGGAGATCCGCGACGAGCTGCGCACGCTCCTGTTCGCCGGGCACGAGACCACGGCCATCGCCCTGTGCTGGGCCGTCGATGCGATCGGCCGCCCCGCCGCGGTGGCCGAGCGACTCCGCGAAGAGCTCGGCGCGCTGCCTGCCGACGCCGAGCCCGAGGCACTCGCCAAGCTCCCCTACCTCGACGCGGTGTGCAACGAGTCGCTGCGCCTCTACCCCATCGTCACCGAGGTGCTCCGCACGCTGCACGAGCCGACCGAGCTCGGCGGCTACCACCTCGAGCCTCCCTACGCCGTGTCGGCGAGCATCCTCGGCGTGCACCGCGACCCTGCGCTCTACCCCGAGCCCGAGGTCTTCCGCCCCGAGCGCTTCCTGGAGCGCAAGTTCGGTCCCCACGAGCTGCTCCCGTTCGGCGGCGGCCACCGCCGCTGCATCGGGGCCGCGTTCGCCGGGTTCGAGCTACGCGTGGTGCTGGGCACCCTCCTGCGCGAGTTCGAGGTCGCGCTGCGCAACCCCCAGGCGCCTCGCCCCGTACGGCGCAACGTCACGCTCGCGCCCGAGGGCGGGGTGCCGGTTACGGTCCGCGCGGTCGGAGCGGGCGGGGTGGGCGGGGTGGGGCCAAAGTCTGGCGCAGCGGCGTGACCCCTCGACCGTACTCACGCCCGCGCCGCTCGCGTCATGGAGTCAGGCGCATCCATCGTCCTTGACAGCCCTCCGCCCCTCGTCGACGCTCGCGCGCATGATGCGATGGACACGATGGTCTAAGAGCTTGCTCGTCTGTGGCGCCGCTTCGCTCGCCGCCTCTGGTTGCTTGAGCGACGACCCCAACATGAACGGCATGACCGAGGGGACGAGCGATCCCACCGGTGCAACCGGCAACGGCCCCGGCAACGGCACCGTCGACGAGACCGGCACCGATACCGCGCCCACCGGTCCGACGGGCGACCCGCAGGGCACCACCATCTACGACATCCAGATGGGGACCGTGGCCCCGGGGCCCGTCACGCTCACCAACGTGGTCGTCGTGAGCCCGGTGCAGGTGAACGACGGCGCCGTGTTCGTACAGGAGGCCGAGGGCGGCCCGTTCTCCGGGATCTTCGTGTTCATGTACGCCGACGTGGTGACGGCCGTCCCGCTGTCGCCCGGCGACGTGGTCACGCTCACCGGCGAGTACGACGAGTTCTTCGACGAGTCGCAGATCACCATCACCGATGCCGCGAACATCACCGTCACCGGTACCGGCACGATTCCCACCCCGCCCATGGTGGACAGCGCCGCCGTCGTCGTCGGGGCCGAGGGCGCCGAGAGCTACGAGGGCGTGCCCGTGTGCCTCTCCAACGTCGTCGCCATCGATGCCAACAACCAGTTCGGCGACTTCCACGTCGACGACAACATGGCGGCGACCAACTTCTTCTTGTTCGGCACGCCCGACTTCCTCGACGTGCTGCCGGGCACCGAGTTCGCCAGGCTGTGCGGCCCGATCCGCTACACCTTCAGCGAGTACAAGATCGCCCCGCGCAACGCCAACGACTACGATGCCACGCTGGTGCCCTGTGGCGACGCGGCCTCGCCCGCATCGATCTACGAGATCCAGCAGGGCATGGTCCCGGTCGGAGATCTCGTGCTGGTCGAGGATGTCGTGGTCACCACCCAGTGGGACTTCGGCGGAGACACCTTCTGGGTGCAGGACCCGGGTGGCGGTGCGTTCTCGGGGATCTCGGTCTACATGCCGATGGCCGGGGCCTTCGTTCCCTCGGCCGGCGATGTGGTCACCCTGTGTGGTGAGTACGACGAGTTCTTCGACCAGTCGCAGCTGCAGATCGCGGGCCCCGGCGACGTGACCGCCTCCGGCAGCGGCCCCGTACCCGCGCCCGAGGTGCTCAGCCCCGACGTGGTCGGATCCGGTCCCGCCGCCGAGGACTGGGAGGGCGTGCTGGTGACCGTGCAGAACGTCACCGTCACCGCCGCGGCCGACATGTTCGGCCAGTGGGAGGTCGACGACGTGCTGCTGCTCGACGACGTGTTCTTCACGATCGCCACCTGGCCCAACCCCGCGGTCGACGACTCGTTCACCGCGCTCACCGGGGTCATGACGTTCTCGTTCGGCGCCTACAAGCTGGCCCCGCGCACCGCGGCCGACATCATCGAGTAGCGACCGAGCCCGCTCGAGCGAAGGGCGCTTCCCGCAGGGGGAGCGCCCTTCGTGTTGGTGGCCAGCGCGAGACGTCCTCGCGCGAGCACAGAGGTGCTATCGTGGTCGCGATGACGCTCGCGCGCGCCAAGGCGACCTACGAGGCCCTGCGCGCGCTCCCGGAGCAGGTTCGCGCCGAGGTGATCGATGGCAGCGTGGAGCTCTCGCCCAGCCCCTCGCCCGAGCACGGGCGGGCCCAGCGAGCCCTCGGTCACTTCATCGGCGGGCCGTTCGATGACGACGACGACCGCGGCGGGCACGGAGGATGGTGGATTCTACCGGAGGTCGACGTGCGCCTCGACGTTCACGACATCGTGCGGCCCGACCTCGCCGGCTGGCGACGCGCCCGGCTGCCCTCGCCCTGGGGGCAACGACCGCTCGAGATCGTGCCCGACTGGATCTGCGAGATCGTCTCGCCCAGCAACGCCGCCCACGACCGCGTGACCAAGCGACGCCTCTACGCGCGCCATGGCGTACCGCACTACTGGCTGCTCGACCCCCTCGCGCGCACCCTCGAGGCGCTGCACCTCGATCGCGGGGTCTGGGTCGAGCTCGGGGTGTGGGGTGAGGGTGATGTTGCCCGGATCGAGCCCTTTGCGGCGGTGGAGCTCGATGTGGGGCGACTCTTTCCGCCGGGCGCGCCCCAGTAGCCGCTAGGGGGTGTCCCTCATTGCCACGCGAGCGGGTAACACCGCCCCCGGGCCGCATGGCTGCGTTGCTCGTCAGTCACTTGTACCCGACAAACTCCCTCCTCGCGCCTTGCCCTGCGGCCCGCTGACGGCGTTCCCCACTCACGTGGCAATGAG
>JBFIJN010000410.1:0-8159 GCA_041600735.1 Nannocystaceae bacterium
CCTGCTCGGCCCGGTCCGGCTCGACGCCGAGCAACCGAAGACGCTGAGCATTCAGCCGTTCGTCGTGCTCGGTCGACTCGTCGGCATGTTCTTCGACACCGCGCGCGACTTCCTGCTGCCGATCTCGCGCGAGGCCATCGCGGAGCTGCGGGCCCTGTACGATCGCTGTGCTCCGTGCCAGCTCCTCGTGGTCGGCCACACCGACACCGTCGGCTCCACCGACACCAATGCCGCGCTCTCGCTCGCGCGCGCCCGCAGCGTCAAGGCGTTCCTCACCGACGACGTCGACGCCTGGCTCTCGCGCTACGACGCCGAGCTGCCGGGCGCGGGTCGCTGGGGGCAGGCCGAGGATCGCCACATGCTCGAGGCGCTGCGCGACGGGTCGCAGCGCCCCCCTGGCACCGACCCCATCCGCTGGTTCCAGCAGACGCGCGGGCTCCAGGACGACGGCATCCTCGGTCCCAAGACCCGCCGGGTGCTGATTGCCGAGACCATGCAATTCGACGGCACCACGCTGCCGGCCGGGGTCGAGATCCGCGTGCACGGCTGCGGCGATGCGTTCCCCCTCGATGCCTCGGGCCACGAGCTCGACGAGGCGCCCGTCGACGGCAACGACGATCCCATCGACCGGCGCGTAGAGCTGCTGTTCTTCGGTGACTCGCTCGGGATCCAGCCGCCCCCGCCCGGCGAGACCTCGGCCGCCGGCACCGACGCCTACCCCACCTGGCGCCGCCGCGCGCATCAGACCCACCAGCACGTGCTCGGGGCGCACGCCCTCGAGGTCGAGCTCACCGACGAAGACGACCAGCCGATTCCCCACGCGCGCTACGCCGTGCGCTTGCCGATGGGCGTCGTGGTCGATGGACAGCTCGATGGCCAGGGCCGCGCGCGGGTGGAGCGGCTGCCGCCCGGGACCGTGCGGGTGGATTTCCCCGAGCTCGGGCGCGGGTTCATGGTCGCGGCCACCACCGCGCTAACGGACGGCCACTAGTATGCGGACACGAGTCGCACCGAACATCGAGAACACGCTCGAGTTGATCCAGCCCCTGCCGCTGATGCATAGCCGCAAGGCGGCCATCATCGCCAAGCAAAGCTTGGGCTGCCACCGAATCCATGTCCCTTCCAACCAGGGCGGCCGACTGGAGATCGGGCTCGGCGCCACGAGCAAGCCGGCATCCATCGCAGACTGGCGCGACGACGTCAGCCTCAAGGTGATGGACCCCCAGGGGGTGTTCCATCGTCTCGACGATCCGATGCAGCCGTTGCGGCTCGATGTAACGACTGGGGCGCTGGGGACTGGCAACTACTATGTCTACGTGCACGCGCCCGCCAGCCACTATCAGCTCTATGCCCTGCTGGCCGACACCGGTCAGGCGCGCAATCCGGACGGCACGCCATTCATCCCATGGAACTTCTGGTTCTTCCCGTACTCGAGCGCGGAGCCCAACGAGACCGCGTGGGCGGGCGCGATGAAGCCGCTGGAGAAGTATGAGGAGGCCTTCGGTCGTTCGGGAGCGGTGCTGTGGGAGCGGGAGAATCATAGCGATCTGCACGGGTCGCGGGATGCCTGGGAGGGCCACTGCGATGATGCTGCGCCGGCGTCCGTGTTGTATGAGCCTCCGCCTGCGGAGGGGCTGACGTATAATGGGGTGCACTTCACCTGCGAGGAGCTCAAGCTGCTGGCAGCGGAGGTCGCGGGGCAGTACAAGGAACCCGGCAAAGACTGGCTCATCAATGAGAGCAAGAGCCGCGGCGGACCCTATCAGGACCGAAAGCCCAGCGACGCGCCGGCGGATTTCGGCTCGATTCCGGGTGCAGGGCTGGCGGAGCTTCTCAACTTCCTTCGTGCCCAGTTGCGAGATGCCGGCCGCCCGGTGGTCATGGACCTTCGGGATCGAGGGGGTGTCACACCACACTCGGTGTGGAACCATGCAGTCTTTCGCTATCGCACCGAGCTGTGGCAACCCGATGCGCTCGACCCCACACTGATGGAGGGCAAGACTACTCTATACGCGAACAACGACACGCTCCCGCCCGACTTGTCGTGCAGTGGCTTCCCTGCGGACGTCGACGGAAACACGAACGTCAACCTCAAGGAAGATGTCGAGCAGCGTCACCTTCGCTACCGCGTGCGGTTCAATCGCTATGGTGGAATCGACCGGGACTCGCCCGACCAGTTGTGGAGAAACGTCACCACCGATGCTGGGGTCGATGTGAGCGCACCGCGACTCGCGGTCACCTTCACGCTGGGCGATGCTCGCCACCCGGAGACCCCGAGTGGAGGCAACCCCCGCGTACTCCGCGGGGACGTCGCGAAGCTGTTGAAGGAGCGCCCGCAGCCATGAACCCCTTCTCGATTCGATGGGTGCTCCCCCTCGCCCTCGGATGCACGTCCGTCCAGGGCCCTGCGCAGGACGAGCAGCGCCCGGCGCAACAAGTCGGCATGGACGCATCCGAGGCCAACGGTGCGTTCGTCCCCGAGTGGCACCTCGGGCAGACCTGGACCGTGAAGAGCAACTCGTTGTGGGCCTCTGGAAGCTCCGACACCGGCTTCGTCCCGCTGCTAAACCTGTGGCGCTACGAGGTCACCGATATCTCGGACGATGGCATCGTCACAATCTCACTGACCCGCGCCTCCCGGTCGTCCTCGAAATCGGCCTCCGCGGAGCCAGGCATCAAGGTCCTCCGATCCGGGATGCTGATGGTCGCGGCGGAACGCGGCGGCCTATACACGTCCAGGCTTGCCGTCCCCCTGCTGCCGCACATCCAAGCACGCCCATCGCCCTTCATGCACGTGATGCCATTCTGGCCGAAGTTCCCGCTCGTCCCCGGGGACGACCTGTCGGTCCTCGGCGGCAGCATCACCCAGTCGGTGCGCGAGGTCGACGGTGTGTTCCATATCGAGTTGTTCGCCAAGGATCCCGACAACGAGTTCCCGTGGACCCGCGCCACCATCGAATGGGAGCGAGGACGCCCGTTCTGGTCGAAGGCCGAGGTGTTCGACCAACGCGGCGAGACGCCGGACCTCGAGCCAGTCCTGAACCGCAGCGAGGTCACTTCGTGGGGCGACCCCCCGCAGGCACATCCATGACGACAACGCACACCGTCGAGCCCGGCGACTGGATCGGGAACATCGCAGAGCGCCATGGCTTCGAGCACTGGTCCGCACTGTGGGAGCATCCCGCCAACGCACCGCTTCGCGAGCTGCGCTCCAGCCCCGACCTGCTGATGCTGGGCGACGAGGTTCGGATCCCCGAGCTGAATGACGTCGCCGGGATCGAGGTCCGCTCCAACCAACGCGTGACCTTCAAGCTACGGCCCGACGACATGCTCCGCCTGCGGCTCCAGGGCATCAGCGGGTTCGCAGCAGCGTTCGGTGCGGTGCCCTATGTGCTGACGATCGGCGATCGCACAATCGAGGGAGAGCTGAGCGCGGACGACCAAGAGCTCATCGAGATCCCGCTACGAGCGGGCGACACCACGGCCACGCTACGGTTGATGGACTCCGTCACGGTCGAGCTGTCGATCGGTGGTCTCGGCCCCGCCAACGAGGGCCGGGGTGCCTACGCACGGCTCGTGAACCTCGGGTTCGGGGCGGCGGACGGCGCTGGAGGAGCGCAGGCCAAGCAGGAACAGGGTGGTGATCCGCTCGCGCTCGCACTGCGAGCGTTTCAGCGGCGGGAGGGACTTACCGTGGACGGTGCGCTCGACGTGCGGACGGCGACCGCGCTGCGCGACCGCTACGGCGGGTAGCTGGGCCGAGCGTTCGAAGGAAGCCTCGCACTCGTACTCGCACTCGCACTCGGGTCAACAGTACAGCTGCGTGCTCACGGCGGTGCGGGGAGCTGCAAGAGCGTCTGCTCGGACTCGATCTCGGTTGGCCAGTCGAGCGTGGCCAAGGAGTCGCGGAGCTCGTCGGGGATCGCGAGTCGGAGCAGCAGGTTCTGGTGCGGCACATCGTCGGCCCAGAGCGCGTCCACGTCGCCGGGCCCGAGGAGGCTGCCGAAGGCCCGCTTTGCGGCGGCCAGCTCGCGACCATGATGGGCGAGGCTGTCGGTCGGCGAGTTGTGCTCGAGGTTGGTGATGTAGATCGAGAGGAATCCGGTGCGCTCGTCGACGATCTCGATGAGGCGCGTGTGCATGGGAAAGTCGACCGTCGAGGCCAGCATGAGCTCCCAGTAGCCATTGTCTGGGCTCGCCGTGCGAGGGGGGTGGAGGGCGGAGCGATTCGAGTGCCCGTGGCCGGTGAGGTGGAGCACCACCCCGGGCGCTGCGGCCAGGGCCTCCGCCAGCTGCGTCCCCGTGGTCGGGCTCGCGCTCGAGAAGTCCGCGATCCGATGGTGGCTCACCACGATGACGAGCTCGAGGTCCGCCGTGGCTTGGGCGAGGATCGCCTCCAGCCACGCGAACTGCTCGGCATCCAGATACCCCTCGACCCCCTCGGCCGGTGACGTTGCGCCGTGGCGGACCGTGTCGAGCACGACGAGGCGGATCGGGCGACCGGGAACGGGCAGCGTGGAGAAGTAGCCGACCTCGTCCGCCACGTGTCGTGGCGTCAGGCCATGGCCAGCCGGGGCACCCGCTGCATCGTGAAGCGTCTGTAGGATCTCGGGCATGCGCAGGGGGACTCGGTCGGGGTCCGGGGGCGTGGGCCCCGACGTCCGCAGCTCGGCCAGCTCGGTGGAGCCATCGAGGAACCCGTTGACGAACAGCCCGGAGTCGTACACGTCGACCCCCACCGCAGCCTCGCGGAGCTCGTCGGTCAACGCTCCGAACCCACCGTTGTAGAGGGTCTCGTGGTTGCCGAGCGCCGCGAACCAGGGCACGCCCAGCCCGTCGGACACGAAGGGATCGTTGTAGTCGTTGCCGGGCCCTTCGACGGGATCATCGTCGAGACCCGAGTCCGGATCGATGACGCCTCCGACGAGCGTGTCGATGAACCAACCCAGCTCGTTGCGCTGGCTGCCGTCCGTCATGTCGCCCGCGATGACCGCGAAGTCGAGGCCGCGCGACCCCAGCTCGTGGAGCCGCCGGGCGGAACGCACGTGGGCCTCGAAGACCTGAGTGGTCAAGTGACCGTGCGGACGATAGAGCCCCGCGACGGCCTCGAAGCGAATGGGCGATTCTTCGTCGATCAGCTGAGGGTCGGCGCTCTGCCACAGATAGGCCAGACTGCGGCGTTCTGCGGGGCGGCCCGCGACGAACCCCGGAGCCAGCTCATCGTGCTCGATCCACGGGTTGCCTTCGCCGAGCTGCACGCCGAGCCCGAGCTCGACGAAGCGATCGTGCTCGTAGACCGTCAGCTCGCCGGACGCGATCGCAGCTGCGGTCGAGGCACTGGGAGCCCGAGGTGCCCAAGCCGCCTGCAGTGTCGTGTACGGCGGCTCGACCAGCGGATAGACGGCGGGGCCCGCCGGCACCTCGCCGGACGATGAGTCGAGCTCGAACGTGGTGCTGCTGGTGCTCCCGTCGTTGGCGGTGCTGGTGCTGGTGCCGGACGAGGCCTCGGGTGGCGGGCTCACGGCGTCGGGCGCCGAGCATGCCAACGCCGACGAGCAGACCCATGCGACACGAGCTGCCAGACGTCGGCCCATGCGCCGAGCATCGGCGATGGGTGTGATGCCGTCAAACGACTTGGAGGCTCGGGCACCGCGGTCGAAGCGGGAGGTGGCGGGGTCAAGCGAGCAGCCAGAGCCCGCTGGCGGTTACGGTCGCGGCGAGCAGCATCGCGCCGTAGGCGACGAGCACGGGTCTCCCCACGGCCCATCCGCCGACCCCGGCGGCCAGCGTGGCCTTCACGATGGTGTTCGACACGGCGCCGATCAGGATCACCGTGGTGGCGACACGTGCATCGAGGCCGTCCCTCGCCAGGCTCGCCGTGGAGAGGGTGATGGCATCGACGTCGGTCGTACCCGCGAGCACGGCGGCCGCGTAGATTCCCGCCGAGCCCGCGTAGACCTGGGCGGCCTTGGAGGCCACCAGCACGGCCGCGAACAGCAGGCCGAAGCGCACCGCCGTGCTGAGCTCGAACGGATTGGACAGCGGGACCCCGGCCGCCACCTGGTTGCCGGCGTTGGCCTTGCGGTAGAGGATCGCGCCCGCGATCAACCCTGCCGCGGCCATCGAGACGAGCGGGAGCGTGAGCGCGCGGAGCAGCGGTGGGTGGACGACCAGCACCTCGATGAGGATGCGGCCGAACATGATCGTCGACGCCAGCACGATCGCCACCGCAGCCACCGCGGCCAGCGCGGGCTCCTTGCGCGCGCGACCGGCAAACGACAGCGTGACGGCGGTGGAGGAGACGAGCCCGCCGAGCAGCGCGGTGACGGCGAGGCCGCGGCCGGTTCCGAGCACGCGAGTCGCCACGTAGCCCACGAAGCTGATGCCCGCGATCAGCACCACCATCAACCCGACGTTGAACGGGTTGACCACGTCGAGCGGGCCCATCGTGGTGTTCGGCAGCAGCGGCAGCACCAGCACGGCGACGATGAGGAACTTCAGCGTCGCATAGAGATCGTCCTTCGAGACCCGCTCGACCAAGGCGCGCGCCTGTGGCTTGGCCGACAGCAGGAACGTGACCACCACCGCGAGCGCGGCGACCACCACCACCCGACGGCCGACCGGCTCGACCACGCCAGTGCTCGAGGCAAGCGCCCCCAGCAGGAACGTGACGAGCATCGATGCCTCGGTCGTGAGGCCGCGGTCGCGCTCCTTCTTCACATCGTCGGCGTAGGAGATCGCGACCAGCGCGAACGCGCCGACGAACGTGGCCAGCGGCAGCCACGGCGACACCGCTGGGCCCAGCAGCACCGCGAGCGCACCGAGCAGCGCGAACAGCGGGTACGTCCGCACCCCGCCGAGGAACGACCCGCGGTCGACCTCGGCCCCTTGGGCCTGCTCGCGCTCGAGCCCGATCAAGAGGCCAGCCGCGAGCGCAATTCCTATCGAGACGAAGGGCTCGTATGCATCCATGGTCGGCCTCGGGAGCTGACCGACCAGAGCACGAGAAGACTGCGGACGGCAAGCCAAACGCCCGCGGGCGCAGGATCATCGGCTCCCAGCGCGCTCACCCCGCGCTCGCCCGAAATCCCCGCGAAAGAATTTCGGGAACACATCACCGCGTCGCCGTACTGCCCAGACGGTTGCGAGGGAGGAGTCAGGGCACCGCGCCCATCGAGAGCCGCCCGTGGGCCGTGACTCCACCGCAACCGCTGCAAGGACGCTTCGCATGAACAACGCAATCAATACCCCCCACTACTACGCGCTCACCACCTGCCTCATCGGTCTGCTCTCGGGCGGCTGCGTGATCACGGAGCCCCCGCCGGAGGGCGACACCACCGACGATACCAGCGGTGACACCGGTGTCGACACCACCACTGCCACCACCGGAGTCGACAGCACCACCGGGGACGACAGCACCACCGATCCGACTGCGGACTCCAGCACGACCGCCGAGACCACCGGTGGCGAGCCTGCGATCTGCCCCGGATCGGAGGACTTCTGCACGAGCGCGGAGTCCCACTGCGACGAGGACGGCACGCTGCAGGTCTGCCAGTACGATGAAGGACAGGATTGCGTCTTCCATGCGACCGTCGACTGCGCGGCCGAGGTGGGCCCGGGCTCGATGTGCGTCGAGGTCGATGCGACGCTGTCCGGCTGCACGCCGGCCAGCGCGGCGCTGATCCGCTTCCTCAACCTCTCGGATGCCCACACGGTGCGCTTTCGCGTCGGTGGCCAGGACGTCGAGGGCGTGCAGCTCGACTTCACGCAATCGGCCGACTACATCGAGCTCCCGGCGGGCGTGGACGTGCTCGTCGACGTGGTCGACAGCAAGGGCAACGTGCTGTCGAACACGGTCTACCCCGAGTTCGAGGTTGGCGGAAAGTACACCGTCGCGGCCATGGGGCTCGGCGACTGGCCCGAGACCTGGGTCAGCGGAGACCTGCACGTCGATGACTTGGACGTCCCGGTCGACCACACCCGTCTCACGCTCGTCAACGGCACGCCCGACCTCGACAACGGGATCTACGCGCAGCTCGTCTACAACGACCGCTTCTTCGTCGACTTCTACGAGGAGAACGGGATGAACCTGCTCGAGTACGTGCAGCAGGTGACCGCCGACTGCCCGCTCCCCTCCCCCGGCGACTACACTGCGTTCG
>JBFIJN010000411.1:0-8146 GCA_041600735.1 Nannocystaceae bacterium
GCTGTGGGCGCGGCCCGACAAGCAGGCCCAGCTGCACCCCGCGGTGATCAGCCACGGCTACAACTCGCCGCGGCTGCGCAAGCGCTGGCTCGAAGAGCTCGACTGGCAGGGCACCGATGATCCCACGCCGTGGCTGTGCGTGCCCGCGGCGCTGCGCTTCGTGGGCGGGCTCGTCGAGGGGGGCTGGCCCGCCGTGCGGGCGCGCAACCACGCGCTCGCGCTCGAGGGCCGCACGATCCTCTGCGACGCGCTCGGCGTGCCCGCGCCCGCGCCCGCGTCGATGGTGGGCTCGCTCGCCGCGGTGCCGCTGTGGGACGGCGAGAAAGCGCCGCCCAGCTCCGCGCTCTATACCGACCCCTTGCAGCTCGCGCTGTTCGACGAAGACCGCATCGAGGTCCCGCTGCCCCCGTGGCCATGGCCGCCGCGGCGGCTCGTGCGGATCTCCGCGCACCTCTACAACCATGCCGACGAGTACCGAGCGCTCGCTGCCGCGCTCGTGCGGCGGCGCCCCGCGTAGCCGCTCCACCCCCCGCGGTACATCGACTACGCTCCCTCGCCATGCGGTCGCTCGCTCACTCGTTCGCGCTCGTGCTCTCGCTCGCGGCCTGCCGGGCCTCGAGCTCGACTCCGGTGGAGCCCTCGAGCCTCGACGGGCTCGACGACCAAGGCGCGACCCAAGGCGAGCGGCCGCTCGCGTTCGATCTCGACGGCTTCGAGCCCCCGTTCGGCCGCGTCCCCCTCAGCGCCGACTTCGTGCGCGCGCACGAGCTGCGCCGCATCGTGATGCACGAGGACGTCGACACCGATGACGTCCGGCTCGTGGACGTTACGGTGACGACGCTGGAGTACGATCGCGAGGGGCACCTGCTGCGATCGTCGGTGCTCGACCGCGGCGAGCCGCTCGAGGAGGTCCGCTACGAGTACGCCGACGATCGCCTCGCCGCCGAGGTGCACGCGTTCCCCAACGGCCCCGGCTTCGTGCTCCGCTACGCCTACGACGCAGACGGTCGCGTGCAGCGAGTCGAGCGCGACATGGTCCACGGCAGCACCGTGGAGCACCGCACCTACGACGAGCACGGGCGCCCCAGCCTGTTCACGCAGACCGACGGCCAGGAGCGAGCCGAGCTGCGCTTCGTCTACGAAGATGAGCGGCTGCGACGCGTCGTGCTGACCCTGCCCGACGAGGGCCGCGAGCTCGTCACCGAGCACGGCTACGATGCCAGCGGTCGACCGACGCGGCGGGTGCGAAGGGACGGCAGGGGCGACATCGACGTCTACGAATTCGCCTGGGATGCCCGCGGCCAGCTGCGCGCGCAGTCGTTCGCCGAGGGTGATGCGCCGATCTATCGCCGCACCTACGCCTACGACGAAGAGGGCCGACCGCTGCGCGAGCGGCTCGAGTCGTTCGTCCCGGCCATGGGTCGCGGCAGCCTGGTGCGCTATGAGTACGAGCATCACGGCGAGCTCCCGCGCGAGGTGGCCACCGTCGCGAGCACGGAGTCGCCCAAGGCGGCGCTGCTCGAGGCCACCGTGGCCGCGTTCCGCGGGGCCTACCAGGAGCTGGCCATCGTGTCGTTCGAGACCATGGACGAGGGGCGCTTCGTGCCGAGCTCGGTGATGGTGTACGTGCCCGAGGCGATCGTCGGCCGCCAATCCGAGGATGCGCTGAAGCAGCAGGCGTGCGCGGCCAAGCAGGCGCTCGGGATGGGCTGCGACTGCGAGTGGGTGACGCTCGGTGAGGCGATCGATCACGCGTGGCACTCGTGGCCCGACAAGCGCGTCGTGCCGGTCACGTTCCACCTGGGCATCGGCTGCTAGCGGAGGAAGAGGGAGGAGATTGCGCACTTCGCGCACATCCGAACCCTGCGGATCTTGGGCGTCATCGCGGCACGGGTGGCGAGCCCTCGTGACAGTGTGTCGAGCCGCTCCCAGCGACGCCCGAGGCTAGGCCCTCGTGATCGTGCCGCATGGTCGTTCACCGTCGGCGTGGTACGACCCTTGCTGCTCCTCGTGTCCGTGATCCCTCGCGCTGCCATCGCTCGCACCGCCGTCGGGGTGGCGCTCGCGTTCGCGTGGAGTTGTGATCCCGATCCCGAGCGCGAGGCTCGGGCCGAGGTGCTCGTCGAGGAGGCACTCGAGGTCACACCCGAGCCGGCGAGAGACTCGGGGCGCGCGGAGGTCGGCGAGCCCGCCGCCGCCGTCGCGTTGGGCCCGCGTCCGATCGTGCTGCGTCGTCCGTGGCCGCCGACCGAGCTCCCGCTCGCCTTGCTCGCCACCATGGGTGCGCCGCCGCCCGCCCCCTCGCGCGCCACCATTCGCGACGAGGACAGCGGCGTGATCGCGAGCTATCGCCCCGGCGATCACCTGCGCGAAGACGTCGAGGTGCTCTCGATCGAAGACGGCCTCGTCGAGCTCTCCAACGCGGGCGAGGTCGAGTATCTCTCGATCTCGGAGATCCCGGTGGAGCTCTCGGCCAAGGACGTGTTCTACCCCGACCTCGTCGACGAGCTGCGCCTCTCGGCCTCGATGGGCGACGGCAGCCCGCTGCCGCCCGGCCCCGAGTACACGATCAAGTCCGAGACGTTCGCGTGGGCCACCCCGCGCACGATCGCGCTGCTGCGCGAGGCGATCCACGAGTATGCACGCGGGCGCAAGGTGCCCAAGGTGCACATCGGCGACATCAGCCGGCGTGGAGGTGGTCCATTCGCCCCACACGTCTCCCACCAAGAGGGTCGCGACGTCGACATTGCCTATGTGCTCCACGATCGTGGGCGCACCGGGGTCGCCACCGCGGGGAACCTCGATCGCCGCCACACGTGGTCGCTGCTGCGGGCGCTGCTCGACACGCGCGCCGTCACCTACGTGTTCATCGACTACGAGGTGCAGCGCATGCTCTACGAGCACGCGCGCGCCGAGGGCCTCACCGAGACCCAGCTCGAGACCTGGTTCCAGTATCCGTACGGACGGCGGGCCGCGCGGGGGATCATTCGCCACTGGAAGGGCCACCGCGACCACTTCCACGTGCGCTTCGCGGGCTAGCGCCGCCCGTCAGCGGCCGCCACCGGCCCCATGCACCCGGCGCATGGACCCGTCCCGCCTCGTGCATTGGTCACCACGGCCCTTGGCGCGCAGGTTGTGAGCATGCGACGGCCCATGACCCTTCCCACTCTCCGCTTCACCACCCCGATCTCCACTGCGCTGGTGCTGGCCGTTGGCCTAGTGACCGCGTGCGGCCATGAGGGGGGCTCCGCGGGGACCCAGACCACCGAGGATCCCGACACCGCGACCGGGACCACGACCTCGACCGTGGACGAGTCGAGCACCGCCGAGCCCACCACCGCCGAGCCCACCACCGGCAACCCGACCTCGACCAGCGATGACCCGGATCCCGACACCACCTCTGGCACGAGCGGCGAGCCCGAGCCCACGCTCGAGGAGCAGCTCGAGGGGCACTGGGTGTCGGAGGGGTGCGAGCCCGCGCCGCAGGCCGATGGCTCGACGCTCTACATCGGCCGCGACTTCGTGCTGGGCCTGGGGAGCTGGGCGATCGAGGGCACGATCTACGGCGACGATGCGTGCTCGTACCCGCTGCTCACCTTCGATCTCGGCGGCGAGTTCGAGGTGGTGGGCCCTGCGGTCGGTATCGAAGGCGCGCACGAGGCCAACTTCGATCGCAGCAGCATCGCGCTCACGCCCCACGTGAGCAACTTCGTCGACTGGTTCAACGCCGAGGGCTGCGGGGAGAGTGCGTGGGAGATCGGCGTGCAGCAGGACGTGACGGAGAACGGCTGCGCGTTCGTACCGTCCGCGACGGCCTGCCCGGTCGAGCACGATCTGGTGGCGCTCGAGGGCAGTGATCGCTTGTTCTTCGGCCAGCGACCGCTCGATGGCGACATGTGCTCACCGCGAGCCCGCCCCACCGCGCTCGTCGAGCATGCGGTCGTGCGACAGCGCGGGTGATCGCTAGGCCGGGTCGCGCATCACCTCGGCCACGGTCTGTCGCAGCCAGCGATGGCCGGGGTCGTGGTGCAGCCGCTCGTGCCACACCTGATGCACGGTGAAGGTGGCGAGCGTGAGCGGCGGGGGCACGAGCGCGAGCGTGCCTCCGTGGGCGAGGGCAGTCGCCACGCGGCGCGGCACCGTGGCCACGAGATCGGTCTGGGCCACGACCACCGGCGCCACCAAGAACGTGGGCACGCGCAGCACGATGCGGCGGTGCAGGCCTAGCGTCGCGAGCACGCGATCGACCATCCCGTCGCGCGAGGAACCGCGCGGCGAGACCAGCACGTGATCGAGCGCGGCATAGCGCTCGACTTCGTGCAGCCGCTCGCGATCGGGGTGATCGTGCCGCACCACGCACACCATCTCCTCCTCGAACAGCGCCTGGCGGAACAGCCCGGGCACGTCGCGCACCATGCCGCCGATGAAGAGCTCGGTGCGGCGCTCGGTGAGCCGCAGCTCCGCCTTGCCCTCGGGCGGCGCCACGTCGATGTCGACCTCGGGCGCGTCCGCGCGCAGCCGCGGCATCAGGCGGGGCAGCACCGCCGCCGCCGCGTGATCGGTGATCTCCAGGCGAAAGCTCCGCGCCGACGTGGCCGGATCGAACGCCTCGCGCTCGATCACCAGCGCATCGAGCTGCGCCAGCGCCTCGCGCAGCGGCTCGCGCAGATCCTCGGCGACCGGCGTGGACTCCATCTCGTGGGCCGTGCGCACCAGCAGGGGATCCCCGAGCAGCTCGCGCAGGCGCGCCAGCGTGCGGCTCATCGCCGACTGGCTCACGCCCATGCGATCGGCCGCTCGCGTCACGCTGCGCTCGTCGAGGAGGGCGTCGAGGGCCACGAGGAGGTTCACGTCGATCGAGCGGAGCCGAGCCAGGCGCACGAGCGAGAGGATCGCACGAGCGAGCGAGGGCAGGGTCGCGCATCTCGACGGCGTCATGTGCCGAGGGCTCGTGGGCGAGCGGCTCGCATTCCGAGGTACCCTCGGGCAGGAAGCTCGGGCATGCGCTCGCGCGTCTTGCCCCGATGATCGTCTCCACCTTCTTGCTCGCGCTGCTCGTAGCCCCCGACTGGCAAGCGCCCGTCGAGTACCAGCACGTGGTCCCGCGGCTCAGCGCGCGCAGCAAGCAGCTGTTCACCAACCTGCGCTACGAGGGCAACAATCGGGCGCTGCGCTCCGCCTCCGGCGACGAGGCGGCCAAGTGTGCGGATGCCGAGCGCACGCGCTCCCTGGCCGCGCGTACTGCGGGGTTGTTCGTGCTGCGCGATGCGCTGTTCAGCCAGCAGGATCATCCGGTGGAGCAGCCCGCGTGCGCGCTGATGCTGCCGCCCAACTGGGTGACGGTGGCGGTCGACGATGCGCTCGGCGGGCGGGTGACCGCGCCGGTCGTGGCGCCCGCACTCGACGACGACGACGCCTGGGGTGCGCTCACGACCCCCGCGCACTTGTTCGGTGGGTTTCCCACGAGCGACACGCTGCATCGCTGGGCCACCAAGTCACGCGCGGGGGCGAGCAGCGGAGATCGTCGGCGCATCGACAACGCGCGGCAGGCCGTGCACACGCTGGCCGCGGCCGGTGAGGCGTTGCGCAGCGCGGCGGCGCAGGGTCCCGAGGCGGTGGCCAAGCAAGGCGCCGAGCTGATCGCGAGCAGCGACCGCGAGTACTTCGGCGACGTGCGCCACGATCACGTGATCCCGCTGTTCGTGGAGAACCCGAGCGAGCACGAGGTCGTCGACGAGGGCAAGGGCTTGGTCGTGCACGGTCGCACGCTCGCGCCCGCGGCGGTCGAGCTCACCCGCCGCGAGGTCTACCGCCGCCGCTTGGCGGACGGCGCGATCGCGATCGAGCGCTACGACATCACCAAGGCCGCCGATGTGCAGCGCGCGATCGAGGTGCTCGAGCTGCTCGCGCCCGAGGGCCACGTGCGAGGCCATCACGTCTATGTGTGGGTCGGCGGCCCGCTGATCGCAGGCACCGAGCGCGTCGCCGACGTACACGATCGCATGCCCGCGTTCGTCACCGCGCTCGAGGGCGCGAGCATCGAGCTGAGCCGCGTCACCGTGTTTGCCCGCCCGGTGTTCCAGGCCAAGGGCAAGCAGCGCGCGGATCTCGAGGCGGCGGTAGAGCGGGCGCGGACGCAGGGGGTGCTCTACGGCGTGAACATGATCAGCGGCGCGCTGCGCTCGATGATGGGCTGGCCGCGGTAGCGATTCCCCGGCGCCCGGCAAGATACGTCACGCCGTAGCCACGGCACGGCTGCGCGCCTACGTCGGTCGCTCGGTGCGGCCGCCGACGTGGATCGCGAATCGCCCCTCCTCGCGCGGGTGCACGGGTCCATCCGACTTCCACGGCCAGCCGCCGAATTGTGTGCGGCGATAGTCCGTGATGGCCTGGTTGATCTCCGCCGGCGTGTTCATCACGAACGGCCCGTGCTGCACCACCGGCTCGCCGATCGGCCGCCCTTGCAGCATCAGCACCTCGGCCTCGACCTCGCCGTTGTGCAGCGGGGTGGGGAGATCGGCCCGCACGCGCACGCCGAGCGGCGCGCTCACTCGCTGGTCGCCGACCTCCATGCTCGCGCCCGCAAAGAAGTAGAGCGTGCGCAGCACTCCGGCCGGGGCGGGCGGGATCGTCCACTTTGCGCCCGGGGCCAGCTTCAGCGTCCAGATCGCCACCTCGGACTCGGGGCTGCTCGCCCACGAGTCGGGCGGCGCCGCCGGAGCCCGCTGCTCGCCGATCTGCCCGGCCACCAGCGCAAGCTCCACGCCTTCGCCTTCGCCTTCGCCCAGTCGCAGCCGCGGGATCTTCTCGTTCCACAGCATCGAGAAGTGCGGCTCGACCATCTTGCTGCGCCGGGGCAGGTTCAACCAGATCTGGAACAGCTCGACGGGGTTGTCGGCCTCGCGATGCACCAGCGGGAACATCTCGCAGTGCACGATGCCCTTGCCTGCGGTCATCCACTGCGCATCGCCGTGGCCAAAGCGCGCCGTGGCGCCGAGCGAGTCGGAGTGATCGATGAACCCGCGCCGCACGAGCGTGACGGTCTCGAACCCGCGGTGTGGATGGCGAGGAAAGCCGGGCACGACGTCGCCGTGGTACATGCGCCAGCCGTCGATGCCCTCGAAGTCCATCCCGATGTTGCGCCCGTGCAGCGAGGCCGCGGGGCCCATCGCCTCGTTGCCGCGCGGGTACGCGTCATCGTGGTGCACGCAGAACAAGAACGGATCGAACGTGGTCCAGGGGAACCCCAGCTCGATCACCGATTGCACGACTCGCTCGCTCATTCGCTTGCTCCGCCTCCCTGCGCGCACGGTACCATCGCGGTCCGCATGAGCTGGTACGACGTCTTCTCGCGCTTCTACGACGCCTCGCTGACGCAGCTCTACGCCGATGCGCGCCGCGAGGCGTGCGAGGCGCTGGAGCTCGCAGCCGGTCAGACCGTGCTCGATCTGCCGTGCGGTACCGGGCCTTCATTCGAAGGCCTGGCCGCCGGGGTCGGCCCCGAGGGTTCGGTGCTGGGCGTCGACATCAGTGAAGGCATGCTGCGACGCGCGCGAGCCCGCGTGGAGCAGCACCGGTGGACCCACGTGCACCTCGGCCAAGCGAGCGTGCTCGACATCGACGCCGCAACGCTCGAGCAGCTCCGCGGAGAGCCCGTGGTGCTCGACCGCCTGCACATCTTCCTCGGCATGAGCGCGTTCCCGCAGTGGGAGCAAGCGTTCACGCGACTGTGGGGCCTGCTGCGGCCGGGCGGGCGCTGCGTGATCGTCGATTGTCACGCCGCCCGCCCCAACCTTCAGGGGCGCATGGTCAACTTGATCGCCCGCGCCGAGATCCAGCGCGAGACCTGGCGCCCCCTCGAAGCGGTCGCGGAGCAGTACGATCGCCGCGAGCTGCCGTCACGCCGTCAGCACGGCGGGCAGCTGGTGTTGGCCACGGGTGTGAAACCACTACACTTGTGAACGCGTGTCGTCGTCGTGACTCGAGCTGGGCTAGATCGCAGCCCGCTCGCGCCAGCGTGGCCCGCCGGCGGTCCAGTGCCCGGTCGACCCGCTGGCCAGCGGAGGGACAGAGGTCGCCGAACGCCTGGTAATCCCTCACCTCGTCGAGCGGAACCATTCTCGCAGTAGTTGCGGTCCGTGACGAC
>JBFIJN010000412.1:0-8132 GCA_041600735.1 Nannocystaceae bacterium
CTCGTCGATGAACGCTCGCGCCTCTTCGAGCTCGATCTCGGGATCGGCTTCGACGATGGCCTGGGCGAGCTCTTCGGTCGAAGCACCGTGCTCGGCCCGCGTGAGCGCCAGCTCGACGAACTCGCTCGCGTCGACCGCAACCAGGTGGTAGGTGCGCTGCGTGCCCTGGAGGCGAGCCTCGGCGTAGCGCAAGCGACCGGCGAGCACGTAGGCGCTCGAGCTCGGCCACCAACGCAGCGATGCACGCACCTCGGGGTCCCCCCGCAGCGCCTCGGCGAGCGCGAACAGGTAGTCGTTGTCGAGCCGAGTGCTGCGTGTGTAGCCAGCGGGGGGCGGCAGCGCGAGCGCGGTCTGGGGGCCCAGCCGTCCCACCGACACGCCTGCGAACAGGCCGAATGGCGTGGCACGCCCCGCGGCACGCACGAGGTAGCGCACCAGCGCGCGCTCGACCTGCCAGCCCTCAGTTCCATCGGGATCGCGCTCCCACGCCGACCAGCCCTCGAGCAGCTTGGGCGAGGCCAGCCACAGGGCCTCGCGCACCTCGGGTCGCAGCAAGATCCGACGAAGCCGGGCGCGCAGCTCGATCCGCACCGCTCGCGGCGAGCCCTCTACATCGGCGCTCCACGCCAGCAGCTCGTCGATCGAGAGCAACGGCGTGCGCAGCACGAAGCGCGCGTTGGGCCGCAGGGGAGGTCGGCGAGGGCTGCTCATGGGTGACTCGACTCCAGCCCGGACAAGAGGAGGACCCGATCCCAGCTCGGCGGATCATCGCTGACGAGTCCCAGCAACACCAAGCCGATCCCCGCCGCACCACCCAGGAGCCCTCGATCGGCGATCCACACCGGCTGTCCGCGCTCGTGCGTCAAGGCGCGAAAGCCCGCGACGTGGCCATGGCTGCCCTCTACGCGCGCATCGAGGGTCCAGTCGAGCCACGTGCTCGCCGCATTCTTGAGCGCGGAATCATCGGGCGCGTACTGGCGCGCGCGCTGCAACATCTGCAGCAGACCGGCGCTCCCGTGGCACAAGCCCGCGTCGTGGATCCCACGTGGGTGCGAGCATGCTCGGTGCATCAGTCGCTCGGCGTGTCTCGCCCACGCGAGCTCTTGCCGGGCCGTCGCGGCTCGCCACAAGACCACCGCAATGCCGGGGTCGCCGTAGCACCACGCCGAGCGGGCCGGCTCGAGCTCCATCGCTGGGGCGTGCGCCCAGGGGAATCCGTGGCCAGCGTCGCCGCCGAGCTCGTGGGCCAGCAACCAGGAGACGCTCGCATCGAGCAGCTCGCGGGAGAGGCTCTCGGCGATGCCCGCGGCGTGGATGTCGGCGAGCAGCCCGATCACGCCCGCGAGCCCATGGGCAACCCCGAGATCGTAGTACCCGTGGGGATACTGCGCGCGCAGCTCGGGCGGGAGCTTGCTGGGCGGGGTGTGCCAGGCAAGGCCGTGCTCGTCGCGGTGTGCGGTCTCGGCGAGACGAGCGAGGATCTCGAGCAGCCCGCGCTTGGCCGCGGGATCGGGTAGGCGTGAGACGAAGTACGCGCCGAACCCGACCAAGCCCGAGATGAGGTCGAGCTCACCGCTCCACGGTGTACGGGCGACGAGGCTCGACAGTGCGTCGTCGATGGACTCGGGCACCTCCGCCTCGAGCTCGAGCACGCGCTGCAGGTGCCCCAGGGACCAGGCGATGCCGGTGAAGCCGCCCGAGAGTGCCGGTGACATCGGACACGAAGACACGCCCTCGAGCGCATGGTCGAGGTGGGCGCAGGCGAGCTCGGCCCAGTGCTCGGGGTCGCCCAGCTCGGGGTCGCCCAGCTCGGCACTGCGAGCACTGGCGCGAGCCAAGTGTGCGAACAACAGCGAGGTGCCCGCACTGCCGTCCGTTAGATCGAAGCGCTGGAACTCGAGCCGCTCCTCGTCGACCTCGTGGTCGGGGTGCTCCAGCGCGGCCGCGATCGCGTGGATGCTGGCAATGACGGTCGCCCGCCGAGGGTCGGCCCCACCTTGGTGAAGGAGGGGCGCCCACGCGCCCGCGGCTCTAGTCACTTGGGAAGACACTCGTCGTCATTCCGACCGCCTTGGCCCGACACTAGTTCTGGTTGCACTTGCAGGTGTGTCCATCGGTGAAATCGTGGGATTTCTGACACCGATCACCCGTGGAGAGTGAATAGGTGAAACCACCATTCACGTTGCCGAGGTCCTCCGAGGTCAAGTTGCGGAGAGTTTCCTTGTTGAGAGCGAGCTTCCGGGGCTTCTTGGATGTGAAGTTCATGGTGCTGAGCACGCTATCCAGGGTTCCCCTTACCGTCAACGGATTTCGCGTGCATGGTACGTTCTCGCGCCATGGGCAACTCACGAGGACTCTCGAGCGTAGTCGCGCTGCTGTCACTGAGCTGCGCACCGAAGCTCGCTTCGAACCCACCGGGTGAGTCGAGTGCAGCTGCGCGCGCGGACGAGCGCGATGCTCCTTCCAAGGTAGAACCAGCGCATGAGGCCGGTCCGCGCTACGTGATGCTCTCGGACGGCGCAACGCTGGCCGCGGGGCTCGATCCCGGCGCGGATACGGCCCGCGCGTCGGACTCGCAGTCCGATGCGCCGGGTCTTCTTCGGCGCTTCTGGATCATGCGCAAGCTCGCGACCCACGGAGCGTGGCTCGAGGTCGAGACGGTGGAGACCACGGACGAGGGCTTCCACCAGTGCGCGCCCGCGCTCCCCGGCCTCGATGGCTATGCGCTGCGCCTGTACGTGAGATCCGAGGAGACCGCGGCCGTGACCCAGCGCGAGGTCTCGGTGACCCTACCCAGCGGAAACCGGGTGACGCTGAGCCCCGGCGTGCGCGTGACCCCGCCGCCACGCGAGGGCGAGCCCGCGATCGCATGGGTAGATCCGCCGCTGCCGCTCGCAATTCCGCCCGAGGCGATCGCGCACGACTACGCGACTCCGCGGCGCTACGACGAGGGTGAGTCGGTGGGGAGAGTGGGCCGCGATGCGCTGCACCTCACCAGCGAGATCGAGCTGCCCGAGCGCCTGGGCTGGACCGTGCTCGCGCGCAAGGTCGAGGGCCCGCTCACCGTGATCACCGTGGCCGACCCCTGCGTGCGCTACGAGCTGCAGGTGCCGACCGCCGCCGTGGAGGAGCCCGGCACGCTGGGCTACGGGAGCGGGAGCGGCCGCGGGCGAGCGCCTCGCTTCTCGATCTCCGCGGGGGCGCCGATCTACTGGCCCAACGGTGAGCGCGCGGGCCAGACCCGCTACGAGGTGAAGCGCAGCGACGACCCCGCGCGAAGCGAGGTGGGGAGGGTGTGCTTCGCCCACGTCGTTGCGAGCGGGCTCGACGGCCGCGACCCCACGCTGTTGCTGTGCTTCGACGAGTTCGACGTGCACCCGCTCGGTGGCGCCGCGACATCGCCGGCGAAATCACCGGCATAGATCCGCACGGATCACCCGCGACCGCGGCGACGCAGGCCGAGCAGCAACAACGGCAGCATGCCCGCGGGGGCGCCCATGGGTGCGCTCGAGCGGCAGCCACAGCCGCGGCCCGAGTCGTCGGCCCCGGGCCCGCCGCTGCTGTCGCTCGAGTCGCTGCTCGCGGTGCCGCCCGGCAGCGTCGTTCCGCTCGAGCTGCTCGGAGCCGAGGTCGTGTCGAGCCCACTCGTGCTCGAGCCCACGCCGGTGGTCGTGTCTGCGCCCGTGGTGCCGACCACCGGACCAAAGCCGACGATCGGGATCGCGAGGGTCTGCTCGGCCAGCGTGACCGGCGGCGCGCCACCGGCGAGCTCGAACAATGTCGCCACGTGCAGCCCCGCCTCGCCCGCCTCGTCGGCGAGGAAGTCGATGTACTCGGGGCTATTGATGAGATAGCGCAGCCGCACGGTGACGAGGAGCTCGTCGTCGCTGGGGTCGCCCGGCGTCACGTCCTGCACCTCGGGCGCGGCCGGGAATGCGTACGTGTGCTGGTCGAAGTTTGGCCACGTGCCGTCGCGCTGGAGCACATAGCGATCGCCTACCGGATCGGTCTCGAGGTTGGGGACCAAGCCGCGCGGCGGAATGCGGGTGTCCTCGAGCCAGTGGTCGTTGAGCAGCAAGTGAAACGTGGTGCCGTCGGACCAGCGCTCGCCGATCGCCTGGTAGGTACGCAGCTGCTCGTCCTGCTGCATGCCCTGGGTCTGGTCCCATGCGCCCGAGCTGTACACGCGCTGGCCTCGGTACTCGCCGAGCACCTCGATCCACATCACGCGGCCCTCGGAGTAGCCGCTGGGTAGCTTGTGGCCGCTCTCGTTGGTGACCGTGACGGCGAGGCCCTCGAGGCCCAGCTCGAGGTCGAGCTCGGCGGGGCCCTCGAGCGCGAGGCTGGCCGAGGTCGGCAGCAGCTCGTCCATGGCCGCGATCGCGTTGTCGAAGAAGAAGTCGGCGATGAGGTTGGCGCCGGCCGAGCCGTACTCGTCGCGCAGCACCTCGACCATGAAGCGGTTGGCCCCGACCAGATCGTGGCGGCGCCCTCCGGTGGGGTGGCTGGATTGGTTGAGGTTCGCGGTGCAGCCGGGCTTGTTGGCCACCGCGGGCATGTGGCAGTCCTGACAGCTGCGAAAGCCGGGCCCCGGCGTGGCATAGGCGCTGCCCAGCCACTCGCTGTAGGTGCGCTGCTCGTTGAAGCTCACCCCCAGGCCATTGCCAGCATCATCCACTCGCTCGGCGCTGGTGCTCACGTCGTGGCACGTTCCGCACATGCGTGACGTGCCGAGGTACTCGTCGAAGATCCATGTGTGTGGGGGCTCGGGAACCCCATCGGTGTAGTCCCACGGGCCGCGCCGCGGCACGTTGGAATCGACCAGCACGTCGTCGATGGTGTACTGCGCGTTGCCGGGCAGCGTGACGCCATCGTCGACCGTGCGGTGGCAGAACTCGCACTCTACGCCTTCGTCTTCTTCGGACTCGAGCTCGTCGATGGAGGTCACCTGGCCGTGCCCGTCCAAGAACGCGCGCGGGGCATGGCAGCGAATGCACAGATCGGTCTCGCCGGGCGCGTCGTTGCTGGCCACCGCGACGCCGGCCCAGAACACCGGGTCGCGGGCGCTGTTGGCCATCATCGTGCCCTGCCACGAGCGCAGCGGGGAGTAGTCGGGGTCGTCGTCGTGCGCCAGCGCGTTGCCGTAGCCGTGGCACAGCTCGCAGGTGATCGGGGCCAAGATCGGGTTGACGAGCTCGCCGGGCTGGGTGGGCGCGGCCGCCAGCGGGGTGGGGGCCCCGAGCCAAGCGGCCGCGGCGATCGTCGTCGCGACGACCGCCGACGAAGCGACCGAGCGCCGCTGCGCCCGGCGAAGCGAAGGAGCGGCGATCGTGTGCGGCAAGGCCGAGCTCCTCCCTAGCGACGCAAGTGCAGCGCCCAGCGACGCCGACGCGCGCCCAGCAGCAAGCCGAAGCCGAGCAGCATCAGGCCCGTGCCCTCGCGCGAGCCCGTCGTGCGGCAGCCACAGCCACCCCCGTCGTCATTGGCTCCGCCGGAGCCGGAGCTGTCACCGGACGATTCCTCGAGCCCGTTGGTGGGGTTGCCGGTGTCGGGCCCAGCGCTGGGATCGACGGTGGTCGCCCCGGTGGAGTCGGCTCCGCCCGAGCTCGCGCCCTCGCAGGCATCGAAGCCCTCGTCGACCTCGCCGTCGCAGTTGTTGTCCACGCCGTCGCAGACCTCTTCGTTGCCGGGGAACGCGGTGGCGTCGGTGTCGTCGCAGTCGCTGGCGTCCGCGACATGGCCCTGCGGCGGCAGGCAGGCGGAGAGCACGGAGCGGGGGTCGCCGTAGCCGTCACCGTCGGTGTCGGCGTACCACTGATCGCCGCAGCCCTCGATGATGTGAACGGTCTGGTTGAGCACCGCCGGGTTGTCGGAGGTGTCGACGTGCCCCGAGGGCCAGCGCACGACCACGCTATCGATCGTCTCGGCGGTGCCGAGCCCGAAGTGGCGGGTGAGCGAGTTGGTGATGCCGTAGCCCTCGCCCGCCCGTACCTCGCGGATCATCACGCCCCACTCGCCGTGCAGCTCCACGCGAGCCCCGACCGCGCTCTCGTTGCTCTCCACGCCGGTGAGGCGCACGTCGAGCCAGTTGTTGTCGTTGCCGGGGTTGAGGAACAGGCGGTCGGGATTGTTGGTGCTGGGGTTGTTGAAGCCGGTGGCGAACCCGGCCACGACATCGGGGAAGCCGTCGGCATCGAGGTCGCCGATCACCGCGCTCTGGATCCCGCGACCGTCGGTGGGGAACGGGTTGGTCTCGGCGGTGAAGGTGAGGTCGCCATTGTTGATGAACAGGCGGTGCTCGCCTTCGCGACCCGTGACCAGCAGATCGAGGAACGTGTCGTTGTCGAAGTCCTCGAAGTGGGCCTGGATGCCGAGGTCGATGGCCGCGAGGTCGGCGTTCATGCCGGCGGCGGTCGTGATGTCGACGAACGTGCCCTGGCCCGCGCCGGGCCCCTGGTTCTCGTAGAGCTGGCTGAGCATGTCGTGGTTCACGAGGAACCCGTCCATGTCGCCGTCGTTGTCGATGTCGCCGAAGTCCATCACCCACGACTGCGCGCCGGGGCGCAGCCCGACCGCCTCGGCCACGTCGGTGTAGTTGCCGTTGCCGTCGTTCTCGAACAGCAGGTTGAGGCGGCGGCCGTCCATCGGGTTGTTCACGAACAGGCGACACTTGGCGATGTAGAGGTCTAGATCGCCGTCGCTGTCGTAGTCGGTCCACACCGTGCCGTAGTTGCCGGAGTTGTCGGAGGGCACGGTCGAGACCGGGTTGATGAGCCCGGTGTCGTAGGTGAACACGCCGTTGCCGTCGTTGTTGAGCGGGGCCGAGAGGCCGTCGTCGTGGCACACGAACAGATCGAGCGTGCCGTTGGCGTCGATGTCGGCGAAGTTGACGCACTGGGTGAACACGCTCGGGCTGTTCATCACCGTGAGATCGAAGCCGTCGCCGCTGTCATTGGCGCGCAGGATCTTGAGCCCGTCGTAGGCCCCGCCGACGAAGATGTCGGGGTAGCCGTTGCGATCGATGTCGCCGATCGCGAGGCCCCACGCGTTGCCCGGCAGGTCGCCGTAGTAGTAGTGGGTGAAGCTGCCGTCGGGCTGTTGGTACTCGATCTCGAGGATGTCGGAGTCGTCGAGACGCACGATGTCGTCGAGCCCATCGCTGTTCATGTCGGCGATGCCGAGCGCCACGCCGCTCGCGAGGCTCGGGTTGTTGAGCAGGTCGCTCGCGTTGGTGAATGGATCGAGCGCCTGCGCGGCGCTGGGCACCATCGCCGTCGCGAGACCAAGCAGCCAGAACGAGGTTCGTTTGTGGTTCGCAGCGCGCTTTTCCATCGAGCAGTCCATCCCCCGGATAATGGCCACAGACTACCAGGCCCTTCGACCGTAAGGCTGCTCACCGGTCCCACGGTGTGTGGGGAAAATCGCATGCGGTTTGTGAGTCACGCCTTGATCCGCGACATCGTGGGGTCGTAGAGCGGCCGCAGCGAGACCCTGGCGGGCACCAGGCGTCCCCCGACGTCGATCTCCCAGCGGCCTGCATCGAGGTATGCGTTGTCGATGGGCTGGTCGGCCTCGATCATCGCGAGGCCCACCGCACCGCCTAGGGTATGCCCGTAGGAGGCCGCGCGCACGTAGCCCGCCGGCACGCCATCGCGGTGCACGATCTCGGCGTGGTAGAGCATGGGCTGGGGATCTTGCAGCAGCACCTGCACCAAGCGCCGCCGTAGCGGGCCCTTGGCCTTGGCGGCCGCCACCGCGTCGCGACCGATGAACCCGCCGGGCTTGTCGAGCGCCACCGCGAAGCCCAGGCCCGCCTCGAGCGGCGAGTCGGTGTTGTCGATGTCGTGGCCGTAGTCGCGGTAGCCCTTCTCCATGCGCAGGCTGGCGAGGGCCTTGAGCCCCGCGTGACGCAGCCCGAACGCCTCGCCCGCCGCGACCAGCCGGTCGTACACATGGGTGGCCTGCTCCGCGGGGATGTACAGCTCGTAGCCCAGCTCGCCGAGGTAGGTGATGCGCACGCACAGCACGCGGGCGAACCCGATGTCGAGCTCCCGAGCCGTGCGAAACGGGAACGCCTCGTTGCCGAGCTCGGCGCTGGTCAGCGACTGCATCAGCTCGCGCGAGCGCGGCCC
>JBFIJN010000413.1:0-8131 GCA_041600735.1 Nannocystaceae bacterium
CCTCGTGCCCGTGATGGCGAAGTACGAGCTGGGCGCGCGCACGGTGTACGGCAGCGAGCTCAAGATCCGCGCCCCGCTGGGCGTCGGGCCCGACGGCTCCGTGCAGCTGGCCAGCTCGCTGCCCCCAGGAACCCTGGTTCGGGTGGTCACCGCCGACGCCGACGGCTTGATCGCCGCGGCCACCGAGCTCTCGCGTCGCGCTCTCGAGCCGCTCGCCGGCTCGGCGGTGCGCGGAGCGTTGGTGTTCGACTGCGCCGCGCGCCTGCAGCTGCTGGGCGACCGCTATGGCGAAGAGGTGGCCGCGTTCCACGGCGGACGTAGCTTCCCGATGGTGGGCATGGCCTGCTACGGCGAGATCGCGCGCTTCGGCGGCAGCATCGAGGGCTTCCACAACACCACGGCCGTCATGGCCGTGTGGTAGCCCCGCGCTCCCGCGCTAGCGGATCATGCCCGCGGCCACGGTCGCGTTGGTGAACGGATCCACCAAGATGATGCTGCCGGTGAGGCGGTTGCGGGAGTAGCGATCGTAGTGGATCGGCTGCGCCGTACGCAGCTTCACCCGCGCGATGTCGTTCATCGCCACCTCGGTGTCGCCTTCGCCCTGGATGCGGTGCAGGCTGTTCACATCGACCTTGAACACCACCTCGCGCACGATCGCCTTGTGCTCGGTGGTGGTGTGCCGAAGGATGTACTTGCCCCCCGGCCGCAGCGGGGCCGCGTCGGACAGCCAGCACAGCATCACGTCGAGGTCTTGGCCGCTCGTGGGCGGGCTGCCGGCCTTCACGATCATGTCCCCGCGGCTCACGTCCACGTCGTCGCAGAGGGTCATGCAGATCGACTGGGGCGCGAACGCCTCGGGCAGCGCCTGGTCGCCCTGCCAGATCTCGCGGATGCGGCTCTCGAACCCCGAGGGCAGCACGACTACCGCATCGCCCGGCTTGAACACGCCGCCTGCGACCTGCCCCGCGTAGCCGCGGAAGTCGTGGAACTCGTCGCTCTGCGGGCGCACGACCCACTGCACCGGAAAGCGGGCGTCCACGTGGTTGATCGTGCCGCCGACGTAGAGGTGCTCGAGGTGGTAGAGCAGCGCCGGTCCCTCGTACCAGGGGGTGCGCTCCGATCGGCTCACGACGTTGTCGCCGTCGAGGGCACACAGCGGAATCGCGGTGAACGCCACCACGTCGAGGCGCGACATGAACGCGACGAACTCCTCCACGATCTCGCCAAAGCGCTCCTCGGAGAACTCCACCAGATCCATCTTGTTCACGCACAGCACGAAGTGGCGGATGCCGAGCAGCGAGGCGATGAACGCATGGCGGCAGGTCTGCTCGAGCACCCCGCGGCGCGCATCGACGAGCAGCAGCGCCACCTCGGCCGTCGAGGCCCCGGTGACCATGTTGCGCGTGTACTGCACGTGCCCCGGCGTGTCGGCCAGGATGAACTTGCGGCGCGTCGTGGCGAAGTAGCGATAGGCCACGTCGATCGTGATGCCCTGCTCGCGCTCCGCTCGTAGCCCGTCGGTCAGCAGCGCGAGGTTGACCCGCGCATCCCCGCGCCGCTCGCTCGAGCGCTGCACGGCCGCGAGCTGATCCTCGAGCACGTTCTTGGAGTCGAAGAGCAAGCGCCCGATGAGCGTGCTCTTGCCGTCGTCGACACTACCGGCGGTGGTGAGGCGTAGGAGCTTCATGATGAGAGATGTTCCGGTAGGAGTTGGGCGCTTCGCAGGTCAGCGATGATCGCGTGGACCTGGGTGCCGGGGAACGTCGGCCAGCGCTGTCCGGCTGGGGTGGCGGTCATCAGTTGCTCAGCGCGGAGGGTGGCCTGGTGCAGGGCTTCGAGCGTCGCGTCCCGTGGCCCGACCTCCTGACGACTCAGGGAGAGCAGTCGCTTGGTCTCGCGGCTCCGCTCCCTGGCGTTCTCCGGCCATGCTACGACATCGAGCTCGACGTCGTCGAAGTGGAGCAGGAGCCACAGCTCGAAGCATGGGTTGCTGATGCCGAGGCGGTAGCGCTTCTGTGTGGCCACTTGCGCGACGCGGCTGAGCATCGCGAGCGGCCACGTATCGATGTCGAACACTAGCCACAGGAGATCGATCTCTGGACTTAGCCCATGCGTGCTCACGTGACCGTCGAGTCGACGGATCACCGCGTCCGGCGACGACTCGTGCGTGTCGGAGGGCGTTGGCAACAGCTCCACGACGAAGCGGTGATCGTTGACCAAGCGCTCGCGGAGCCAGTTGAAGTAGCGGAACTCTTCGCCGCTCCGCTCGCCCTCTAGTGCGATTGCGATGATGCGGGCATCGCGGACCGCACCGCGCCGACGCCGACTGAGTCCTCTCACTTCGCGTCGTCCTTGCGCCGTGGCCACCCGAGCTTCGTGGGATCGCCAATGAACGGGATCGCACCGAAGCGGCCCCGTAGGTATCCCTTCTCGAGATCCTTGCTCAGCACGTCGAGCTGGTCGGGCTTGAACTCTGCGAGCGAGAACAGCGTGGTGGCACCCGCAGGATCCTTCTCGGTGAACCAGATGCAGTCGGGCCGCAATGAGCGACAGTCGAGGAGGTTCGTGTCGTGGGTGGTGAAGATCAGCTGGCCGGCGGCGGGCATGTGCTCGATGAACATCTCGACGAACCGCTGAGCGAGCAGCGTGTGCAGGCTGCGGTCGAGCTCGTCGACTACGAGGACCGTGGGGCCCTTGGTGGCGAGGTAGAGCATGGGGGCCAGGTCGAGCAACCTGCGGGTGCCGTCCGACTCGTCGTCCAAGCCGAACGTCGGGTGGGAGGCGTCGTCGCTGTGGCGGAACCTGAGCAGCAACTCGTTGATCCCACCGTCTTGCGGCACGTGAGTCTCTGCATACGCCGAGTCGATGCTGTAGGTCGGCTCATGTCGCATCGTGGCCAGCATGTCACCAAGACGCTTGGCCGGGTCGTCGTCGCGGCGTCGCCGGTCGACGGTCACCTGCTTGATTCCAGTGTCCGCCCACGATACCGCGCGCAGCAAGAACTCTCGGAATTCGGGATCTGTGTCAGCGAGATCGACGAGTTGGGTGAACTTGGTCGCAGGCTTGATGATCTTGAGGTGATCCTCGAACCACTGGAAGACGTCGTTGATCGGGAGGCTCGTGACGTTCCTAAGCTCGGCTTCGTAGAGGAAGAGCTGGTTGTCCGGAGTCCCTCGTGCGACGTACTCGACGAACTTGGGATCTTCCTGCGCTGCGACGAGCGACTGGCCGAGCTGGATCTGGCCACCCTGGCGGGAGAAGATCTCGATCTCCTCTCCATCGACCATCATGGTCAGCGATTCCTCGACGATGGCCTTGTCGGTTGCAGCAAAGCCATAGCCGTAGATCTGATCGCCGACGAGCACATAGAACTCGAACCGCGACGGCTGCGCCCGACGCTTGGCGTCCAGGCGAAAGGGCTGCGCACCCAGCCGAGCATCCCTGGAGGACGTGCCGTGAACGATCAGCTGGCGCGCCACGAGCATGGCCTCGACCAGGTTCGACTTGCCCGACGCGTTCGCCCCGTAGATCGCCGCACAGCGCAGCAACTCGAGGTCGTCCCGGGGCTTGGCGACCACGGCCCTTGCTCGCTCTGAATCCCCGCCGGGAACCTCGCCCGACGCGCGCATGCTCAGCTCGACCTCGTCGCAGAACGAGCGAAAGTTCTCGGCGGTGAATTGGAGGAGCATGGGCGATCGACGCTACGTCTGGGGATGATACCGAGTCCGAGAAGGGCGGGTCGGCGCTCAGAAGTACCCCTGCCGCTTGCGGTCCTCCATCGCGGTCTCCGAGCGCAGGTCATCCGCTCGGCTGCCGCGCTCGGTCACGCGGAACGTGGCGATCTCGGTGATCACGGCGGCGATGTCATCGGCCTCGGAGGCGACGGCACCGGTGCAGGTGGCGTCGCCGACGGTGCGAAAGCGGACGCGGCGGCGGGTGACGAGCGTGCCCTCGGGGGGCGCGAGGAACTCGGTGACGGCCAGCAGCATGCCCTGGCGCTCGAACACCTCGCGCTCGTGGGCGAAGTAGAGCGTGGGCAACTCGAGACCCTCGCGCTCGATGTACTGCCACACGTCGAGCTCGGTCCAGTTGGACAGCGGGAACACGCGGAAGCCCTCGCCGGGCTGCTTGCGGCCGTTGTAGAGGCCCCACAGCTCGGGGCGCTGTTGCTTGGGATCCCACTGGCCGAAGTCGTCGCGGTGCGAGAACACGCGCTCCTTGGCGCGCGCCTTCTCTTCGTCGCGCCGCGCCCCGCCCACGCAGGCATCGAAGCCGTGGCTCTCGATCGCCTCGAGCAGCGTCACCGACTGGATCGCGTTGCGGCTGGCCTGCGGGCCCGTCTCGTCCTGCGCGCGGCCGGCATCGATCGTGGCCTGCACCGATCCCACCAGCAGGCGCAGGCCGTGGCGCTCCACGAACGCATCGCGGAACTCGATCGTCTCGGCGAAGTTGTGGCCCGTGTCGATGTGCAGCAGCGGCATCGGCACGAGGCTCGGCCAGAACGCCTTGCGCGCCAGGTGGGCCACGACCACCGAGTCCTTGCCGCCCGAGAACAGGATCGCGGGGCGTTCGAATTGCGCGGCGGTCTCACGCAGGATGTGGATCGCCTCGCTCTGCAGCTCGTCGAGGTGGTCGAGGGTGTAAGAAGCGCGTGCCATGCCGGGAGCGCCAGGGTAGCGCACCCCGGCCTAGCGAGCCCGACGGCGTCGGCGACGAAGCCCGCCCGCGGTGAGCAGCAGCAGCCCCATCGCGCCCAGCGGCCCGCCCGGCGCGTTGCCCGAGGTGCAGCCACAGCCGCCCGAGTCCGAGCCCGCGCCCGCCCCATCGCCCGAGCTGCCCTCGTCCATGCCGTCGGTCATGCCCGCGCTCGCGCTCGCGGTTCCGTCCACCGCGCCGCTCTCGCCGGTGCCCATGCTGCCGCCGCTCGTGTCACCACCCGTGGTGCCGGGGGGATCGGGCTCCTCGCTCATGCACGTCGCGTCGCAGCCATCACCGTCCTCGAGGTTGCCGTCGTCGCACTCCTCGCTGCCGGTGACCTGGTCGTCGCCGCAGACCTCGTCGACCACCTCCACCACGCACAGCGCATCGATCGTCCAGCCGCCGAACTGGAGCCCGCCGTCGCTCTGCAGGCGGAACGAGAGCTCCACCTCGCCGTCGAGGAAGTCGTCGAGCGGCAGGTCGTGGAAGCGCCACTCGCGATCGACGTGGTGCACCGTGGTCTGCTCGGTGGCGAGGTTGGCCCACAGCGCCTCGCCGTTGGCGTAGAGCGTGGCCCGGTCGTAGAAGCCGTCCTCCACCGTCAGCCAGCGGCGGTAGTGGAGGCGTACGTCGTCGTGACCGCTGATGTCGATGAGCGGGCCCGAGGCGAACGAGTTGGTGTTCGACGAGTACGTGCCGGGCTGCTCGAGCGCCACGTCGTCGTCGTCGTAGGGCGTCGCCGGATCGATCCCGCCGTCGCCCGCGAGCGGCCCGATGCTCCACGCGTTGCCCAGCGTCCACTCGCCGGGGTCGGCCGCGTCGTCGAGGCAGTAGATCGGGATCACTGCGCCGAAGAAGGTCTGGTACCAGGGGTCGGCCGCGTTGTTGGGGAAGACCGCCTCGGTGCCGCTCGAGTAGGTCATCGACACCTGATACTCGACGACCACGCCCGTGTCCTGCGTGGGAATGGTGGCCACCCACGCCCCGCCCGCGGCCGTCATCGCCGTCGTGGTGATGCCCTCGGGATCGCCCCGCAGGCGCCAGCGCAGCTCGGCCTCGCTCAGCTCGAGCGGGCAGCCATCGAACACCGGAAGCGAGAGCGAGAGCGTGACCTGTCGGCCCCCCGCGACCGGCACGAGATCCACCGCGCCCTCGCCGAGGCTCGTGGGATCGAGCAAGCCGTGCGCGGCAAAGGCCGCGTTGATCTCACACCCATTGGGCGTGCCGTTGGCCAGGTTGCCGTCGTCATCGTCGAAGGCCAGCGCCTCGGGGTACATCGAAGGGATGTCCACCGCGCGACGGATCGACTCGTACCAGATCCGATCGGTGTGGAACGTCCCTGGCACCGCGCCCAGCTTGGCCCGCAGCGCCGTGCGTAGATCCCACAGCGTGCCGCCGATGATCTGACCCTCATAGTGGGCCTCGCCCTGGTCTTGCGGCCACGTCCACTCGCTGCCCTGGGGATTGAGCTCGCGCAGCGGCGCATCGGTGTACGTGAAGCCGCGCCCCATGCCCGAGTCGTTGACGATCGTCGCCGCGAGGTAGTCGCTGATCCCCTCGCTCAGCGCCGAGTTGAACGCGCCCACGCCTTGGATGATGGACTGCGAGTGCACCGAGTGACCCACCTCGTGGTAGACGACATCGGCCAACAGCGCCGTGTTCTGGCAGCTCCCGTCCGCGCGCAAGAAGTAGATCGCATCACCGTCCGAGGAGGCATTGCAGCTACCGTTGATGTTCACGTTGACATCGAGATACTGATCGAGCCAAGTCAGGCCCGGGGCAAGTGTGCGTACGTGGGCCTTCACCACGGATGCGTGCACGAAGGCGCTCAGCTGCGCATCGACCAGCTCGTCACCCGCCGCGCTCCACACCACGGTGTCGCCATTGCTCACCGGGAACGTCGCGCTGGCCGCCGGCCCCGTCCACGTCTCGACCCCCACGATCGGCCCCACCACCGAGAGATCGAGGTTCGTGGGGCTGTTGGTGAGCGTGACCTCGCCATCGAGGTTCGTCGTGGTCCCCATTCCGCTCTGCGTCACCGCGAGCTGGGGCGCGACCGCGTCGTAGCGCACCGAATTGGCGTGGCGCAGCGGTACGTCGAATTGGACGGTGGCGATCGAGTGCATCTGCTGCTCGCGCGCCACGGGGGCGCCCGAGTGAGCATCGACGTAGACCGCCCACGCGCCGAGCGGATCGGTCGAGCGCACGCCCACGCGCACGACCGTGTGGTACGTCCATGCGCTGCCGCTCCATACGGGGAGCACGAACGGACCGTCGCTGCTGGTGATCGTGGGGCTCGAGGCGCTCGACGTGGGGGTGTGATCGCGCGCGATCCAAGCCAGCGCTTCGGCTTGGGCGGTCGAGGTCGCGATGAGCGGTGCGGTGGTGGTCGTCGTGCTCACCCACGGCAGCGATTGCGAGGCCACGAACACCAGGCGATCCGCCTTGAAGCGCAGGCTGAGCTGGCCGCCGAGCACCGGCATGCCCGCGTGGTGCTGCTGGAGGCCTACGGTGCGCATGCCCGAGGAGAGATCGTTGGCGACGACTACGAAGTCGCTCATCGAGCTGCCCGGTGCGAGGAGTTGGAGGTGACGCTCGATCCAGGCCAGTGCGAACGCCTCGGCCCGCGTCGGCGAGGCCACGGTGTCCGGTGCTGCGATCCCGCGGGTGATGATGCCGCTCGGTGCTTGGTGCTCGGGGCTCCAGGCTACCCAGATCGGGCCGACTTCGTCGCGCAGCACAACGAGGCCGGGCACGTGGAGCCGTGGGTCGGTCGCGAGCGCGTGGCCCCACACGGGAGTGTGCGGCGGATCCATCACGCGACCGTCCGCGAGCTCGAGGCCTTGGACGTCGAGCGGATCGCGGAGCGGCACTGCCTCGGCGAGCGTGGGACCGAGGAGCAGCGAGGCCATGGCTGCGAGCGGCAGTAGCAGCGGAGCGCGACGATTCGCTCGAAATTGCATGTGGTTCGAGTACGTCAGCCGGGGCGGTGGATCAAGGCGAAATCCCCGGCGAAGAGGCGCTGGGGCGGTGTTCGAGGCGGTACGGCGCGTTGGAGGTGGAAGGGAGATCGTGACCTCGCGCATGCTCACTCGCGGCAGTGATCGTTGCGTCGATGTTTCCGCGCGAGATGTCATCGAGATCACCGACGGGGCGACGGTTGCGAGGGTTGTGCACGGGCGCGTGGATGATCGGAGTGGCGATGCTTGCGATACCGGGAGGAGCACCCGCGAGCGAGCCCCTCTACCCGAGGAAGGCACGTATGCTCGGTTGATATGCGCAACACCGTCGCCTATCGTGGGTGAATGGTCGGTTCCTCCGACGGGCCCGAGCTCGAGCGCGTGCCCTTGCGGGTGGAGGTCGATAGCCTCGAGTACACGCGCACCGGCCTGCGCACGCGCGAGCCGCTGCCGCTTCAGGTCGGGCGGCACAA
>JBFIJN010000414.1:0-8107 GCA_041600735.1 Nannocystaceae bacterium
AGCGACGCGGGCTCGAGCGTCCCTACCTCGCCCGGCCCCTCCACCCAGTCCTCGGGCTCGGTCGCGGTCCCATCGAGCCCGCCGAGGCTGGTCTCTACTTGCAGCGTAGGGGCCGCTCCGATCACATACCCATGGCCGAACTGTCGCGAGCGCACCACTCCCGTGCCGCTCGCGTTCCACACGACCGACTCGGTCGCGCTGTGCCCCGCCCCGCTGCTGTAGTCGCCGCGGTTGATCGCGCTCCAGCCGTCGTCGAGCACGCTCTCGTCCACGAGATTGGCCGTCGCCAGCGAGTGGTGGAATTCGGAGAATGCGGGCACCCCGATCTCGCCAAGCTGAACGGCCACCGCCTTGCTCTCCGAGCTGTGCACGCGCAGCCACACGATGCCGGTCGCACCAAAGCCCCAGTTCTGGATGAAGTTGTGACGCCCGGCCCGACCCACCGAGTCGCGCACGAGCACCTCGCAGCTCTGCATGATCTCGAACAAGTAGCCGTTGCCGCCGCCGCCGCGATGCTGGGCGAGCTCGAGGGTCACGTCGGCGATCGTCACCCGCTTGCTGCTTCGCACGGTGATCCCACCCGACTGAAGGTGGCGCAGCGCACCCGGGCCCTCGACCGGGGCCCCGGGCGAGACGAACGAGCGCACGCCGCGAATCCACGCGTCCTTCACCCCGATCAGCTCGATCGCATAGACCTGATTCTGCGCCCAGGCCTCGTCCCACCCCACGGCGTTGGCGATCCCGAGGTCCTCGATCGCGACCTCGCGCAGCAGCCCGCTCACCGAGCGCACGCTGGCCGCATCGCGCACGAGCGCCGGGTAGCGCAGCGGCACGTCGAGCTCGATCGTGCCTGCGGCCACGTCCACGCCGCGGACGGTGCGCCACGAGAACACCTGCCACGTGCCGTTGAACGTCACCCACGTGCCGTCCATGCCGTGCTCGGTCACGAACTCCGGCGTGATCGTCCAGCCGATCGCCACGTCGTCGCCGACCGCGAACGCGCGAGCGTCGGCGACTGCGATCGCAGTCGCCCGCGCGGGCGCATCGGCCACGAGGGCAACGTGCTCCCCGAGCGAGGGGGCGGCCCCGACGGTGAGCTGCGCCCCGTACGACACTCCTTCGACGGCCGTGAGCCACAGCTCGCTCTGCTCGGCCCCCGCCCCGCGCAGCACCGTGTGCGAGGCCGTGACGGTGAGCGTGCCGTCGATGCGATAGCGACCGGGTGGCAGCGAGACGATCGCCCCGCCCGCCAGCGCCGCGGCGTCGAGGGCCGCCTGGATCGCCGCCGTGGCATCGCTAGTGCCCGAGGGGTCGGCCCCGTGCGCCGCGACCACATCGATCACCGTCGCGGGCAGCGCTTGCCCGAGCGCAGCCTCGCCGTTGCGATACCCGGCGTATGAGAAGTCGTGGAGGAAGCGACCGTCCTCGCCGGTGTGCGCCGGGGTCCAGTCCTCCGGGTACAGCTCGCTGCGCCAGCTCGGCTCGGGCTCCCCCGCAGACGAGCCGCTGTCGTCACCCGCGGTGGTGTCCTGGCTGGTCGAGGCGGCGCTCGTGCTCGAGCCTTGCGCGGTAGCGCTCGAGGCCGAGGCCGTCGCGGCCGTCGAATCCGTCGTGGTGTCCGTCGCTTGCGTCGTCGCCGACGCGATCATCGGGTCGTCGCTGCACGCCGCACCGAGCAATACAGCGAGCGTCACGCGAGCCAGTGAGCGGAGCATGCCGTCAGCATGCCCGAGTCTCGCCGCCAGTGCGCGGCGCGAGCCGACGGCCGCAGGAGCGACGGCTCGCGATATCATGGCGCGCGACGTCGTCATGGCGCCCCACCACGAGAGCACGGCCAGCACGGAGGCCGGCAGCCGGCCCGAGTCCACGTCGGAGCTCGAGACGCGCGCGCTGTCGCTCGACGAGCACTCTGGGGCGGCCGCCGCAGCCAGGCCCGACGCGGAGGGGCTCACCACGGGCGAGGCCGTGGGCCGCTATCTCGTGCTCGAGCCGCTCGGCCGCGGCGGGATGAGCTTCGTCTACGTCGCGTACGATCCCAAGCTCGATCGTCGCGTAGCGCTGAAGGTGATGCGACCCGACGGGAACGAGCGCCCCGAGGAGGCGCAGCGTCGACTGCTGCGCGAGGCCACCGCCATGGCCAAGCTCGCCCACCCCAACGTGGTGCGGGTGTACGACGTGGGCACGATCGGTGCGCGCGTGTACATGGCGATGGAGCTCGTCGAGGGGCTCACGCTGCGCGACTGGTCCACCGCCAAGCCACGCCGCTGGCGGGAGATCGTGGCCGTGCTCGCGCGCGCCGGCCGAGGTCTCGCGGCCGCCCACGAGGCGGGCCTGGTGCACCTCGACTTCAAGCCGAGCAACGTGCTGGTGGGCACGGACGGCGAGGTCCGCGTGGTGGACTTCGGGCTCGCGCGCAGCGGGGCGAGCGTCGAGTCCGGCTCGGTGAGCGGCCTCGATTTCGCAGTGCCCGCGCACGACACCGTCACCCATGTGGGGACGGTGATGGGCACGCCGGGCTACATGGCGCCCGAGCAGCTCGATGGCACGCCGCCCGATGCCCGTGCCGATCAGTTCGCGTTCTGCGTGACCGCGTGGGAGCTGCTCTACGGCCAGCGCCCGTTCGCCGGGCGGCGCCTCGACAGCTACCGCGAGGCGCTGCGCGCGGGAGAGCGCGTGGAGCCGCCCGCCGAGGCGCGCGTGCCCGTGCGGCTGCGACGGCTGCTCGAGCGCGGGCTGAGCATCGATCCCGCACTGCGTCACCCCTCGCTCGCGCGGCTGCTCGACGAGATGATGCGCGACCCCTGGCGACCCGTGCGACGCACGGCGCTGCTGTGGGCGACCGCGGGCGGGATCGGCGTGGCCGGCTGGGGGCTGGTGCGAACCCCCGAGGATCCGTGCGCCAACCAAGCGCAGCGGATCGTCGACGCGTGGAGCCCCGAGCGCCAAGCAAAGGTGCTCGCGAGCCTGAGCGCGGGCGACCCGGCGCGACCGCGGCCGATCGCCGAGGAGCTCACGGCCAAGCTCGACGCCTACGCGGTCGCGTGGACCGAGGCGGCCACCGACGCGTGCCGCTCGGGCCGCGAGGCGGGTCACACGAGCGACGCGCTGCCGGAGCTGCGCAGCTACTGTCTCGACCATCGACACCGCGCGCTGCGAGCGGCCACCGACCTCATGCTCGAGCCCGACTCCGAGCGCGACACGCCGTGGGACCGCGTGGTGAGCGAGCTGCCCTCACTCGCCGTGTGCCGCGACGTGACCAGCGCGTATGAGGTGGGTCGGCCGCCGCCGGACGAGGCGCTGCGCGAGCGCGTCGAGGCGGTCGACGAGCAGCGCGCGCGCTCACAGGCGCTGCTCGCTGCCGGCCAACATGCGCGAGCGTTGACCGTGATCGAGGAGGCCGTGCTCGCGGCCGAGGCCACCGCACACCGGCCCACGCTGGCCAAGGTCGCGCTCGCCCACGCCGATGTCCTGTCCACGCTCGATCGCGCGCAAGAGGCCGAGCGCGCGGGCTTCGAGGCGGTTCGGCTCGCCGACGTCGAGGGCATGCACGCGGTCCGCCTCGGCGCATACGCAACCCTCGTGCACGTGGTGGGGATGCTCGCCGGCCGCCCGCAAGAAGCCGAGAACATCGGCCAGACCGGGCTGTGGCTCGAGGAGCAAGTCGTGCACGACTCGCTCGCCCGGGCCCGCCTGCTGAGCAACCTCGGCGCGGCCGACATGGCGACCGGGCACACCGAGCGGGCCCGCGAGCGCTTCCTCGAGGCGCTGGAGATCAATCGCGACGACGAGCTGCTCCAAGCCACCGCGCGGCAGGGTCTCGGCGGCGCCTACCACCAGCTCGGTGACTACGAGCGGGCGCTCGAGACCTTCCGAGCCGCGCGCGACTCGGTGCTCGAGCGCTACGGTCCCGAGCACCCGCTGGTGCTCTTGTCGTGGGAGAACGAGGCCACCGCGCTGCACGCCCTCGAGCGCTACGAGGATGCGCTCGCCGTGCTCGAGCAGGCCCGGCCCTACCTGAGCGCGGACGGGATCGAGAATGCCTCGCAGGTGCCGTTCTACGCCACGCTGAGCGCCGTGCTGATCGAGCTGCGCCGCTTCGACGAGGCCGAGGGCGCGCTCGAGCATGTCCGCCGCACGCTCGAGACCAGCGGCCTGCGTCCGCTGCTGCTGGGGGTCACCCACGGCAACCTCGCAATGGTCGCGCTCGAGCGCGGCCAGGGCGAGCGCGCGCTCGCCCACGCGCGGCCAGGCCTCACGATCATCGCCGAGATCCTCGGCCCCGACCACGTGTACTACGCGTGGTTCTTGGGGCTGCAGGCCCGAGCCGAGCGCGAGACCGGCGCGCCGCTGGCCGCCCTCGAGCACGCCGCGACGGCGTGGACGAGCCTGCTCGCGGCCGACGAGCGGCACGATGGGCTCGCCGAGCCCGAGTACCGCGCCGAAGCGGCGCTGGTGATCTCGCAGGCCTTGCTCGCGCCCGAGGTGATCGCCGACCCCGCTGCGATCGCGCGCTGGGGTGGGCAGCGAAGCCCACGTGCGTGGGCGGAGCTCGCGGTGCGCGAGGGCGAGCGCGGCGGACGGTCCGCCGAGCCCATGCTCGCGCGCGCCCGCGCCTGGCTGGCCACGCTACCGCTCGAGCAGAGCCCGTAGCGCTGGCCTCACGCCAGGCGGCAACAGCGGGCCGCACAGCCTGCGCGGTCGAGGGACGAGTGCGGCACGGGTAGCGCCGCCCCCCCAGTGTCACCGAGCTACCGTGCCCCGACGACTCTCGACGTCGTCAAGGCAGCACATAGCGATGACGATGCGATTCAATGAGCACTCCAGACCTCGCAGACTCTTGCCCTCCGCGATCATGATGACCACGCTCGCCGTCGGGCTGGCGTGGACGAGCGAAGCCGCCGCAGAGACCCAGCGCCGCGGCATACAGGTCGAGGGCATGATCGGCGGTGCCGCCTGCTTGCCGGGTCGCGCGCCGTGCCGTCAAGAGGGGCTGACGTTCGACGGTCGCACGCGTCCGTCGTTCGCCACCGGCGCGGCGCTCGGCTTCCGACCGTTCAAGTGGCTCATGGTCGGCGGCCTGTACCGCTTGGGGATGCTCAATCCCGACTACCGCGTCGACGCCGGGTCGTCCTACCGCTGGGCCGCGCAGCACACGTTCGCGGTGATGATGCGGCCGATCCTGCCGATCTGGCGCTTCGACCTCGGCCTCAACATCGCCCCCGGCTACGGCCGCCAGGTGTTTCGCATGCGCGACGGCAGCGACCGCGACGTCTCGCAGGGCTTCTCCTTCCTGTTTGGACCCACCGTCGACGTGTACGTGGCGCGTCGCTTCTTCGTCGGCGCCGAGGTGGACTTCATCCTCAACACCCAGAAGAAGGTGTGCGAGCGTCGCGAGGGTGCGACGACCTGCACCACCACCCCCGAGCGACGGATCACGCCGACCCATCAGGTGTTGTTCGGACTGCACGCGGGCATGACCTTCGGTTGATCGATCGCGATCGTCCCCCAGCGGCCGTCGAAGCGCTGCCTCGAATCGTCAGGCGCGCAGCTGGGAGAGCAGCGCGCCTCGAGGCGCATGTTTCCTACCCTCGCCGTCGTGCTACCCTCGACGCTCCCGATGATCGAGGCCGCACGCAAGCGAGCGACCTACGAGGACGTCCTCGCCGTCGACCCGCGCAAAGTGGCGCAGGTCGTCGATGGGGTGCTCTACACGCAGCCCAGGCCTTCGTTGCTGCACGCCCAGGTCACCACCGAGCTGACCTCGACGCTCAATCCTCCGTTTCGCCACGGCCGTGGCGGCCCGGGCGGCTGGATCTTCCTCATCGAGCCCGAGCTGCACTTGGGCCCCGAGCCCGACATCCTCGTGCCCGACTTGGCGGGATGGCGGCGTAGTCGGATGCCCCGCGTTCCGGCGCAGCCCTATCACACGCTCGCGCCGGACTGGCTGGCCGAGGTGCTCTCGCCCTCCACCGCTCGGTTCGATCGCGGCCTGAAGCTGCCCGTATACGCGAGCGAGGGGGTCGGACATGCGTGGCTCTTGGACCCCATCGCTCGCACCGTGGAGGTCCTACGGCTCGACGGCGTAGGGTATCGCCTCGTAGGCACCTGGGGCGGAGACGAGGCCGCGAGGCTCGAGCCGTTCGAAGACGTGACGATCGAGCTCCGGTCGTTGTGGGACGCCGCAGACGGCGAGCCCTCGGCGTAGGCGATCATCGGTCGCGCGTGCATCGGCGGTCGAAGAGCTGCCGTAAGGGTGCTGTAATGATCGGTGGAGGCCCAAGGTCGCACTATTGGGCATGCTCGTCAGCATCCTCCTTCTCTCGCTCTCCTTCCTCTCACCGGCGCTCGACGCCGTCGACGCCAAGGCGTCCCTGTCCGCGGACCCCGAAGACGAAGTCCTCGATCTCGGGGGCGACGACGCGGCCGAGCGCGTCTGCCCGGAGCTCGCGGTCACGCCCGAAGCGTTCTTCAATGACTACCAGCTGGCGGTCGACAAGCTTGGTGTCGATCGCATCCCCTACTTTTCGTGTGGCGCCGACTGCCAGGGTCTCACTGGCCCGCAGAAGCAGCGCAACCTCGATCTCTGGACGCTCGTGGGCGCCCCGCATGCGGGGCCGCTGTTCTATGGCAAGGCCTCGCCGGCGGGGTTCCATGAGCTGGCCAATGCGCTCCTCGACGCCGATGCGGCGGGTCAGTGGCCTACCCTCGCCGGTCTCGACTGCAATGGCTTCACCCATCGCTTCGCCGAGCAGAACGGCTGGGCGTGGGCTGGCGTGAACCTCGATCCGCCCAAGTACGCCAGCAAGCCGCACATCCAGACGACTCGCGACATCTGCCCCGGAGACTTCATCGTCTACGAGGGCGTCCGCCACGTCGCGGTGGTGGGTGAGCGTACCGGGCAAGAGGTGATCAACGGCGTGCAGCTCGATACGTTCAAGGTCTACGAGTCCGTCAGCGACGGGACGCCCAAGGGCTTGCAGGTCAACATCCAGGGTTTCGACCTCACGGGGCGAGAGCACTTCAAGCTGCACCACTCGCACCAGCCCTCGCGAACGCGAAGCAATGCGGTGGTGGTGGTCCCGGGATCGGGCACGCTCTAGGCGATCGAGCTCGGGCGCGAGCGAGCCTTCGACCGGGCACGACGATTCATCGAGCGCCGCGGGGCTCGGTCTCGCGGTGCTCCTCCCGCGCGCGGGCTAGCATGGAGCGAGCCTCCTCCAGCTCGTCGCCGGGAGCCCCACCCCGCTCGCGGATCGCCAAGGCGCGCTCGAGCGAGTCGATGGCCGCGGCGGCGCGGCCCTCCCCGAGCGCCACCTCGGCTTGGCACACGAGGGCGGTGGCGAGGTGCGGATGCTCGGGGCCGAGCTGCGCTTCGAAGATCGCGCCGGCCCGCTCGCACCGCGACCGCGCGCGCCCAAGGTCCCGTAGCGCGAGATCGATGCTGGCCAGGATCGTGAGACTCGTGGCGACGGTGGGGTGATCGAGGCCGAGCTTGGCCTCGTGCAGCACGAGCGCACGCTCGGCGAGCGTGCGGGCTTCGTCGTAGCGGCCCTTGGCTCCGAGCACGGCGGCGAGGTTGTCGAGGGTCTCGGCCAGCGCGGGGTGCTCGGGCCCGAGTGCGCGCGATCGATTGGCGAGCGCGCGCTCGTAGAGCGCCTCGGCCTGGTCGTAGGCGCCGACGTTCCACTCGAGATTGGCGAGGTTGTGGAGGGCCTCGCCCACGTCGGGGTGGCCGGGCCCGAGCGTGTTGGTGCGCATGGCGAGCACGCGCTCGTGGAGCACTCGCGCGTCGTCGTAGGCACCGGTGCGCGTCTTGGCGACGGCGAGGTTGTTGAGGGTCGCGATCCGCCAGGGGTGCTCGGGGCCGAGGGCGGCCTCGGCGAGCGCGGCGGCTTGCTCGTAGCGCGAGATCGCGTCGGGGTAGGCCCCGGCGATCACGTCGACGTCGGCGAGGTTGCGCAGCAGTCCGGCGCGATCGAGGTGCTCGAGATCGCCGGCCTCTTCGATCGCGGCCTCGGCAAAGCGAGCCCAGCGTCGACCCTCGGCCGGACGCGCGAGCTTGTAGCCGACCACGTGCACGAGGCGCAGCGCGGCCTCGACCTGCAGC
>JBFIJN010000415.1:0-8089 GCA_041600735.1 Nannocystaceae bacterium
CGCCTCGACCTCCTCATCCGCCTCGACCTCCTCATCCGCCTCGACCTCGAGCCTCGCGTTGCGAGGCCTCGAGCGTGGAGGCGTGCCCGCAGCACCCTGTGGACAGCCCGTGGATAGGGCTGGGAGCAAGCCGGGGACCATTCTGGGGATTTCTCGGCCGCCCTCGCCATCCCCGGCCATCCACAGCGCGACGCCACCGCTCGTCCCCACCCCGTGACACGAGCCTTCACCAATGATATCGAGGGGCTAGGGCGTGGATCCCGGTCGTTGACCACAGCTCCACACCACAGATCAAGAAGAAGACTTAATTTAAATTTACCAAGGGTTAAGTCCTTCCTTCGCGTGCCCCCCATCCCATCGAGGAGCTCACTTCATGGAGTTCGAGATCGACCAAGCTCGATTCTTGTCTGCGCTGTCTCTCGCGCACACCGTGGCTGACAAGCGCGCCACGATGCCGGTGCTCGCCAACGTGCTTCTGCGAGCGAACAGCGACGGGAGCTTGGTGTGCTCCGCCACCGACATGATGATCTCGCTGACCGAGAGCATCCCCGCCGACGTACGCAGCGCAGGCAGCCTCACCGTGGGCGTCAAGCACCTGCACGGCGTGATCAAGACGCTTCCCGGCGGCGAGCTGCGCTTCAAGGGGCTCGACAATCACTGGGCGCAGATCGTGTCGGGCAAGAGCGAGTTCAAGCTCATGGGCATGCCCGAGACCGACTTCCCGGCGCTGCCCGATCCCGAGCGCGGGGCCAAGGGCAGCAAGCCGGTGAGCTTCGCCACGATCACCGGGCACGTGCTCTCCGACCTGATCCAGAAGACCGAGTTCTCGGTCTCCACCGACGAGGCGCGGGTCAACCTCAACGGCGTGCTGCTCGAGAGCGACGGCGTCACCGCCACGATGGTCTCGACCGACGGCCACCGGCTCACCAAGTACACCCGCGCGATGGAGGGGCTGGTGCTCGAGAAGGGCATCATCATCCCGCGCAAGGGCATGCTCGAGATCCGACGCGTGCTCGACCGGCACCCCGGTGAGGTGCAGCTCGGCATCGGCGATCAGTGCCTGTTCCTCAAGGCGGGCGAGCTCACGCTCTCGGTGCGACTCAACAACGTCGCGTTCCCGCCCTACAAGCAGGTGATCCCCGCCGCCCACAAGCGCGAGGTCCGAGTCGGCCGTGACGAGCTGCTCGGCGCGCTGCGTCGCGCCGAGGTGATGGCCCCCGAGAAGACCGCCACCGTGCGCCTGCGGCTCTCCGAGGGCACGCTCGAGCTCACCGCCGACAACCCCGACCTCGGTGTGGCCCACCACGAGATCTCGGTCGACCTCACCGGCGAGGGCCTCGAGGCCGGCTTCAACGCCCGCTACCTGATGGCGGCGCTCGAGGTCATCGACGGCGAAGAAGTCCGCCTGCAATTCCAGAACGAGCTCGATCCCTGCGTGATCAAGCCCGGCGACGAGACCGACTTCCTCGCCGTAGTCATGCCCATGCGGATATAGCAGCTCGCGATGAGGGTCGACGAGCTCGCGGTCTGGGACTACCGGAACCTGGAGCGGGCGGAGCTGCCGCTGGGGCCGGGGTTCACGGTGCTGCACGGCCACAACGGCGCGGGCAAGACCAACATGCTCGAGGCGCTCTACCTCGTGAGCACGCTGCGGTCGTTTCGCACGAGCGACCTCGGCGTGGTGCTGCGCTCGGGTGCGGCGAGCGGTCGCGTGGTGGTGCGTGGCTTCGACGAAGCGCTGGGGGTGAGCTCGACGCTCGAGGTGAAGCTCGAGCGCCGCGGCGAGACCACGCGACGCACGGCGATCGCCGATGACAAGGTAGTGCGCTCGGGCGCTGCGTTCTACGGGCGCGTGCGCGCGGTGTTGTTCACCCCCGAGGACCTCGGCGTGCTGCGGGGGGGTCCGACCGGACGCCGGCAGTTCATGGACCGGGTACTGTTCGGGCGCGAGCGCGCGCACATCGGCGATGTGCAGACCTACGAGAAGCTGCTGCGCTCGCGCAACCGAGTGCTGCGCGAAGACGGGCCGCGCGGGGCGGAGCGCGAGCGCATGCTCGAGACCTACGAGGTGGGCCTGGCGCAGGCCGGCGCGCGACTGTGGACGCGCCGGCTCGAGCTGCTCGCCGAGCTCGAGGGGCGCTTCGCCGCCGCGTTCGCCGGGATCCATGGCGAGGCCGGAGCGCAGGCGGAGGGCGGCGGCGCGGGACCCACGGCCACGTTGCAGTACGCATGCAAGCTCGGGGAGGTGAGCGCGCCCGAGCGCGAGGCGGCGCTGCTACAGGCGCTCGTCGAGCGGCGGGTGCTCGACGAGCGGCGCGGCGGAACCTCGGTGGGACCACACCGCGACGATCTCGTGGTCGAGCTCGATGGCCAGCCAGCGGGAGACTTCGCCTCGCAGGGGCAATCGCGGGCGCTGGTGCTGGCGTTCAAGCTCGCCGAGGTGCAGGCGGCTCGCGAGCGCAGCCTCGATGGTGCGCCGCCGATGCTGCTGCTCGATGACGTGTCGAGCGAGCTCGATCCCCGTCGCACCGCGCTGTTGTTTCGCACGCTCGGGGTGCAGGCCGGGCAGTGCATCCTCACGACCACCTCGCCGCGCTACATCGATCTGCCCGCGCAGGTCACCGCGCGGGGGTTCCGGGTCGAGCGCGGCGTGATCACGCCCGACGACGACGCCCCGCTCCAGGGTTTGCGGCAGCCCTGACGCTAGCGTTGGCAGCGACGCTGGACCGGCGCTGAACCGGCGCGCAAGGGTCTGGAATTTCGAGGTTTTTGGGCCAGGCCGGCGCTGGTAGGGCCACCCAGGGCGTGCTATGGTCCCGCCGCGTTTCTGGGGCCTCGAGTGGGTGTTCTCCAGAAGAAATTGATGCGTGCATCATGGCCCCCAACGACCTGACCCCCGACGAAAAACACGAGCCCTCCGAGTCGGACTACGGGGTCGAATCCATCTCGGTGCTCGAGGGCCTCGAGGCCGTGCGCAAGCGGCCCGGCATGTACATCGGCGACACGAGCGACGGCTCGGGTCTGCACAAGATGGTGTTCGAGGTCGTCGACAACTCGATCGACGAGTCGCTCGCCGGGCACTGCGATCGCATCGACGTGACCATCCACCTCGACAACTCGATCTCGGTCGAGGACAACGGGCGTGGCATTCCCACCGGGCCCATGGAGCACCAGGGCAAGATGGTCGATGCGGCCATCGTGATCATGACGGTGCTGCACGCCGGCGGGAAGTTCAACAACCAGAGCTACAAGGTCTCGGGCGGCCTCCACGGCGTGGGCGTGTCCGTCGTCAATGCGCTGTCCGACTGGCTCAAGCTCGAGATCTGGCGTGAGGGTCGGGTGCACCGCTGCCGCTTCGCGCGTGGCGACGAGGTGGGCGGGGTCGAGCTCGGCGGGTCGACTCCCAAGCGCGGCACTCGCATCACGTTCCATGCCGATCCGCTGATCTTCAGCGTCATCGAGATCGACTTCGAGATCCTCGCGCAGCGCTTTCGCGAGCTCTCGTACCTCAACCCTGGGGTCACGATCACGCTGCGAGACCTTCGCGACGGGCGCGAGAAGGTGTTCGACGGCGCCGGCGGGGTTGCGAGCTTCGTGCAGCTGCTCGCGCAGAACAAGCAAGCCGTCGGCGACCTCGTGTACTTCAACGAGAGCGTGGCGTTCGACTTCGAGGGGCAAGAGGCCCAGCTCGGCGTGCAGGTGGCCCTGCAGTGGACGGACTCCTACCAGGAGCACGTGCTGTGCTTCACCAACAACATCGCCAACAAGGACGGCGGCACGCACCTCACGGGCATGCGCACCGCGCTGACCAAGGTCGTCAACGCCTACGCGCAGGAGCACAACCTGCTCAAGCAGCACAAGGGCACGCTCTCGGGCGAGGACGTGCGCGAGGGGCTGGTCGCGGTGCTCTCGATCCAGCACCCCGATCCCAAGTTCAGCTCGCAGATCAAGGACAAGCTGGTCTCGGGCGAGGTCACGGCGCTGGTCTCGGGTGCGGTCACCGAGCAGCTCGGGCGCGCCTTCGAAGAGAACCCCAAGAGCGCCAAGGCCACCGTCGAGAAGGCGATCTTGTCGGCCCGGGCGCGCGCCGCCGCTCGCAAGGCCCGCGAAACCATCACCCGCAAGGGCGTGCTCGATGGCCTCTCGCTACCCGGCAAGCTCGCCGACTGCCAGGAGCGTAACCCGGAGAACGCCGAGCTGTTCATCGTGGAGGGTGACTCCGCAGGAGGCTCGGCCAAGCAGGGCCGCGATCGCGCCACGCAGGCGATCCTCCCGCTGCGCGGCAAGATCCTCAACGTAGAGAAGGCGCGGCTCGACAAGATGCTGTCGAGCCAGGAGATCGTCACGCTCATCACCGCGCTCGGCAGCGGCGTGGGCGACACCTACGACATCAACAAGCTCCGCTACCACCGCATCGTGATCATGACCGATGCCGACGTAGACGGCTCGCACATCCGCACGCTGCTGCTCACGCTGTTCTACCGCCACTTCCCCGACATCATCGATCGCGGGTACCTCTACATCGCTCAGCCGCCGCTCTACAAAGTGCGGATGGGCAAGAAGGACGTCTACCTCAAGAACGACCAGGGCCTCGATCGCTACGTGGTCGACAACGCGATCGACAACCTCTCGCTCGAGGTGGCCGGTCACGAGGTGAGCCGCGAGGTGCTGGCGAAGATCGCCGAGAAGGGCCTGCGCTACCGCGACGTGCTCCACGCGATGGCTCGCGATCACCGACCCGAGGTGCTCGAGGCGCTGCTCGACGTGCTCCAGGCCGACGGGCTCGAGGCGGTGCAGGCCTCGTTCGACCAGCGCCCCGCGCTGCAGCAGCGCGCCGATGCACTGGTCGCCGCGCTGCGCGGGATGCTGGCACAGGGCAGCAAGGTCGAGGCGCAGGTCGTCGCCGAGGGCGAAGAGGACGCGGTGCTCTCGATCCGCCTCTCGATCACCCACGATGGGTTGACGCTGCGCGAGGTCATCGATGCCGAGCTGCTCGAGTCCCGCGAGATCGAGCAGCTCCAGGAGATCCGCACCGAGCTGGCCGAGATCGGTCCGCTGCCGTACACGCTGCGCAAGGGCGGCGAAGAATTCGCCCAGGTCACGCGCGTCGTGGAGCTGGTCGATCACATGGGCCAGGTCGGCCGCGCCGGGCTCAACATCCAGCGCTACAAGGGTCTCGGCGAGATGAACCCCGAGCAGCTGTGGGAGACCACCATGGATCCCGAGCGCCGCGTGTTCTTGCAGGTGCGCGTCGGCGACAGCGTCGAGGCCGCGCGGATCTTCCCGGTGCTGATGGGCGACGACGTCGAGCCGCGCCGCAAGTTCATCACCGACAACGCGCTGAACGCCCGCAACCTGGATGTCTAGGACGAGGTTGCGCGCGGACCTCTAGGGGGTGTCCACGTCGAGGGCTCTCTGCATCGAAGGTCCACGGCAAAGTCCGCGCGAGCGGGCAGGAACCGCGCCGAGCCGGGAACTCTGCCGGATTGCGGCTGTCGGGGCGTCGATGGAGGTTCCGCATGTTCGATCGAGCCCGTAAGCGCAAAAAAGGCGACCCCGAGGTCGAGGCCAACCTACTCCCGGTCATGAACGTCATGTTCCTGCTGATCCCCGCGCTCTTGTTGGCGATGGAGATCGCACCCTTTACGGCGGTGCCGGTGCACGCGCCCAAGTTCTCCGACCTCGCCCCGAGCGCGGAGCCACCCACCAAGGAGCCGCTGCGGCTACAAGTGCAGGTGCGGGCCGATGGCTTCAGCGCGCGGTATGGGTCGAGTCCCAAGAGCGAGCGCGAGGTCGAGATCCCGCTCGGGGCCGATGGTCGGCACGACTACGCGGCGCTCGAGCAGCGCGCGGCCGAGCTCAAGGCGCTGTTCCCCGAGGACTCGGTCGTGAACGTGTCGGCCGAGGGCAGCATCGACTACGGCACGCTCGTGCAGTCGCTCGATGCGCTGCGTGGTCGCGAGTGCTCACTCGCGGGGGCGCTCGTCGGAGAGCAGGAGCCGAGCGACTGCTATTTCTGGAGCGTGATCGTGCAATCGACCACCGTCTAGCTAGCTCTTCGGCAGCTCGGCATCCCAGCCGAGCTTGTCGCCGCAGTGGAGCATCCTGGCCCCCTCATAGGGGTTCATGACCTTGCCCTCCTTCTGCACCCACAGCGCGCCCTTGCCGGAGAAGGTCATCGGGCAGTGCACGAGGGTGAGGCCGCTGCGATCGCTGGGGTGCGCCGCGAGGTACTCGATCATCCCGTCGCTCAGCTTCTTGAACGCGGTGCGCGAGCTCTGGAGGTCTTGCGCTCCGATGCCGCCCGCACCCTCGATGATCGCAGCGACGCCGGGCTGGCCTTGCTTGGGCCCGGCGGCCGCGATCACCTTGGCACCGAGGTCGGAGAGCGGATCGACCTGGTCGGCGGCGAGCGTGTCGGCGATCGCGAGGTAGGGCGTGAGCAGCGTGCCGTCGTCGACCTGCGGGAGCTCGTCACCACCACATGCGACGAGCGAGGTGCCGGTGATCGCCACGGCCAGAGCCAACGAGGAAATGCGAGGCGTACGGGCGCGCAACATGGCCCAGCGGCCTTACCACACGCCTGGGGGCCGGGGTAGAGTTCGCCCTGCGCGCCGATGGCTGAACCCGAGGATCTGCACCCCTACGACGGGCGCGAGCGCAGCTACTCCCACGCGGACGAATGATCACCACAGCCGAGCCACTGCTAGAGTAGACGTCGTTGGCCGAGCTCCCCGACGACCGGACCCTGCTCGAAGGTTGGCGAGACGGAGATCGCCGGGCCGGGCGCCGCCTGGTGGAGCGTCACCTCGTGGGTCTCGGGCGCTTCTTCGCCAACAAGGTCGGTCACGAGCACGAAGCGCAGGACCTCGTGGCGGAGACGTTCGAACGCCTCGCGAAGGCGCTGTCGCGCTACCGGGCCGAGAGCAGCGTGCGGACGTTCTTGTTTGCGATCGCCCACAACGTGCTGCGCGAGCACCTGCGTCGCCGCGAGCGTGAGGCACGACTGGGGGCGCCGTTGGTCAGCGTCGCGGATCTCGGACCCTCGCCGTCGATGTTGTTTGCTCGGCACCAGCAGCAGCGCCTGCTGCTCCACGCCCTGCGGGCGCTGCCGTTCGATCACCAGGTGGTGCTCGAGCTGTCGCTGCTCGAGGAGATGAGTCGGGCCGAGATCGCCGAGATCACGGGGACGCCTGCGGGTACGATCGCGGGGCGGCTGCGTCGCGCGCGGGAGCAGCTCGGCGAGCGGCTCGCCGAGCTGAGCGATTCCCCCGCCCTCCTCGAGTCCACGACGACCGATCTTGCGCAATGGGCGCAATCGCTTCGGGAGGCGCTGATGGGGCCTGGCTAGCGCTCGCCAAGAAATCATCGCGAGGGTCGATCAGCACGGTGGCGCCCGATCACTACCCCCCCCGACGAGGCGATGATGATGATGACCACCGACGAACGCGACTGCATGGAGACCCCAGACGATACCGACGTTGCGCTTGCGCAGACGCGGGCCGACGACCCGCCGCAGCTACGGCGGCTGCGACGGGCGGTGATGTCGAGGTTGTTCGACGATGAGGTCGCGACCCCCGAGCGGATCGGTCGCTACGCGATCGAGCGGGCGATCGGCTCGGGCGGGATGGGGGCCGTGTTCGTGGCGCATGATCCCGAGCTCGATCGGAAGGTCGCGCTGAAGCTGTTGCACTGGACCCCCCGCGACGCGGAGGGCAAGCGCATGGTTCGCGAGGCCAAGGCACTCGCCAAGCTCTCGCATGCCAACGTCGTGCAGGTGTACGACGCGGGTGCGGTCGAGGACCGCGTGTTCCTGGCGATGGAGCTCGTGCGTGGGACCGATGCTCGTCGGTGGCTGCGTGCCGAGCGTCGTACCTGGCGCGAGGTGGTCGACCTCTTCATTGCCGCCGGTCGCGGGCTGGCGGCGGCTCATGCCGCCGGGCTCGTCCACCGCGACTTCAAGCCGTGCAACGTGCTGGTGGGAGACGATGGCGAGGTGAAGGTGGCCGACTTCGGGCTCGTGCGCTCGGCCGAGGGCCCGGTGCCGGCCGAGTCGAGCGCGAGCCTGCTGCCGCCGCCGCAAGAAGGA
>JBFIJN010000416.1:0-8065 GCA_041600735.1 Nannocystaceae bacterium
CGCGATCACGGCCGTGAGGTCGAAGCCCAGCTGCTCGAGGCCCAGCACCAAGCCGATGCTCAGCAGCGCGATGCTTGTCAGCGTCTGCAGCAGCGGCAGGATCGTCTTGGCGCGCGTCGATGCTGCGGCCCCGCGCTCGAACGCCCGCCGCAGCGCGGCGCGAGCCAGCCGAGAGGCGATCCATGCCACGAGCATGATCGCGAGCGCTGCGATCAGGCGCCACGCCATCTCGCCCGCGTGGGCACTTGCGTAGTCGATGAATTGTTGTGCGATGTTCATGGGAGTCGTGGGGCCGCCACCGACCGCACGCTAGCGGGGTCGAATGGATGGCCGTCCACCAAGCTATCGAAGCTAGTAAGCTTGTCGAGAAGATCATTCATCGAGGCAATCTCGCGCGTCAGACCCTCGATGCGTGTGATGCGCGTTCTGCGGAGGAGCGGTCTTGGCGCGCGCGCTCGCTCGCGTCTTCGGAACCGTGGTTTCCGTGAGCCGGAAAACCGCTATTATCGGGACCGATCCTGGGGGGGACGAACTCGTGCGACCGCGTTGCAGCAAGCGAAGGCGCGCCGGCTTTCAGCTGGCGACGATGATGGGCATGGTCGCCGCGTGCGGGCCAGGCTCGCTCGACGAGCAGCTGCGTGATGCGCTGCGGACCGAGGGCATCGAGGCGCTCGACTACCAGACCAGCCCAGACCCGCAGCGGGTCGCGCTCGGCCGCGCCCTCTTCTACGACAAGATCCTGTCGGGCAACCGCGACATCGCGTGCGGCACTTGTCACCTGCCCGGGTCGCGCACCAGCGATGGGCTCTCGCTGTCGATCGGTACCGGTGGGAGCGGGGTTGGCTCGAGTCGCGAGCTGGGCAGCGGTCGCGCCTACCTGCGGCGCAGCGCACCCGAGCTGTTTGGGCGCGGCGCCGAGGCCTGGGAGGTCGCGCGCTGGGACGGCTACCTGCAGCGCGGCGAGCCGTGGCCGCTTCCCAGCGGGGTGGACCTGCCCGACGCCCTGCAAGACGACCTGCTCGCGATCGAGGTCATGTTCAAGGTCGCCGAGCGCGACAGCATGCGCGGGGTCCCGGGCGATTTCGATGTCGACGGGGAAGAGAACACGCTGGCCTACTGGCCCGATGACGAGCTGCCCAAGATCTGGGACCAGCTCATCGCGCAGCTCGTCGCGATCCCCGAGTACGTGGATCTGTTCGACCAAGCGTTTCCCGACGTCGACACCGAGGACCTCGGGTTCGAGCACGCGGCGCTGGCCATCGCGGCCTACGAGGTCGACGCATTCTCGCTGTCCAACAGCCCCTGGGACGCGTACCTCGCGGGGGACGAGAGCGCGCTCGTCGAGCCGGCCAAGCGCGGCGCGCTGCTGTTCTACGGCGATGCCAAGTGCAGCGAGTGCCACAGCGGGCCGCTGCTCACCGACCAGGCGTTCCACAACATCTGCGCGCCGCAGCTGGGCACGACCGACGACTGGGGCCGCGGCGGTCGCACGCGCGAAGAGGCCGATCGCTACGCGTTTCGCACGCCGCCGCTGCGCAACGTGAGCTTCACCGCCCCGTACCTGCACGCGGGCAGCCACACCTCGCTCGAGGACACGCTGCGCCATCACCTCAATGCCTGCGCCAAGCTGCGCACGTTCACGGGAGAGGGCCTCCCCAGCCGCTTTCGGGAGCTGGTGCTCGACGACCCCGAGCTCGTCGCTGCGATCGCGAGCACGGCCGAGCCGATGGCGCTCGAGCGCATGGATCTCGGGTACTCGGAGATCTCGGATCTCCTGCAATTCCTCGAGGCGCTGACCGATCCCGAGGTGGTCGACATGGCTGGCCTCACTCCTAGTCGCGTGCCCAGCGGGCTGCCCGTAGACCGATGAGACGCCGCAGCCATCCCACGAGGGTCTCGCCGGCCTGGGGCCTCGTGCTCCTGGGGGCCGTGCTGGGCGGGTGCAGCTTCGACGTGGGTGGGCAGGGCACCACCACGGTCGATCTCGGCGACGGCCCGGGCTCGACCGGCGCGACGGAGGGAACGCCGATGACCGCGGGCGAGGACGACCCGAGCCTCACCGGGCCCGACTCGGGCCAAGACTCGGCGCCCACGAGCGACGACTCGGCCACCGACACGAGCGCCACCGAGAGCGACAGCGGGGCCGGCTGCCCGGGGGGCTGCCCCGCCAACTGGGTGTGCGAGGCACCCGAGTGCGTCAACCCCGATGAAGACGTGCCGTGCGGGGCGGGCTGCGGCCCCGCGGCGCCCTTCTGCGGACCCGACGGCATCTGCCACGACGGAAGCATGGGCGACCCGTGCAGCCGAGGCCAGTGCGTGGCGCCGCTCATGTGCGGACCTCATCAGATCTGCCAGGCCGGGGTCGAGGGCGATGCGTGCCTCGACGCGAGCGACTGCGGGGCGACGGCGCCGATCTGCTTCAACAGCACCTGTCAGGACGGCAGCGAGGGTGACCCGTGCAGCAGCGAGGCGCAGTGCCTCCCGGGCTGGCTGTGCGGGCCGACCAACGCGTGTCAGGACGGCAGCGAGGGTGACCCGTGCGCAGGACCGGAGGACTGCGGGCCGGGGGCGCCCTACTGCCCCTACGACGATCAGTGTCACGACGGCAGCACCGGCGATCCATGCGATGACGCCAGTCAGTGCGACGTGTTCACCGAGTCGTGCTCGGTGGTCTTTGGCCAGCTCGTGTGCGGGCTCTAGTCGCGCTCAGGTCTTCTTGGGGTGCATGCCCGCGACGCCGGTGCGCCAGTCGCCATCGCCGTCGCCACGGGCGGCCTCGAAGGTGTGTCGGATGAGCGGCGCGTAGCGGACCACGTCGGAGCCCACGCGGCGCACTCGCTCGATCACCCGCTCGTTGACGAGCACGCTGCCTTCGAAGTCCTCGGGGCGCGCGGCGGCGTGGAACGGCAGCGTGAAGCCGTGGCACCAGTTGAAGCTGTTCTTCACCGACATGATCGACATGTCGCCGCTTCCACCTCCCGTCACCGCGAGCACGCCGGCGAACTTTCCGGCGAGCTCGAGGTAGAGGAAGTCGAACCAGTTCTTGAGCGCGCCGCTCATGTTGCCGTGGTACTCGGGCGTGATGAAGATGAAGCCGTCGGCCTCGGCGGCGGACTCGCGCACCCGCACCACCTCGGGTAGCCGGCGCTGGCGAGGGTCGGTCAGCGACATCACCGGGAGCGGCGAGTCGACCAGATCCCACACCGTCACATCGCCGCCGGTCTGCACCGCGGCCTCGTGGGCGATCTGGGCGACCGAGGCGAGCCGACTCTTGTGGGCAGTGGTGCCCTTGACGATGAGGACCTTGGGAGACATCCGAGCGGCATCATAGCCGTCGCCGGCGGCCGACCCCAGCGCGCATCACATCATCGCGTGGGTGAAGGCCACGTTCCAGAGCACGCCAAAGGTCCATGAGTCGAGGAAGGGCAGCTCGCGGCGCAGCTCGTCATGGACCGCGCGCTCCCGCGCCGAGCCCACGTCGAGCGGATCCGCCACATCGAACACGGCCTTCGACACGTGGCTCCACACGCGCTTGCCGAGCGCGCGCGCGAGCGCGGCCTCGTCCGCGGACAGCCGCTCGAACGCGGCCTGGGCCGGCCGGAGGGCGGGGGGCGCCTTGCCGGGCACGTAGCGCTCGCCGCACATCTCGACCCACGCCGCGAACGAGAGTGCCGGGTGCGGGAGGTGGGCCGCGTCGTCGTAGGCAAAGCTCATGGGTGTTCCTCGTGGGCGCGCACGCCCAGGCCAGGGAGCGGCGGTGCATCGTCGAGCAGCAGCTCGGCCACGTGCAGGCCGATCGCGGGCGCGAACTTGAAGCCGTGGCCCGAGAACCCGCCGGCCACGACGATGCGCGGATCCTCGGGCAGGCGATCGATCACGAAGTTCGTGCTGGGCGAGGTCGTGTAGAGACACGCCAGGGTGCTGTCGAGCGGGCCCTGGCCCTGCGGCAGGTGCTCGGCCAGCACGCGGTGCAGCGGCTCGAGATCGGCCGGGTGCGCCTCGCGATCGAGGGCGTCGGGATCGACCGGCGCGCTGAGCCACGGCCGCTGCGCCGAGGTGTGCAGCCCGAGCTTGAGACCGGTGATGCCCTCGTGGCCGTGCGGGAACCCGTAGTAGAAGCCATCGGGGAGGAACGCGCCCCACACCGGCAGGGTTGCGAGCGCGGCGTGGTGCTCGGGCGCGGGGGTGCTCCACGCGAGGATCCGGCGCTGTCGCACGAGTCGACCCGGCAGCAGCGTGGGGCACAGCGCGGGCAGCCAGGCGCCCGCGGCCACCACCACGCGATCGGCCGCGAGCCGCGAGCCATCGGCGAGGCGCACGTGCACGCCTGCGCTCGTGCTCTGGCCCCGCTCGATCGCCGCGACCTGCACGCCGTGGCGCAGCACGGCGCCCGCCTCACGGGCTTCGTGGGCCAGCGCATCGAGGCAGGGGGTCACCCGCAGATAGCCGCCCGAAGGATCGAAGCACGCGAGGTAGTCGCGAGGGATCGTGAACGGCCAGCGCGTGCTGGCCTGGTCGCCCGCGAGCAGCTCGTAGGGGAGCGCGCAGTCGCGGCAGGCCTGGATCGCGGCGCCCAGCTCGGGGTCATCGGCGGGGCCGAACAGCAGCAGCCCCGTGCGCCGCAGCAGCTCGTGCCCCACGCGCTCGCCCAGCGCCAGCCACTCGCGATCGGCCCGCTGCACCAGCGGCACATACGAGGAGCCCTCGTGGTAGGCCTGCCGAGTGATGCGCGTGTGACCGCTGTGGCTGCCGCGATCGTGCACGTGGCCGAAGCGCTCGAGCACGGTGACGGCGGCGCCGCGCCGCGCGAGCGCCCACGCGCTGGCGAGGCCCATGGTGCCGCCCCCGATCACGATCACGCTCGGGCCCATCGTCGGTATGCTGCCCTCGGATCATGCTCCACGCCACCTTCCTCGGCCACCAGGGCTGGCTGCTCGCCAGCGAGCGCACGCGGGTCCTCGTGGATCCGCTGTTGACCGAGCGCTTTGGTCACGGGGGGCTGGCGGGCGTGGTGTATCCGCCGCGGAAGCTGGACCTCGCCGGGCTCTCGCCGATCGACGCGGTGGTGATCACCCACGAGCACGATGATCACTTCGACGTCCCCAGCCTCAACCGCTTGGATCGCGCGATTCCCATCTACCTGTCCGCGCGCTCGTCGGTGGCTGCGCATGGGTTGCTGCGCACGATGGGCTTTGTCGTGCACGCGCTGCAGTCCGAGCACACGCTCGAGCTCGGCGACCTGCGCTATCGAACGTTTGCCGTCGACCACCGGCAGGGCCCGGTGCAGGACGAGTGGGACGTGTTTCCGTTCGTGGTGCACGACACCGCGGGGGACGGCAGCTTCGTGTCTTCGGTCGACGTGCCGCTCGGCGAGGAGCTGCTCGGGCGCATGCGCAGCGTGGTGCCGCGGCCGGGGATCTGGGCCTATGCGAGCAACACCACGAGCGCGGCCTTTCAAGCGGTCGGCCAAGGGGTCGGCCAAGCGGTCGGCCAAGGGGTCGGCCAAGGGGTCGGCCCGGGCGCTCATGCGGTGCCGAGCGACGAGGATGCGCTCGTGGGCGTGGTGCAGCGGCGCTATGCGCGATTTGCGCAAGCGTGGGGAGCACCCGAGGCGATGCTGGTGTGCGGCGGCGGCTGGAGCTTTCCGGGCGAGCGCGCGTGGCTGAACCATCACGCGTTTCCGCTGGCGCCCGCGCGCCTGTGCGCTGCACTGGCGGAGCGCCACCCGGAGGGTCGCTTCCTCGCGCCTGCGCCAGGGACCACGCTCACGATGCAAGGCGGGCGCATCACGGCGCAGGTCGATCACCTCCCGTTCATCGCCGCGCTGCCGCGCGAGCAGTGGCCCTCGCGCGAGCCGCAGGGTGAGCTCCCGGGGCGGCTCGGCGACTACGCGCCCGCGTGTGGCCGTCGCGAGCTCGAGCCCGCCGCGCGCGAGCGATTGCTGCACGAGCTGGTCGACCTCGCCCGCTACCTCTACGGCACGCCAGCGTTCCGCAGCCTGTGCTCACTCCCCACCGAGCCGCGCGGGGGCCGACACCCCGCGTGGTGCCTGTCCCTGCGCCACGGCGATGACGATCGCCGACTGGTGCTGCGCCACCGCCCCGAGGCCTGCGACTTCGTCGTGCACGAGAGCCTCGATCCGATCGCCGAGTTCCTCGCGGGTCTCGAGTGCTGGGCTACCGATCTGCTCGCGCTGCTCGAGGGCGAGCTCGGCGCGAGCGCGCTGTGCTTCGCGGGGCGGCTGCGCCAGTGGAACCACGACTCGCGCGTGCTGCGGGTCTCGGCGCACGATCTATGGATGCTCGCCCACCCGCTGCGGCGCCCGCTCGCGGCCGCCCGCCTCTACGAGCGCCTGCTCCACGCGGAGCCGCCGATCGTGCCCCGCGTGGCGCCCCGCGGCGGCGGCTCATAGCCAGGTGTAGTTGGGCTCGGCCGGGTTGGCGATGAACTGCCGCAGGCTGGTGATCTCGAGCGCGGGCGGCACGACGCGCGAGAACGCGTCCACGGGAACGCCGATGTTCCCCACGTCGAACACGTCGAGCGGGATGAGGCTGAAGTGGTCGTTGGGGATCCCGGCCACGAAGTAGTTCATGGCGGTCGCTTCCATCTGGTCTGGCGCTGGGGGCCCGCCCAGGCTGGTGTTGAAGTGGTGAATGAGCCCGTCGACCGCCGCGGTTGCGGTCGGCGCGTGGTCGATGAAGGCGCTGATCTCTCCGTCGTACTGCATGCTGCGGAACGACCAATTCGACGAGCCCACCACCAGCCACTGGTCGTCGAAGATCGCGACCTTGGAGTGCGGGTAGACCATCTGCGTGCCTCCGGCGGTCTGGTAGATGGGGGCGTAGAAGTGCAGGTCGCCCTCGACCGCGAGGATCTGGTGGAAGCGCACGGTCACCTCGGGGTTGGCCCCGTCGGTGAAGCGCAGCGTGTCGTTCTCGAGCCACTTGGTGGCGAGCGGGTTGGCGGGGTCGTAGCAATCGTGGACGTGCCAGTTGGCCCCGCAGGCGGCACGCATCACCGTCTGGGGACCGCCTCCGATGTCGTAGACCACCTGCGTGCAGTAGGGGACGTTGGTGACGCCGTTGACGAAGCGCAGGATGCAGTGCAGCCACGCGCGGCGCGTCATGTAGCTCGAGGTGCCGCTCATCTGGAGCGGCACCACCACCACGAGCGCGAGGTTGGCCCCGGCCCCCGAGCGCGCCGCGTGCTGCTGGTACACCGCCCGCACCACGTCGGGGTCGGAGAAGTGATAGTTCTCGAAGTAGATGTAGGTTTGGGCGGCACGGATCCGCTCGATCACCTTGTCGCGCAGCCAGGTGTTGCGCGTGACCGTGATCCCCGTAGACACCGAGCGCGTCAGCGCGATGAACACCTCGCGATTGTCGGGGTGCGGGGCCTGCATCGTGGTGTTCTCTTCGGTCGCGATCTCCCGCTGCCGCACGGTCGTGCGCGCGGTGAACGAGAAGTCGCGCGAGAGGTACTCGCCGTCGGTGCCCACCAGGTTGGCAAAGCCATACCAGCCCGACTCGAGCGTGCGCGTGCGCTTCCAGCGGCGCATCCACTCCTTCTCGATGTCGTCGGTGATCGGGCCGATGAGGTAGACCGCGGCGTCGTGCCAGGCCTGCTGGGCGGCGGGATCGGGAAACGAGTGGTCGTTGGCCGAGAAGTACCCCTGCGATAGGTTGATGCCCCCGATCAGCACGTGGCGCTGCCCGGCCACCGAGAAGATCGCCATCTTCTGGTGGTTCGAGGCGCCGATCTCTCCCTCGTAGCTCTCGAAGTACACGCGCGTGCGTCCGGCCCCGGGCACGGCCGCCAGCGAGACGTCGAGCGCATAGACCTTGTCGGCAAACGCTCGATTGGACTTGTACACGCCCTCGCCCTCGCCCTGGGTCTGCTCGATCTTCTTGGGTCGCCACATGATCACCTCCACGTGGTGACCGGCGCGAGCGACCTGCTCCATGTAGTTGAGCAGCGTGTGATTGGCCTGGCCGAAGTAGTTGCCGTCGCCGAGCGTGACGTCGTCGCAGATCATCCAGAACGCGAGCCGCACATAGGTGAGCCC
>JBFIJN010000417.1:0-8039 GCA_041600735.1 Nannocystaceae bacterium
CGAGGGCGTCTCATTGCCGCGGGCGCTGGTGCTGGCCCGCTCGGAGTCCCAGCCCCACGAGCAACATCGGTCCGAGGCCGGTGAGGGGACGTTTGCGTTCGAGGCGCTGGCCGAGGGTCCCTATACGCTGCGGGCCCTGCAAGACGGTCGCGAGCTGGCGCGGCGCGAGGGCGTGACGCCGGGAGCGACGGTGAGCTTGGCGCTGGCGGTGGCGGTGCGCGATGTGGAGCTCCAGCTGGTCGACCCCAGCGGGCGGCCCTGGCCCAACGTCGAGGTCGAGGGCGGGCCATTCGCGCGCCAGCGGAGCGACCTCGAGGGGCGCGTGCGCGTGGAGCGGGTGGCCCCGGGGCACTATTTCCTGCGCCTTCGTCCGCCGGGTGAGGCCAAGCGACCCTACGATCTGCAGATCCCCGAGATCGGTTCGGACGCCGCGGTCGCGGGGGTGGTTCGCATCCGAGTCGCGCCCGAGGGCTGACCTGGGCCGCCGCCAAAGCCGAAGCCACGCCCGAAATGCGGCATCCTAGGCGGATCTCGGCTGGGCGCGCCGCCGCGGGGGTATCATGCGCGTGGCGTGGGAAGCTCGCAGGGGGAGGCTCGGACACCGACCGCCGAGGATGCCGAGTCTCAGGGGTTCCCCAAGGTCTTCGGCAAGTACGTGCTCGTGCGCCCGATGGCGCGAGGGGGCATGGGAGAGCTGTTCCTCGCGGCCGCCGGAGAGACCGGCGGCTTCGAGAAGATGTGCGTCGTCAAGAAGGTGCTGCGCAGCGTCGAGGACCAGGGCGTGCACCGCCGCTTCCTCGACGAGGCCAAGGTGGTGGTGCGCCTCAACCACGCCAACCTCGTGCAGGTGTTCGACGCGGGCAAGGTCGACGAGGAGTACTACCTCGCGATGGAGCTGGTCGAAGGCAAGGATCTTCGCGCGGTGTGGAATCGCTGCGCGCAGCTCCACCGGAGGATCCCGGTCGAGGTCGCGATCTTCGTGATCCGCGAGATCCTGCGCGGGCTCGAGTATGCCCACGACGCGCTCGCGCTCGATCTCGTGCACCGTGACATCTCGCCCCCCAACCTCTTGGTCGGCTACCGCGGCGAGATCAAGCTGACCGACTTCGGGCTGGCCAAGAGCGCGATCAAGCGCGAGATGACCAGCCCCGGGGTGGTGTTCGGGCGCTACAGCTACCTCGCTCCCGAGCAGGCCAAGGGCTTGCCCGCCGATCGGCGCACCGACATCTACGCGTGCGGCATCGTGCTGTGGGAGCTGCTCACGGGGCGCCAGCTGTTCCCCTCGGCGGGGCGCAGCCACCAGCAGGCGCTGTCGTCGGTGCGCAACCCCAAGGTGCGCGCGCCCTCCTCGCTGGTGCCCGGGATCCCCGAGGGGCTCGACGCGGTGGTGCTGCGCTCGCTGGCCAAGGACCCCAAGGATCGCCACCAGACGGCCGGGGAGCTGCGCACCGAGCTCTCGCAGGCGCTCAGCCGCTTCTTTCCCGGCTGCGATGCGGACCGGGCCGGCGAGTTCATGCGCGACATCTTCGCGCGCGAGTACAAGCTCGAGGGGCGCAGCGTGGCGGAGCTCTCGCAGCGCGACTTCTCGAGCCTCCGCTCCGAGGCGCACCACACCACGAGCATCAGCCTGGGCGAGGCGGCGGGGGCCGAAGACGGCAGCACGGCGATGCCGCTGCGCGACTCGGAGATCATCGAGCTCGAGCGCGCGCGACGGGGCGGCACCAGCAACCAGAACCTGCGCGACGAGGCCAAGGCGTGGGTGGGGCGCATCGTGGCGCAGCGCTATCGCGTGGAGGGCGTCATCGGCATCGGCGGCATGGGGGCCGTGTTCCGCGCGCGCCACTTGGCGCTCGGCAAGACGTTCGCGCTCAAGATCCTGCACCGCATGTACACGCGCGATGCAGACATCGTGGCTCGCTTCATGCGCGAGGCCCGAGCCGCCACGCAGACCGGGCACCCCAACATCATCGACGTCATCGACATCGGCACCACCGATGACGAAGACGTGTACTTCGTGATGGAGCTGCTCGAGGGACGCACGCTCGGCGAGGTGGTCGGTACCGAGGGGCCGATGGCCGTCCGCCGCGCGGTGAACGTGGCGCGGCAGATCTGCCGTGCGGTCGCGGCCGCCCACGAGGTCGGCATCATCCACCGCGACCTCAAGTCGGACAACGTGATCCTGGTGACTCGGGGCAAGGATCCCGACTTCGTGAAGGTGCTCGACTTCGGGATCTGCAAGACGAGCGGGAGCGGCAGCGAGTCGGGTCGCACGTCGCCGGGGGTGGTGATGGGCTCGCCGGACTACATGGCGCCCGAGCAGGGGGCGGGGCTCGATGCCACCGTGGCCTCCGACGTCTATGCGGTGGGCTGCATCGTGTACGAGATGCTGGCGGGGCGCCTCCCGTTCAAGGGGCGCAACGCGATCGACGTGCTGATGCAGAAGGGCGCGCGCGAGGCCGAGGCGGTCACGGTGTTTCGACCCGAGGTGCCGCCGCCGCTGGCCGAGGTGGTCGCGCGCTGCTTGATGCGCTCCTCCCAAGATCGGCCGCCTTCGATGCGCGCGCTCGAGTACGAGCTCACGCGGGCGGTCGATGGGCGGGCGACCGCGGTCGCGGCGGTGCTCGGGCTCAACATGGATGGCGACAGCGGGCCGCAGCTCACGGCCGACGGCGATCCCTCGCCGGCGGCCTCGGCCAGCTTCCATCGCGCCGCGATCGCGGCCTTGCAGACGCGGCCGGCCGGCTACGAGCCCTCGGACCGCACGGTCGTGGCGGCTCGGCCCACGCAGGAGCACACCCAGATCGCGCCGGCTCCGGTGGCGCCGTACCACTCGGGCGGGGTGATCACGGCGGCTCAGGTGCGCGCCAGCTCGTACGTGCCGCTGGCCACGGGGCGGCGAGAGCCTGCGGGCCGTAGCGGCATGGCGGGTGGGCTCAAGGCGCTCGCGTTCGTGGTGCTGGGGGGATTGCTGGCCAGCGGTCTGCTGCTGGCGCTCAGCCCCGAGACGTTCAGGAGCCTCGCGCCGGGCGAGGGACGACCGCCGGAGGGCAAGGTCGACGCGGCCAAGAAGATAGATGCGACGAAGGTCGACGAGACCAAGGTCGACGCGACCAAGGTCGACGCGACGAAGGTCGACGCGACGAAGGTCGAAGCGGCCGATGGGGGCGCAGCGGCCGGCGATGCGACGGGAGGCATGGACCCCCTGATCATCGATGACGCAGCCGATGGCGAGGTTGCCATGGACTCGGGCGTGGACTCGGGCGTGGACTCGGCGGGCGATCCGTTGGTGAATCCAGCCGAGGATCCGCCCGACAAGGGGCGCGCGGCGGGGCCGCTGACCGCCGAGGATCTCGTGGCGCAGGCCGAGAAGGCGCTCGTGGAGAGCCACTGGCGGGAGCCGGCCGAGCAGAGCATGGCGCTCGTGCTGGCCAACCTCGCGCTGGTGGATCCGGGGCACGAGGCGCTGCGCCGCTTTCGCAAGGCGGCCGCCGACGAGCTGCTCCCGCTCGGCACCAAGGCGCTGGAGCGCAAGCGGTGGACCGAAGCCAGCGCGGTGTTCCGCGACCTGGTGGCGGTCTGGCCCAGTCACGAGGCGGGGCGGCAGCAGCTGCTCGAGGCGCTGCACGGCGAAGGGCGCGTGCTCGCGAAGCACGACGATCCGGCGCGCACGCTCGCGGTGGCCGATGAGATCCTCTCGATGGATCCGGGGGATTTCCGCGCGCTCATGCTGCGCGCGGAGGCCCTGTACGCGCTGGGGCGCTATGCCGAGTCCAAGCAGGCGTTCGCTCGCGCCAAGCGCGACAACCCGCGCAGCAAGGCGGCCAAGAAGGGCTGGTGGCGCGCCCACGCCAAGGCGGGCTGACGCGCCCAGGCCAGCGGACGCGCCCAGGCCAGCCCGGGCTGACCCCGCTTCTCGCCTCGCTTCGCGCAGCGGCTAGCGGAAGAACACCAGGTGCACGATCACGAAGCAGGGGATCAGCAGCATGAAGGACCACTTCATGTAGCCGAAGAAGCCCGGCATCTCCACGCGCTGTTCCTCGGCGATGGCCTTGACCATGAAGTTGGGACCATTGCCGATGTACGTGTTGGCGCCCATGAACACGGCGCCGACCGAGATGGCCTCGAGCACGATGTGGGGCACGGGGGTGGCTCCGGCCACCGTCATGTGCACCATCTCGCCGGTGAGGGCACCGGTCTCGACCATGCCCTGGGCGGTGCTCAGGAACACCAGGTAGGTGGGGGCATTGTCGAGGAAGCTCGACAGCGCGCCGGCGATCCAGAAGAACTTGGCCGGGGTGTCGACGCCCAGTGAGCCGCCCTGGGCCTTCAGGATCATCAGCGCCGGAATCATCGTGAGGAAGATGCCGATGAACAGCGCGGCCACCTCGAGGATCGGGAACCAGGTGAACGCGTTCTTCTCGCGCGTCTCCTTGGCCGAGGTGAAGTGCGAGCCCACGGCGCAGCCGACCATCATGGCCTCGCGCAGCAGCCCCCACTCCTGGGGGGTGAGCGCGACGCACAGCACGATGCCAATGAGCCACAGCGCGTTGAGCTTGCCCTCGACCTTGAGCGGCTCGACGGTGGTCGCGTCCCACTCGCGATCCTTGGCCGACTCCTTCGCGTAGAAGTGGCGATCGAGGAAGAAGAACACCACGAGCAGCAGCCCGGAGACGAGCAGCATCTCCTTCCACAGGCCCAGCGTCCACGTGAACGGCACGCCGCGCAGGTAGCCGAGGAACAGCGGGGGGTCGCCGATCGGCAGCAGCGATCCGCCGATGTTGGAGACCAGGAAGATGAAGAAGATGACGATGTGGACCTTGAACTTGCGCTCGTGGTTGGTGCGCAAGACTGGGCGAATCAGCAGCATCGAGGCGCCGGTCGTGCCCACGATCGAGGCGATGAGCGTGCCGAACACCAGGAACTTGACGTTGGTCTGCGGCGTGGCCTTGAGGTCACCGGTGAGGTAGATGCCGCCGCTCACGTAGAACAGCGTGCCCAGCAAGATGATGAACTGGGTGTACTCGATGAGGGTGTGGTGGAGCTGCTCGACGTTGGGCTCGATGACCAAGATGTGGATCATCGGGTAGATCGCGAGGCCGAGCCCGAGCAGCAGCTTGTTGGTGTTCTTGTGCCACCAGTGCTCGAGCGGCGTGAGCGGAATGATCGCGATCGAGAGCAGCATCGCGACGAAGAACACCGTGGTCCATGCCGGAGGCGGGGCATGAGCTTCACCGCCCCCGGAGGCGAGCGCCACCGTCGGGAGCAGGAGCAAAGCCAGCGCGGCCACGAAGGGCACGGCGATCCCGGCACGAGGGCGGTTGGGGCGGACGGAGGGGTGAACGGAGGTGGTTGGGCAGTTGGAGAGAGCGGACACCAGGGCCTCCACGCGGCCCCTTTGGTAAAAAGGGGCTTGGTTGCGGCATCTTACGCTTGGGTCCGCGCCTCCCGCCAGGGGGATGCGCGGGCGGATGTGGGTGCGACATCCGGCGAGCGGTCGCGGGATGCCCTGGGGTGCCCCAGGCCGCGTAGCTGAGGTACACCCGGGCGCGTGCCATGAGCTCGTGCCTACAGCATTTGGAGTGGCACCGTCTGTGCGAGCACCTCGATGCGAGGCTGGCCAGCCCGCTGGCGCACGCAGGGAGTGATCGCGGGGATGCTCCGGCGTGGGCCCGCAGCTGCGACGTGCTCGTGGTGGAGCAGTGCCTGACCGAGCAGGATGGGCTCGAGGCGACGCTGCAGTGGCATCCCGAGCTGTCGCCGGTGATCGGGGCGCAGCTGCAGCGTGTGGAGCCGCTGGCCGAGCCGCTGGCGCGCGCGGCCCGGGGCGGCTCGCTCGAGCCGGCGGAGCTGCTGGCGGTGGGTGAGCTGGCCGAGGTGCTGGGGCGGCTCGCACCGCTGTGTCAGCTCCCCGATGCCTCGCTGCTGGCGACGTGCAGCGAGGCGGCGCGCCTCGGCCATGCCGCGCTCGTGGAGGCGCTGCCCGGGCTGCGCGCGCATGCCGAGCTCGCGACGCTGCTGCTGCGCTCGATCGCGCTGGATGGACCGCAGGGCGAGGCGGTGGTGGCCGACGCGGCCAGCCCTGCGCTCGCGCGGGCGCGCGGTGAGGTTCGCGGGGCCCGGCAGGCGCTGGTTCGCGGGGCCGAGCGCTTGGTCAAGGGAGCGGCGCTGGCCGAGGCACTCGCCGATCGCTACTGGACCGAGCGCGAGGGGCGAGTGGTGCTGCCGGTGCGCAGCAGCAGCTTCTCGCGCGTGGGCGGCAGCGGCACGGTGACGGGTATCATCCATGGGTCGAGCACCACCGGGCACACGCTGTTCGTGGAGCCCTCCGAGCTCGTCGACGACAACAACCGGCTGCGCGAGGCTCAGATGGCCGCGCGAGCCGAAGAGCGGCGCGTGCTGGCCGAGCTGAGCGCGCGCGTGGGCACCTCGGCCGAGGGGCTCGTGGAGGGCCTCGTGGCGCTCGAGCGCTTGGATCGGATCCGGGCGAGGCTCCGCCTGGCCGAGGATCTGCAGGCACAGCGGCCGCGCATCCTCGACCCCGAGCGACTCGGCGCGAGCGCGGGGGTGGATCTTCGCACCGCGCGACATCCATTGATGGTGCTGGCCGGCACGGAGGTGGTGCCCAATGATCTGCGCGTGCCGGTCGGCGGTGCGCTGGTGATCAGCGGTCCCAACGCGGGCGGCAAGACGGTGGCGCTCAAGACGTTGGGGCTGTGCGTGTTGATGGCGCAGGCGGGTCTGCGGCTGCCCACGTCGGAGCCCGCGGCCGTGCCGCTCTATCGCGCGGTGATCACCGACGTCGGTGACGACCAGTCGATCACGGCCAACCTCAGCACGTTCAGCGCCCACATCGGGCACGTGATCGACGCGCTGCGCTCGGCGAGCGAGGATCCGGCGGGCACGCTCGTGCTGCTGGACGAGGTCGCGGTGGGCACGGATCCCGAGCAGGGCGCCGCGCTGGCCGAGGCGATCCTGCGGCGCCTGACGGGCCGTGGCGCCACCGTGGTGGCCACCACCCACTACGAGCGGCTCAAGCTGCTGGCCACGGAGGCGGGATCCGTGTTCACCAATGCGGCGGTCGGCTTCGATCTGGCGCGGCTGCGACCGACGTTCGAGCTGCGGCTCGGGGTGCCGGGGAGCTCGTCGGCGATCGCGGTGGCGCGGCGGCTCGGGGTCGACGAAGACGTGCTCGGCGACGCGGAGGCGCTGCTCAGCGACGAGCGGCTGCGCGTGGACGTGCTGCTGCAGGCGCTCGAGGCCGAGCGCGTGGCCCTGCACGCGGAGCGCGAGCAGCTCGCGGCCGAGCGCGTGGCGGTGCAGGCCCACGAGGCCCGCGTGCAGGCGCGGGAGCGGGGCGAGCTGCAGCAGGCCGAGACGCGGCGCGCCAAGGCGCACGATGCCGCGGCCAAGGAGCTGCGCGAGCTCGAGGTCGAGATCCGCCGGCGTCGCAAGCAGCTGCGCGATGCGCCGCGCGAGCCGGTGGTGGAGGGCCAGGTGCCGGCGGCCGAGGCCGAGGTGCGGGGCTTTGCTCGGGTGGCGCGACAGTCGGTGAGCGCGGGGCGAGTGCCGGCCGTGCCGGCCGCGGGCCAGGTGCCCGAGCAGCTGCGGGTGGGCGATCGCGTGTTCGTGGACGGGCTCGACGCCGAGGGCGAGGTGCTCGCGGTCAAGGGCGAGCGCATCACCGTGCAGCTGCCGCTGGCCAAGACCACGGTCGATCGATCGGCCCTGCGGACGCGGCGGTCCGCCCCGCGGGCGACACCCCGGGTCGCGCCGCCGCCCGATGCCGGCGTGGCCGCTCGCCACTTTGGTGGCGATGCTCGCCCGGTCCAAGCCAGCTTCGACAACGTGGTCGACCTGCGGGGGGAGCGGGCCGAGGATGCGCAGACGCTGCTCGAGGTGTTCCTCGATCGCGCGATCGGGGATGATCAAGAGGTGGTGATCGTTCGCCATGGCCACGGCTCGGGCGCGCTGCGCAAGGTGGTGCGCGAGCACCTGACCCGCCTGCGGCACGTCCGCACGTTCCGCTCTGGGCTACAGCC
>JBFIJN010000418.1:0-8006 GCA_041600735.1 Nannocystaceae bacterium
CCAGCTGCGCATCAAGCTGGCCGAGGTCCAGCAGGAGCGCGTGACGCTGCGACGCGAGCTCGTGCAGACCTACGAGACCAAGCTGAGCGCGCCGGCCAGCGCGTTCCGTGAGGTGCAGGCGCTGATCGAGGAGGTCCCGGTCGCCGATCAGATCGCCTTGGTCGCCGAGCTGCGGCGCCTGGCCGAGATCACCGGCCAGTGGGGCCCGCTGACCGACAGCCTCGAGATCGTGGCCGATCGCGCGCCCGAGGGCGCCGACCAGTCGCGGCTCTACTCGGCGCTCGGTCGTGCGCTCGCCGAGCGCCTGGGTGCGCCCGATCGCGCCCTGGTCGCCTACGAGAAGGCCATCGGCATCGAGGCCACCGCGAGCAATCTCGCGGCGGCTGCTTCGCTGTACCGCAAGGCGGGCAAGCTGCCCGAGCTCGTCGCCACGCTGCTCAACCTCGCCGATCACCAGCAGGGCGCCGACAAGGCCCAGACCCTGCGCGAGGCGGCCGACGTGCTGCACGACGAGCTCGGTGACGTGGAGGGTGCGTTCGCCACGCTGCGGGCCGCGCTCGAGGAGGAGCCCGGCCACGCGGACGCGCTCGCCAAGGCCGAGACGTTCGCGCGCGAGCTCGAGGACTGGCACACGCTCGTCGAGCTGCTTGCCAAGCGCGCTGCCATTGCGCCCACCGACGCGGCGGCTCGCGAGCTGCGGACCGAGGCCGCGACGTTTGCCGCCGAGCGGCTCGCCGATCCGGCTCGCGCCGTGAAGGAGCTCGACGAGATCCTCGCCCGCGAGCCCAAGCACGAGCCCACCATGCGGCGACGGGTCGAGCTGCTGCGCCCGCTGGTCGAGAGCGATGCCACCCGACGCTCGGTGCTGATCTCCGCGCTCGCGGCTCTCGCCGAGCAGCTCGAGCATCCCGACGAGCGCGCCGCGCTGTGGCTGGAGCAGGCCGCCCTGCTCGACGCGGAGCGCGATGGCAAGCGCGCGGCCGCCCAGGCCCGTGAGCGCGTGCTCGAGGTGCTGGGGCTCGAGCACGCGGCCGCCCAGCAGGCCGCCGAGGCGCTCGAGCGCTGGTATCGACTCGAAGAGCAGGGCCCTGCGCTAATCGCGCTACTGCGCCGCATCGGCCAAGCCAAGCACGCCGCGAAGAAGGTGCGGGTCGAGGCCTGGTCCAAGCTGCTCGAGCTCTACTCCCCGCCCACCAGCGGTCCGCCCGGCCCCCACGTCGACGAGGACGCCGCGGTGGAGGTGCTCGAGGCCCTCAGCGCGCTCGAGCCCGACGAGCACACCTGGCGCGACGCGCTGCTCGAGCGCTACCTCGCCCGCGAGGAATTCGAGAAGGCCGGCCCGCTGATCCGCCAGCAGGTGAGCGACAAGGACATCGACCCCAAGCGCAAGGCCGCGCTGCTGTGGCGCGGCGGCAAGCTGCGCGAGCAGATCGGCAAGGTCGAGGGCGCCATGGAGGCGATCGAGCAGGCCGTCTCGCTCGATCCCACGCTGCACGACGCCTGGCTCGCGCTGCGCGACCTCTACCGACAGCGCGAGCAGCCCCGCAAGGCCGTCGACGCGCAGATCTCGGCCGCGCGCTCGCATCCCTCGCGCACCGAGAAGACCGCGCTCCTGTTCGACGCCGCCACGCGGCTACTCGACGAGCTCGGCCAGGCCGAGAAGGGGCTCGAGCTGCTCGAGGAGCTGGTGGCCTTCGATCCCGATCACCGCGAGGCGACCGGCATGCTGGTGCAGCGCTTGATCGCCGACGACGACCTCGTGCGCGCGTGGCCGGTGGCCCAGACCTGGGTGTCGCAGGTGCGCTCGCAGGCGCGCGACGACAAGGCGCTCAACGTGCGCGCGCTGTCGATCGCAGGTCGCTGCGCGGTGGCGGCCAACGAGCCCGACCGCGCGCGCGAGTACCTCGACCGGGCCCGCCAGCTCGACGCCACCAACCTCGATCTGCTGCGCCTGCTCGGCGAGATGGACATGGAGTCCGAGCGCTGGGAGGACGCGCTCAAGAGCTATCAGTCGGTGGTGCTCGGCGCGGGCGACAAGCTGCCGCCCGCCGAGCTCTCGCAGGTGTACCTGCGCATGGCCGAGGCCCGACTCGGGATGAACGAGCGCCCCAAGGCGATCCAGCTGGTCGAGCGCGCGCTCGACATCGATCCCGAGCAGCGGGCCGCGATCGAGAAGCTGGTGGCGCTGGCCGAGGACCCCGCCGAGCGCGTGAAGGCCAAGCTGCGCCTGGCCGAGCTGCTCGCGCGCCGCGAGGCCAAGCTCCCCGCCGACGCCAAGCCGCCCGCCCAGGCCGAGCGCATCGCGCTGCTGCAGGAGATCGCGCAGATCCAGGCCAAGGAGCTGAAGGCCCCGGCCGATGCTGCGCGCACGCTCGAGCTCGTGCTCGAGCTGTCGCCGTCCGACACCGCCGTGCTGCACGGCCTGATGGATGCGTTCACCCAGGCCGGCCGCTGGCGCGACGTGACCCGCGTGCTCGAGCTGCTCGCCGCGCAGCAGGACGATCTGGCCATGCGCGCCAAGTACCGGTACGCGGGTGCGGCGATCCACCGCGACCAGCTCGCCGACCCCGAGGGCTATGCGCAGTGGCTGCTGCGCGTGCTCGAGGCCGACCCCGAGCACGCCAAGGCCAACCGCGGCTACGCCGACCACCTCGAGAAGAAGGGCGCCTTCAAAGACCTCGCCAAGCACCTGCGCGGCCGGCTCAAGGCGCTCTCGAAGGATGCGACCAACGACGAGCGCATCGCATTGTTCGTGGCGCTCGGCGAGGTCTACGAGACCAAGCTCAACGACTCCAAGACGGCCCTGGCCGCCTACGAGCAGGCGGTGCGCTTCGTGCCCGCCGCGCGCGAGGACGCCCCAGAGACCCGCCAGCGGCGCCTGAAGATCATGGAGCTCGCGATCTCGCTGGGCGACGACGAGCTCGACAAGGCGATCGTGCAGGGTCACGCGCTCGTCGCTGGCGACCCCATGGACTTCGCCACCTACCATCGGCTCGTCGAGCTCTACCAGCAGCGCAACAGCCGGGACCGCGCCACGACCATCGCGCGCACGCTCATGTTCCTCAAGCAGGCCAACGCGGCCGAGCAGGCGCTCGCGGCCGCGGCGGCCGAGGCCGACGCGCAGATCAACGTGGTGGTCACCGCGGAGACGTGGCGCAAGTCGCTGTATCACCCGCTGCAGGACCCTCGGCTCACCGAGATCTTCGCGCTGGTGTGGCCGATCGTGGCCGCGCGCGAGGGTCACTCGCACGCGCACCACTCGGTCACCCGCGACGAGCGGGCCAAGGTGAGCTTGCAGTCCACCGATCACCTCGCGCGCTACCTCGCCTACGCGGCGGGGGTGTTCGAAGTGCCGGTACCCGACTACTTCCCGCGGCCCAAGGATCCGGGCGGCTTGCGCGTCGATGCGCTGTGCGAGGGCGAAGGCGACAAGCGTCGCGTGTTTCCCACCATCCTCGCCGGCCGCGACACGCTGCGCGAAGACAGCGAGGTCGGGCTCAAATTCCGGGCTGCGGCCGCGATCTCGCGGGTGCGGGCCGGCCACATCCTGGCCTCGGTGCTGCCCACCACCGCCAGCCTGCGCCACGTGTTCTTCGGCGCCGCCGCGCTCTCGGGCACCGAGATCCCGCCCGACTCGACGACCGAGGCCGAGCGCCTCGCCAAGCACCTCAAGCGCTTCATGACCCCCGCCCAGATCGACCAGCTCGGCGGGCTCTCGCGCAAGGTGCTCGAGAGCGGCGAGCCCGAGGTCAAGGCCTGGACGCAGGGCGTGGCCTACACCGCCAGCCGGGCCGGGTACGTGCTCTGCGACAGCATCGAGAGCGCAGCCCGCGTGCTCACCCAGCAGGGCGACGAAGGGATGGCGGTTCCGTTCAAGGATCGGATCCGCGATCTCATCGCGTATAGCTGTAGCCTTGGGTATCTGAAGCTGCGCAAGGATCTGGGGCTCGCGCGCTAGCGGGTGGCGCGGGCGACCGCTCGGGTCGCCCGCGATTCCCAGTTCTTCGGTCTGACGGGTACAGATGGCCTATTCGTGCCGTTTGGCCGTTGATGAAATGTTGAATTTTGCGGTGGACGATGCGCGTTCGGGAGGTCATGAACTAACCTCCGTTCTGGCGGGCCACGGCGTCTCATGACGGGCTGCCTCGATGGCACGATGGGACCAGACGGCACCCCCAAAGCGATGCAAATCAAGAAGTTCGAATCAAAACTGTGGCCCATTGGGCTCGCGTTGCTCCTCCTTCCCGCGTGCGGCAACAACGGCGGCGGCGGGTCCGACGGCGGCGGCGGTGGTAGCGGTGGCGGGACCGATGGTGGGTCGGCGAGCAGCGGAAGCGACGGCGCCGACGACGAGAGCGGCGGCGAGCCCGATCCGGACCCCATCGAAATGCCTGACGAACATGGCGGTCGGTGCGGTGGCGACATTTTCGGCTGGCAGACGCCCTGTTTCATCGAGGAGGCCATAGCCGAGGCGAACGATCGAGGACCAATCCCCGGGGCTCATGGGGACGGTGAGCACACCTACCGTTCGCTATGCTGCGAGGGCCAGCCCCCCTTCGAGGTCGCTGACGCCGGATGCGAAGGCTACTGCATGCTCGAGCAGTGCGAGGCGGCGCGGGCCGACCACATCAGTCGTTGCGATACCTGCCTGCTCGGCAACTGTGGCTTCGATATGACGGACTGCCTCGCCGGCGGAGACCATACCCAGACCTATGTATGTCTGGCTCCCCTTGGAGGCGGGAGCTACACCCTCACGACTGCGTGTTCTGCCCACAACAACGAGGTGAGGAATCCCGATGGTACGTTCTTCTTTCTCGAAGACCCGAACCTCCCCGGGAACGACCCGCCGATCTGCAATCCTCCGGCGAACCTCGAGCTCGAACCTCCACGCGGCCTTGGCCAGTTCAGCGCATTCGAGGGCGAGGGGACCATGGCTCGTGTCAGCTGGTCCATGGGCGACAGCGGCGGAGAAGAGGTCAGCGACGATATCGGCGTCCTCTTCGAGTACGGGGTCTTTCCGTGCGCAGAGCCGTCGGGCGACTGCCTCGAGCTCGGCGCTCTCGAGCTCACCTTGCCGACTACCACCGCGATGGGGATGACGATCACCAATGCGAGGTTGTCGGTCGTGTCGATCGACGAAGCGCCGGTGCTGGAGCGCGGCGAGCGATTCCGCTACCCCGAGGGTGCGATCCGGGTGCTGATGCAAGCCCACGTCAATGGTTTCCCGCTGGTGCTGACGGGAACCAACGTCGGCAGCCCGACCGGTCGCGTCGCGCCGCAGGGCGATCAGTTCTCCTTGTCTGGATTGCGCTTCGAGTTCGCCGACAGCGCAATCTCCGCCGCCCTGGAGATCGAGATTCAGGGCCAGTATGACGCTCGTCGACCCAGCGCCCAGATCACGCGTTCGACCGAGCCGACGAGCTGCAACGAGCCGATCACGCTGCGAGCGACGAGCTGGGACGACGACCAGGACCCGTTGACCCACCGCTGGTGGGTGCGAGACATCGGCACTTTCACCGGCCCGCTCCTCGACCTCGTGTTGCCGGCCGGAGAGTACGATGTGATGCTGACGTCGATGGACCCTTCGGGTCTTTTCGACAGCGAGGTCATGCGCTACGTTCGGAGGTGCGGATGAGCGTCGGGCGGTCTCGGTTCACGGGCAACGCAACGCGATGGAGGGGACACCTCGGCGCGTTCGTGCTGGTCGTCTGCATCGCCCCGGGCTGCGCGCCCGGGCCCGATGACGTGGACGACGGCGTGATCGAGACCGCCCACCTTCGCATCACGACCTCGGAGGACAACCCGATCTGCGCGGGCACGCCGGTGCTGCTCGAGAGCGAGCTGCAGCGCATCGCAGACGCGCTCGAGCTGCCATTGTGGGCCGAGGATGACAAGCTAGAGATACGCTACGGGCTGGATGCCGTAGACGAGGTTTGCAAAGATGTCGAGCTAGAGGGCATCGGTGGCTGTGTAGACACTCGAGATTCCGAGGTCGTGGTCGCCGCCACGGAGATCGCGTACACGACCTCGCACGAGCTGGTACACGCGGTGCGGCGAAGGAGTCTCCGGCTGGGGCACCCCGTATTCGAGGAAGGGTTGGCAGAAGTCCTCTCTGGCTCCGACGGTTTCCCTGTCTATATCCGATACCCGCATGGTGAGCCTCACGCGAGGCTGATGGATCTCCTCGCATCCCCTCAGGTGGAGACCGTTCACTACGGTGTCGGCAAGAGCTTCATGTCCTGGCTGTGGGAGACCTACGATCGCCCGACGCTGATGGCCTTCATGAACGACCCTGCTCTCCCAGATAACGAGACGGTGCATCTCCTGTTCGAGCAGCACTTCGGCCTCCCGCTGGTCGACGCCGAGCAGGCCTGGCTCGTCGACGAGCGCCCCGATCCCACCTGGGGTGCCCCGTGCATCCCCGAGCGCACGTACTCGCTCTCCGGCGGTCCGCTCGAGCTCTCCGGTAACTTCGACTGTAGCGAGCCCACCGTCTACGGTGCGTCGTACAGCATGGCCCTGTGGCCGATGTGCCTCGACGTCCCCCAGAACACGCGCGTCCGCCTCTCGCTCGAGGCCGAGCACGGCCAGCTCCAAGTGCTGGGCCGCGAGCCGTGCGATCCGGGCTCCACCAGCGCAGAGGCCCGCCGCAGCAAGTACCTCGAAGCCGGTGACGTGCTCGAGGAAGATATCGCCGGCTGCCGCTACCGCATGCTGCTGTTCTCGCAGGAGCCCGGCTTCCCGGCTACGCCGTACACGATCCGCATCGAAGAGATCCGTATCTGAAGCTGCGCAAGGATCTAGGGCTCGCGCGGTAGCGGGTGGCGCGGGCGACCGCTCGGGCGACCGCGTATCGAGTCGCCCTGACGACTGCGAGGTCATGCGCAACGTTCGTGGGTGCGGCCGTGCCATTGTGAGACAATCCGACAATGCGCGTGGCGTTGCCCTTGCTCGTTGCATTTGCCGCCTTCTCGATCGACTCCGCCGCGCGCGCATGCTCCGGGTGCTCCACGCGGTCGCTGATGTCCCCCGCCGCGGGAGCCGAGGTTCCTGCCAATGCGCTGGGTTTGTTCTGGGCGAGCCATGGGTTCAGCGCCGACACGGCCACGCTGACCGATCTCGACACGGGCATGGAGATCCTGCTCGACTCCGAAGAGATTGGATTCATGCACCTGTTCCCGGCGCAGCCGGTCGAGGCGGGCCATCAATACCGGTTCACCGTGCCCGAGGACTGCGGCGGCATGGACACGGTCCAACGCACGCTCATCGCCACCGCCCCGGTCGAGCTCCCCCAGATCAGCTTGGGCACGCTCGTTGCTTCGGAGCCATCGCTGCACACGCGGCGAGGATCGGATCCTCGAGCTCTGCAACAACGACGACGGTCAAGGAGGCTCGCCCACGCCCCACACGGTTCAGCTCGAGGCTCGGGTCCCCGGGCATCCCGGGGTATCGTTGCTCTCGACCGAGGTGGACATCGTGCTCGACTGTCAGATGGCCGCGGTCGCCGACGGGAGCGGCTCCGCGGGCGAGGCCACCTGCGGGGCCACGGGCGGGTCGGGGAGTGACGGGAGCGATGATGCGGGGCAAGCCGCGGGCGAAGGCGGCTGCTCGTGCCGCAGCGTAGGGGGTGTCGAAGACTCGGCCGCATGGCTCATGCTGCTGGGCCTGGCGGGGTTCGTTCGGCGCCGCACGCTCTGACGCGGAGTCGGTCTCGGCCCTCACCGTGATCGCGGGTCGATCCTCGCGCCCGCGCTCCGCGCTACGATCCCGCGCGTGCGCCACCACTGGCTCCTCGATCCCGAGATCACCTTCCTCAACCACGGCTCGTTCGGCGCCTGCCCGCGTGCGGTGCTCGAGCACCAGAGCGAGTTGCGGGCGCGGCTCGAGCGGGAGCCAGTGCACTTCTTCGTGCACCAGCTCGAGGCGCTGCTCGACGCGGCGCGCGAGCAGGTGGCGGCGTTCGTGGGGGCGCGGGCCGAAGACCTGGGGTTCGTGCGCAACGCGAC
>JBFIJN010000419.1:0-7941 GCA_041600735.1 Nannocystaceae bacterium
AGCGAGGTCCAGTCCGGCGAGACCGGACCGCCAACAAGAACATTCGCCGGCCCGGTCGAGATCACGAACGAAGTCGGCAGCCGCATCGGATCCGAGCACGACAGCGCCGGATCCCCCATGCGCACCGCCTTCCCTCCGCGCCACTCCACCGTCTTGCTGCCAAACAGCAGCATCGCATTCCCCGGCGGCGGCATCGGCAGCTCCGGTAACCCCGGCCCCGCGCTCTTCCCTCCCGGCAGCGGAACCTTCGGCATGGGCGCCCAAGAAACCCCCGGCGGAAGCAGCACATGCCCGAACGGCATCTTCGCTTCATCCCCGGTCGCGGTCGCCGGCAACCCACCCACCAACACCGGACCCGGCGGCGGCGGCAACCCGATCGCCACCATCGCCGCGCTCATCATCTCCGCCATCACCAACCCGACCGGATCCCACACCAACCCGATGAAAGGATGCGGGAACGGAACAGGCGACGGCACGCCGGGCACGATCTCGAAGTGGAGATCGACTCCAACCACCATGTCGAGCCAGCGAGATCCAACGCTCATCGGAGTAGAGCGAGGCTACCACCCTCGACGCGCTCCGCCATCGTCGTCTGCGTGGCCGGATCGTCGATCAGGCGAATAGGCCCGCTCGGGCAACGCGCTCCCGCGCTCAGCCAGCCCAAGCAGGCCCGCCCGGGTCATCGACACTACCTTCGGGATGGATCCTCCGGGTCATCGACACTACCTTCGGGATGGATCCTCCTCGGGCAACGCACTCCCGCGCTCAGCCAGCCCAAGCAGGCCCGCCCGGGTCATCGACACTACCTTCGGGATGGATCCTCGCTACCTTCGGGATGGATCCTCCCCCATGCACCTAGTCGAGGCCGCGGCGCTCCAGCTCACGAGGCGACGAGCCGTCCGAGGTTGGCGGAGAAGTCCTCGCGATCCAGCGCAACCTCGTGCTGCCGAAGCCGCGCCTCGAAGCGCTTGATGGCCCGAACGAGCGGGTCGACGCCACCTTCGAGGAGCGCGCCATGAGCCCCTTCGTAGGCCCGCAGCTGATCGGCAGCGTCGATCCGCGCGCGCTCGAGGGAGACGTAGTTGGGCGGGGCAACGCGCCGAGGATCGGTCTCGTCGATCCCGTCCTCCCACAGACAGACGACGCATACCTCGTAGTCGCCGCGCTCGTCGAGCGTCGGCAGGCCGCAGCACGGGCAGAGCTGCTTGCCATGGAGGATATTGCTCGCCTCCAGGGCCTCCTCGAAAGCCCGGCGGCGTGCCTCGAAGTCGCCGAGGAGCGCGCGCTCTGCTGCGCTCCTCGGCTCCCGATCATCGTGATCCCGCTCGTCTGGTCGTCGCCGCCTCGGCATCGATCGCGATGGTATCCGACGGCCCACGAGCCCTCCGCCTCAACCCTCGCTCTTCCAGCCTTCGAGCGTGTCGGTCGCGGTCCGCCTCATGTCCTCGCTGAGCGCCGCGTTCCCCTTGACCGCCTCGGCCAGCGCGGTGAGCTTCTCCATGTAGCTCTTCTTGTCCTCGCGGCGATCGATGTCGAGGAGCGCGCTGAACACCCGCTCGGGCAGCGTCCCTGCCTTGGCCAGCGCAGTGGCGGCGTCGATGAGCTCCGGGAGCACGGCGGCACAGTCTTGGGTCTTGTCGCCCTCGCCCACCGAGACGCTGTGCAGGGATGCGATGATCTGCTCGGCGTCCTCGTGGGGGTGGTAGGAATCGGTGGCGTCCTCGGCGGGCGCGGGGGCCTTGGCCAGGGCCACGGCGACCTCCGAGGCGACCGCACAGGCGCGGTCGGGCAGCTGCTTGGCGGACAGCAGCTCGACCGCCGCGAACCCGCGGTTGGGCAGCTCGGGGTTGTTCGCGGTCACGTTGACCATGAGCTCCATGCACTTGGGGTTGTCGTCGCACTCCGAGGCAGTGGGCAGCAGGTTCTCGACCGCGACCTTGTGGTGCAGCGCGACGAGGGTGGCCTCGAGGACGGGCCGCAGTGCATCACCGAGCAGCTTCTCGCTCTCGACGTTGTGCAGATCCGACGCCAGGCTGGAGGCGAGCGGCTCTCGCTTCTCGCTCGCGAGGGCCACCAGCACCGTGGCGACGAGCGCGTCGTTGTCGTGCCAGTCCAGCTGGCGCAGCGCGGACCATGCCGACCAGCGCACCACGTCGCTGGGATCGGCCAGCAGGTTGACCAGCGTGCGTGCGACCGCATCCTGATCCGCTTCGCCGGCGTCGTCGACCACCTTCACGAACGCGTCGTAGCCCGCACAGTCTCCGTCGAGGTCGTCGCCGTCCTCCGCGAGCTTGCAGCTCGCGAGCCCCGCGACGGCGTCGACGAGGGGCTTGTGGTTGTCGGCCGCGTCCTTGCCCTTGGGGCCACTGGTCGTGATCGCGGTGCCCGACTTGACCTCGTCGGGCTTGGCCGCGGCCGGCTCGGCATCGCCGGCCTTGGCCGCCGCGGGAGCCTTGACGTCGTTGGGCTTGGCCTCGGTCTCGTCCTTCTTGCCGCAGGCGGTCACCAGCAGCAGGGAGAGGCAAGAGGTCACCAGGGCGGGATGGGAAGGTCGAAGGTTGATCATCGCGGGCCTCGAGAGTTGCGCGGAGATAGCCCTGCCGACCGGCGCCTTCAACCCCCAACGCCAAACTAGCGCGATCCCGGAGGCTCGCAGGCACATCGTCGCCAATCGCGGCTCCCGCCCCGTATCATTCCCCCGTGCGGGACCTCTACCAAGCGCTGGGGCTCTCGCCCCCCGCCACCACCGCCGAGATCAAGAAGGCCTACCGCGAGCTCACCCGCCGCTTCCACCCCGATCTCAACCCAGGCCGGCAGTGGGCCAGCGAGCGCTACAAGGAGGTGGTGAGCGCCTACGAAGTGCTCGCCAACGAAGCCCAGCGCGCGCTCTACGACGAGTTTGGCGAGGTTGCGTTCACGCGTGGCTTCGATCCCGAGCGCGCTCGCGCGGCGCGTGACCGCCAAGCGCCGCCGGTCGCTGCCGACCACTCGGACTCGGGGCTGTGGAGCCGCGACGCGATGGACTTCGCGGACCTCGAAGAGGTGCGCCGCACGGGCTTCGACGACTTCCTCGATCGCTTCTTTCGCGGCGGACGGACGGTGCAGGAAGAGCAAGGGCTCGATCTACGCGCCCCGCTCACGCTGCGCGCCAGTGAGATCATCCAAGGCACGACGCGTCGCGTTCGCTTCCGCCGGGCCGACGACGAGTGGGCCACGACGGAGGTCACGATCGCCGCGGGCACCCCCGCCAACACCACGCTGCGACTCGCCAATCTCGGCGAGCCGGGCGACCCTCCGGGCGCGCTGCTGCTCGACCTCGCCGTCGAAGCCGACCCGGGGCTACGCCTCGAGGGCGCCAACATCCACGTCGACATCGAGGTCCCGCTGCGCCAGCTCTACGCGGGCGGTCCGCTCGACGTGGTCGTCCCCTTCGGTCGCTTCGAGGTCAAGCTGCCGCCCGCGACCTCGCCCCACCACCCGCTGCGCCTACGCGGCCGCGGGCTGCCCACCGCGGCGGGCGAGCGCGGCGATCTCATCGTGAACCTACGCGTGCGCATGCCACCGCCCGGCGACGCCGCGTTGCTGGCCGCGCTGCGCCGACTTCAGGGCGAGTGACGACCGCCGTCGACTACCCCCGCAGCCGCTTGCGCAGCCCGACCAGCGCCTGCCGCAGCGGCAGCGCACCGATCCCCCCGCGCTCCACCCGAGCGATCAACCGATCGAGCTCCCGCAGCGTCGACCCCCGACGAATGCGCTGCGCGGCCTCGGTCGCATCGGCCTCGACCACCAGCCCACCGTCGTCGAGCTCCATCGCCCGCGCGTAGAGCTCGTCCTCATCATCACCCTCATCGAGCTCGTCCTCGAGCTCCTCATCGGCGTCTGCCTCCGCAGCCGCCTCCGCCTCCGCAGCCGCCTCCGCCTCGCGGATCGCCTCCAGCTCGGCCCGCAGCGCGGCGACCTCGGCCTCGAGCGTCTCGACGGGCCGCGCCTTCATCGCGTCGAGCTCGCGCTCGAGCTGCTGCACCTTCCAGCGCAGCGCCTGATTATCGGCGAGCGAGGCCTGCAGGCGATCGACGGCCTCGGTCGCCTGCGGCGAGTCCTCGGCCACCGCCCGCGCGAGGTTGTCGCGCAGCTCCGTGGCCTCTTGCCCGAGCCTGGCCTGCGCCGACTCGAGTGCATCGACCTTCTCGAGCAGCGCCTGCCGATCGATCGCATTGAGCTCGACCTGCCGCTGCGCCTGTACCAGCTGCGCGCGCAGGGCCCCGTCGCTGCTCTGCTCGATCGACGGCGCATTCGCGGGCAGCTCGACCAGCGTCATGCCCACGGGCATGACGGGCACGTGCCCGGCCACGGCCACGTACTCGACGAACGCAGGCGTCTGCGAGCCGAGCGTATTGTCGAACGACAGCGGAATCTCCTCGTCGTCGCCCTCGCCCTCGTCGCCGTCGCCCTCGCCCTCGCCCTCGCCCTCGTCGGCACCGAAGTCGATCACGGCCGCCATCCCCGGCCGGTACACGCCGAAGATCCGCCCGCCGCCGAGCTCCTCCTCGAGCAGCTCGGAGAGCGCAGCAAAGCCGGCATCGTCGTCTTCTTCGCCGGCGATGGAGCGCGCGCTCACCACGACCGTGCGCCCCTCTTGCGCGCGCTGGGCCAGCTGCTGGCGCAGCCGCGTGCCGCCGGGCGCATCATCGTGCAGGGCGGAGAGCTCGACCAAGGCGACGGCCCAGTCGCGATGCTCGACCACGTCGGCGAAGCTGCTGCGCGGCAAGAATCCGGTGCCGGGCCGCGTCTGGGCGAGCTCGCGGGCCACGGCCTCGTCGGCCACGGCCATCCAGGTGCGGGCCTTGGGCACGCGCGGCACGAGGGCGTCGATCAAGCCATCGAGCGGACCCCCGTCGACCCCGCGCGCGCGCGGGCTCTCGCGCAGCACGGCCTCGAGGGCCGCGTCGACCACCACGCGCGGGCGGTCGCGCCACAGATCTTCGAGGAACGCATAGCGAACCGCCCAGCGCAGGTCGTCGGTCATCGTCGGGGGCAGTCTTAGCCCGACGCCCCCAACCCCGCAACGCCTGGAGGTCGCAGGGCTCGACCCATGGTGGGCCGCGGCACGAGGTTCGCGCGGGAACGAGCCGGGCGCGGGGCCGTGTTGACGCATATCGTGCGTTGCGCCACGGTCACGCGCTCGAGGCCGACTCGTGCCGGGCGCGGAGCCGCGCTGCTAGACTCCCCGCGCCCGGGGCCGGCCCAAAGACCACCCCTCGCCTTCCCCATGGACGACAAGCTCCGCAACAAGCTGCAAGACATCGCCGAGCGCCACGAAGAGCTCGGCGAGATGCTGTGCGCGCCCGAGGTGGTCGGTAACAAGGTGCGCTTCCTCGCCGCCTCGCGCGAGCACGCCGATCTGCGCCCGGTGGCCGAGGCGTTCGCGCGCTTTCGCCAGGCCGAGCAAGGCCTGGTCGAGGCGCGCGAGCTGCTCGCCGACCCCGACATGCGCGAGCTCGCCGCGGACGACGTCAAGCAGCTCGACGCACAGGTGCAGGCGCTCGAAGCCGAGCTCCAGCGGCTGCTGCTGCCCCGCGATCCCAACGACAGCAAGAACGTGGTGCTCGAGATCCGCGCCGGCACCGGCGGCGAGGAGGCGGCGCTGTTCGCCGCCGACCTGTGGCGCATGTACGGCCGCTACGCCGAGCGCATGGGCTGGCAGGTGGAGCTGATGAGCACCAGCGAGGCCGGCGCAGGCTTTCGCGAGGTGGCCGGGCTCATCCGCGGCAAGGACGTCTACGCCAACCTCAAGTTCGAGAGCGGCGCGCACCGGGTGCAGCGCGTGCCGGCCACCGAGTCGCAGGGGCGCATCCACACCTCGGCGGCCACCGTCGCGATCATGCCCGAGGCCGAGGAGATCGACTTCCAGATCGACCCGGCCGACATCAAGCTCGACGTGATGCGAGCCTCGGGCGCGGGCGGCCAGCACGTGAACACCACCGACTCGAAGGTGCGGCTCACCCACGTGCCCACCGGCGTGGCGGTCGAGTGCCAGCAGGAGAAGTCGCAGATCAAGAACCGCGAGATCGCGATGGTGCTGCTGCGCAGCCGCCTGCTCGATCTCGAGATTCAGAAGTACGAGGCCGAGCGCGCGGCCCAGCGCAAGTCGCAGGTGGGCTCGGGCGATCGCTCCGAGAAGGTGCGCACCTACAACTTCCCGCAGGATCGCGTCACCGATCATCGCATCAACTTCACCCGCCACAACCTCCCCGCGTTCATGGATGGCGACGTCGGCGACGTGCTCACCGCGCTGCGCGCCTACGACGAGGCCGAGCGCCTCCGCGACCGCGACCGCGACTAGTCACTTCATTCCCCCGCTGCCCCGGTGACCACGCACGCAACCAGGTGCCCCCGAAGGGGGGCCTCGCCGCGCTCGACCGAGCCCGCTCCCGTCGCGAGGCCGCGGCGATGAAGCGGGCGGTGCACGTGGAGATCGCCGGCCAGCGGCTGTCGATCCGCAGCGACGAGGGGCCGGCGTACGTGCAGCAGCTGGCCGACTACGTCGATGCCCAGCTCGCCCAGCTGAGCGGCGGCCGGCGTGGCGCGGCACCCAGCGTGCAGCGGGTGGCCCTCTTGGTCGCGATCCAGCTGGCCGACGAGCTGTTCCGCGAGCGAGACCTCCACCAGCGCTTTCGTGCCCGCGTGGCCGACAAGCTGGCCACGCTGCGCAAGGCCCTCGACGCCCACGAGAGCAACCTTTCGGCAACATGGGCCGCGGCCGCCAGCGACGACGACGAGCAGGCCCCACCGCCCGCGACCGAGTAGCCGCGGGCCCAGGACACCTCTCGCCCACCCGCTCACCCCGTGCGCACCGCCCTGGGAGCGCGGCCCGTCGACGGGTATGCTTCGCGCGGTCATGGACGACGTGGACGCACTCAAGCACCCCCGCTCTGCCGCCCTCGAGGCGCTGATCGAGCGAGGCTTCATCGAGCAAGTCTCCGACGCAACCGCCATCGACCAGGCGCTGCACGCCGGTCGCGTCACCTTCTACATCGGCTTCGATCCGACCGCGGCGTCGCTCCACGCGGGCAACCTGGTGTGCATCATGGCGATGCGCATCCTCCAGCGGCACGGCCACCGCCCGGTGGTGCTGCTAGGCAGCGGGACGGCGCGCGTGGGCGACCCCTCGGGGCGCAGCGAGACCCGCCGCATGCTCGACGTGGACACGATCGACGCCCAGGTCGCGTCGATCGGGCGCCAATTCGCGCGCTTCCTCCAGATCGGCAGCGGCGCCCCCAACGACGCGATCGTGGTCGACAACTACGACTGGCTGGCTCCGCTGCGCTACATCGAGTTCCTGCGCGACATCGGCGTGCACTTCACCGTCAACCGAATGATCGCCACCAAGACCTACCGCGAGCGCCTCGACAACGAGCAGCCGCTGTCGTTCCTGGAGTTCAACTACCAGCTGTTCCAGGCCTACGACTTCCTCCACCTCTACCGCGAGCACGGCTGCACGATGCAGCTCGGCGGCAGCGATCAGTGGGGCAACATGGTCGCGGGGGTGGAGCTCATCCGTCGCATCGGCGGCGCGGAGCATGGCCCCGCGCACTGCCTCACGTTCCCGCTGCTCACCACCGCCGACGGCCGCAAGATGGGCAAGAGCCAGCGCGGCGCGGTGTGGCTGGGCGCGGATCAGCTGTCGCCGTTCGACTACTTCCAGTACTGGATCTCGTGCGACGACGCCGACGTCCGCAAGCTGCTGCTGATCTTCACCGACCTCCCCGTGGCCGAGGTCGATGCGCTGTGCCAGGTGGAGGGCGCCGAGCTCCGCGAGGTGAAGCAGCGCCTGGCGTTCGAGGCCACCTCCATGGCCCACGGCCGCGAGGCCGCCGAGCAGGCCCAGCGTGCGGCCGCACAGGCCTTCGGGGGAGGCGACGACTGGAGCGCCGTGCCAGC
>JBFIJN010000420.1:0-7894 GCA_041600735.1 Nannocystaceae bacterium
CTCAGCCCGTGGGGGAGCTCGTACGACTCGGTCGAGTGGGTGATCACCGATCTTCGCGGCTCGATGGCCTTCCGCAGCGCGGGCTTCGATCCGCGCGCCGATGCGATGCTCGAGTGGGTCCGCACCCAGGCCGAGGCGAACTACTCGATGGTCGCGGAGACCTTCAACGCCAACACCGGGGTGTACGAGAACAACACGCCGATGCTCGGGTTTGGCGCGGGCGCATGGGCGCTGGCCATGGCCCACCGCGCGGGCGACTACCAAGATCCAGCGTGCGGCGCCTACTGGGACGGTGGCGAGGGCGAGAGCACCGGCGGCGAGACCACCGGAGACAGCGGCGCGGGCTCGAGCACCGGCGATGGCCTCGATGGCACCGCGAGCGAGGGCGGGCCCGGAGCGACGTCGATCGTGACACTGAGCGCCGGCCTCGACGACAGCAGCTCCGACGATGGAAGCCAGTCCGACGGCGACGGTGGCTGCGGCTGCCGCACCCGCGCCGACGAGCCTACCCGGTGGTCGCTGCTCGGTCTGATCGGCGTGGGCCTCGTCGGCCTCGGCTCCCGCCGCCGCCGATCGTGACCGGGCCGGGCCATAGTTGTTGTAGTGTCGTCCTACCGTGGCCGACGAGACCGAGCAGCTCCTGCGGCGGATTCGACTGGGCGAGGACTCGACCCTCGAGCTCAAGCGAGTCGTCGTCGCGGGAAACAAGGTCTCCGATCCTTCGCGTGACGCGATGAGCGACGAACTCGCGGCGTTCGCCAATTCGCGAGCTCCGCAGGGGGTAGTGCTCTTGGGCGTGGACGACAAGTCACGCAACGTCCTCGGGATCCCGGTCGGGCAGCTCGACCTCGTCGAGACTTGGCTTCGGCAGATCTGCAACGACTCCATCGATCCACCGCTCGCCGTCGGCATCCGCAAGCTGGAGCTTCCCAACGACAGTGGTGTGCAGACACCGGTCATCCGGGTCGACGTGGCGCGGAGCTTGTTCGTGCATCAGAGCGCAGGGGGGTTCTACCAGCGCATCGGCAGCTCCAAGCGGAAGATGGCGGTCGAGGCCCTCGCGAGGTTGCTGCAAGAGCGCAGCCAGACGCGGGTCATTCGCTTCGATGAGTCGCCGGTGCCACGCACGGGTCCCGAGGACCTCGACCGCGCTCACTCGGCGCGCTTCATGCGGGCGGGAACGGCGGCCAGCGATGCAGATCTTCGCAAGCTTCGCCTGATCGTCGAGGATGAGGAAGGCCGCGCTCGGCTGAGCGTTGCTGGCGTGCTGCTCGCCACGGCCGAGCCGCAGACGTGGCTGCCCCACGCGATGATCCAGGCCGTCGCCTATCGCGGAGCGCGGGCCGATCGTCACTACCAGCTCGATGCGCGCGACATTGGGGGGCCGCTCGATGCTCAGGCGATCGAGGCGCTGCACTTCGTGCGTCGCAACATGCGAGTCGCGGCGATCAAGGACCTCGGTCGGCGCGAGATCCCTCAGTGGAGCGAGCGCGCGGTGTTCGAGGCGCTGGTCAACGCAGTCGCGCATCGCGACTACACGATGGCCGGGGCCCGCATCCGGCTGCACCTATTCGAAGATAGGCTGGAGCTGTTCGTTCCCGGAGCGCTCGCCAACACGCTCACGCCCGACAGCCTGCACCTGCGCCAGTACAGCCGCAACGAGCTGGTGGTGTCGTTGCTGGCGCGTTGTCCAATCCCGGGCAACGAGGCGCTCGGTCGACCGTTCCTCATGGATCGCCGCGGCGATGGGGTCCCGATCATCCAAGAAGAAACGCTGCGCTTGGCCGGTCGGCCGCCCGAGTACACGCTGATCGATGACAGCGAGCTACGCCTGATCCTGCCCGGCGCGGGGCTCGACAGCGTCGGTCTCGGCGCGGGCTGAGGCGGGCTCGCTCGCCTGCGCCGCGTGCTCGCGGTAGCGCGCGTGCAGCTTGCCGGCGATCACCTCGATCGTGGCGCCCGTGCGCAGCGAGGGCAGGATGTCGAACGCGTGGGTAGCCCCGGGGACCTCGAGGTAGAACACGGGCGAGCTCGACGTCTCGCGCAGCCGCTCCACGAACTCCCGCGCGCCGCCGACCGGGATCACCGTGTCGGCGCTGCCGTGCACCACGTAGAACGGCGGCGCATCGGGGCGCACGAGCTCGATCGGAGAGGCGCGCACGAAGGCCTCGGGATCGTCGGCGTAGCGGGTCTTGAGCACCCAGCGCTCGAGCCACCAGCGGGTGATGCGACCGAGCGAGCGGCGGCGCTCGGTGAGATCGTAGATCCCGTAGAACGCAGCCACGGCGGCCACCGAGGTGTCGGACGAGGCAAACCCCGGCTGGTACTCGGGCGCGTTGGCGGTCAGCCCCACGAGCGCGGCGAGGTGGGCCCCGGCAGAGCCGCCGGTCACGACCACGAAGCTCGGATCGATGTCGTACTCCTCGGCGTGCTCGCGCACCCAGGCGATCGCCCGCTTGACGTCGATGAGGTGAGCCGGGAACGCGGCGCGCGGCGCAAGCCGGTAGTCGACGTTGAACCCAACCCAGCCGAGCTTGGCCAGCTGACCGAGCAGCGGCACGCCCTGCGCCCACTTGAAGCCGGTCACCCAGGCACCGCCGTGGACCTGCACGATCGCCGGCCGCAGGCGACCGGGCGTGCGCGGGGCGAACACGTCGAGGCACAGGCGCACGCCGTCGGCGTTGCTGTACTCGACCCCGCGCGTGACCGCGATGTCGCGGCGCACGAACGCGAGCGGCGGCATCATCAGGTGCAGGTCGGGGTAGGAGTGCTGCGATCCCTCGAGCTCGAGCTCGCGCTCGCGATGGCTCCGCAGCCCCGCCGCATCGCGACGCGCGATCGCGAACAACACCAGCAGCCCGAGCCAGGCCAGCCCCGCGAGCCCCACCCCCACCAGGCCGGGCCAGTCCGCGAGGCCGCCGAGCACGACGAGCGCGAGCACCAGCGGCAGCTGCCATGCGAGGTTGTGCGCGGCCGCATCGCGCACGGCGAGCGCGGCCAAGAAGCTCTGGAACATCAGCAGCGGGTGCCGCAGCGGCCACATGGCGTTGGCCGTGAGCAGCACGAACGAGACTCCGGCGGCCATGAGCAGCCAAGGAGACACGGTGACCATCGCGTCGAACATGCCGGCCGAGCGGCAGGATACACGGCCTCTCGCGATCATCCGAGCGCGGCTCACCCGTAAGCTCGGCATGGTCCCGCCTCGGCGGCCGCGCTACCATGACCCTCGTCTCCTCCCCGTGTCGACCCTCGATCCTGCCATCCCATCGCCTCGGTTCGAGCTCGCGGGTGAGATCGGCAGCGGTGCCATCGCCACGGTCGCGCGGGTGATCGATCGCAGCAGCGGGATCGCATACGCCGGCAAGATCCTCCACGATCGGCACCGCCGCGACGAAGGCGCCAGCCGCCGCTTTCACCGCGAGGCCGAGCTCGCCCGCCGCCTCGTCCACGAGAATCTCGTGCGGGTGCTCGGCACCGAGGAGATCGCCGGTCGCACCGCGCTGCTGATGGAGCTCGTCGATGGGCCGAACCTCGCCGATCACCTCGCGCGCAGCGGGCCGCTCGCCGAAGCCGAGGTGCTGTCGCTCGCGCTGGGCATCGCGCGCGGGCTCTCGTACGCGCACGCGGCGGGGGTGATCCACCGCGACCTCAAGCCGGCCAACATCTTGCTGGCGCCCGGGCCCAGCGGGCTCGTGCCCAAGATCGCCGACTTTGGCATGGCCCGCGCCTCGTCGTTCGCGAGCGCCGACAAGGGTGCGCTCACCGTGCTGGGCACGCCGCAGTACATGGCGCCCGAGTGTCTCGAGCCGCTCGCCGTCGATCCGCGGACCGATCTCTACGCGCTCGGCTGCATCGTGCACGAGCTCGCCAGCGGTGCGCCGCCGTTCTCGGGGGCGACCCCGTTCGCGGTGCTCGATCAGCACCGCAATGCGCCCGTGCCCGAGCTCCCCGGCGCGTACTCGAGCGGCCTGCGGCGCTTGGTGTCGCGGCTGCTCGCCAAGGCTCCGGGCGATCGACCCCAGTCCGGCGGCGCGGTGGTCGATGCCCTCACGGCGGTGCACGACGAGCTCATGGCGACCACGACCGGCGGTGCGCTGGTCCACCGCCGCGAAGATGCGCTCACCGAGATCGACCACGATGCGGTCGCCGACGGGTGCTGCGCGGGCTGTGGCGACGCCGTGCTGCACGAGACCGGGGTCTGCTTTCGCTGCGGCCTCGTGCAGGTGGTGGTCGAGCCCGGGCGCTGCTCGGTGTTCGTGACGGGCCCCGGCCAGGTCTCGCACAAGCTCGGCACTGCGCTGCGCGAGCGCCTGCTGCGCTGGCTGCGGGCCAACCAGCGCTTGGGCCTCGATCCTGCGCGCTTCGAGCAGCGGATCCCACGACTACCGTTTCCGCTGGTGACCGGCCTGGGTGAGCGCAGCGCCGAGACCCTGCGCGCCTCGCTGCAGCGCATGGGCATCGAGGCGATCTGGTCCGTGGGCGGGCGCCTCGGCCATCGCGGGATCTTTCGCAACGCCAACCGTCTCTCGGGGCGCACCCTGGCGATCTGCTTGGCGTTCTTGGGCGCGCCGATGATGGTGCACCCCGCGTTTGCCGTGGTGGCCGCCCCGCTGTTGTTGCTGTGCCTACCGGTGGTCTACGGCTCGACGCTCCATCAAGTGTCGCGCCCCGTGGTCCAGATCGGCGAGTCCACCAAGCACGGGCTGCCCCCGCGGGTGCGGGCGCGGCTCGGCGAGCTGCACCACGTGGTGGCCAACATCGGCGAGCGACGCCACCGCGAGGCGCTACGCGCCGTCGTGCACCGCGTGATCACGCTCAGCCGCGACACCCCGAGCGCCATGGAGCCCGAGATCGAGGCCGAGATGGAGCACGCGATCCACCTCGCTGCTGGGGCCACGCTGCGCATGGACGAGCTCGACCGCACGATGGGCCGACCCACCTTCGATCCCTCCGAGCCCCAGGCGCGGGCCGTGATGCACGAGCGCGATCTGTGGTCGGCGCGATTGCTCGATCTGACCGCCACGCTCGATGCGCTCACGGTCCGTCGCGCTGCGGCCCGGGCCGTGCTCACCGACGCCGCGTCCGAGCCCGACGATCTGCAGGCGCTGCGGGCCACGGTCGAGGCCCTCGAAGAGGTGCAGCACGCATGACCGAGGCGCTGCCGTGGCTGCCGCTGCCCCATCGGGTGCGCGAGGGACCGCTCGACGTCGGCACCGAGCAGCGCTGGCACATCGAGCTCGAGGATGGTCGTCGAGCGCTGGTGGGGCAGCTCGCCGCCGACCTTGCCCGCGACGAGTCGATCCGCCGCCGCTACGTGCGAGATACCGAGCGCGTGCAGGGGCTGGCCGCCTACGCGCTCGCGCCCACGCTGGCGCTCGGGCCCGCGCCCGATCCCCGTGATCCCGCCGCCATCGCCCCGTGGCGCGTACGGCTCGATCCGCCCGGCGAGAGCTGGGAGGCATGGCTGAAGCGCGCCCCGTTCACGCTCGAGGAGGTCACCGCCAAGTTCGTGCAGCTGGCCGATGCGCTCTCCGCCGTGCACGCCACCGGGGTCGTGCTCCGCGATCTACGACCCGCCCACGTGCTCAGCACCTTCGACGGCCGCGTGGTGCTCGTCGACGTCGGCCTCTCGCGCGTCGACGTGCTGTCGAGCCACACCGCCTCGAGCCTGCTGATGCAGGGCTCCGCCTACGCGGCGCCCGAGCAGGTGCACCGGACCGCGGTCGATCAGCGCTCGGATCTGTTTGGCCTCGGCGTGATGCTGTGGCAGGCACTGACCGGTGCGCTGCCGTTCGGCGACGGCCCGGCGTTCTTGCGCGAGCGCCAGCCGCTGCCCCCGCTCGCGCGGCTGCGGGCCGACGTCCCGCCCGCGCTCGAGCTGCTCGTGCGAGCGTGCCTCGCCGACGATCCCTCGCAGCGCCCCGCCACCGTCGACGACGTGGCCTGGGTGCTGCGCGGCGGCGCGCCGCTCTCGCTGGTCGAGCAAGCCACCACCGTGTGTCAGCACTGCGGCACACGCCTGCGCGTGGGCCAGCGACTGTGCCTCTCGTGCGGACGGCTCTCGGTGCGCTTCGTCGCGGCCGCCCCCGGCGAGCCGGCACACGGGCTCGAGCTACGCACGCTCGACGAAGACGCCGACAAGCTCGAGTGGCTCCAAGGCTTCGTGCGCGACACCGGCCAGCACCCGATGCAGGCGCCCGAATTCCTCGTGGGCCCCGCGATGCTCTACGCCGAGGAAGAGCGGCGTCATCGCATTCGCCTGCCCGCGCGCTTGTTCGGTGATCTCGACGCCGGCACGGCCACGGCGCTACAGCAGACGATGCAGGCCAAGGGCCTCGATGCGCGGGTCGTGGGCCCCCATCAGCTCGAGTCCGCGCGCAAGCTCGTGTGGGCCGCGACCGGGGTGATGGCGCTCGGGATCATGCTGTTGTTCCTCCAGCTCGTCGCGCTGGGCAGCGGCCTGCTGGGCTTGGGCCTGCTGGCCACGCTGGTGCTGAGCGTGCGCTACGGCAACCTCAAGAATTCCGTCTACCGCACGATCCCCCGCTTCCGCCTGCGAGCGCTGCCGGCCGCGCTGCCTGCCTCCGATCCGCTCGTGGCGCGTCTGGCTGCCCTGCTGCGCCCTGGCGTACCCGGCGACGTGCGCGACGTGGTCGGTGAGCTCGCGCTCTTGGTGCAGCGGCTCGTCGATCACCGCGCGCGCTACGTTCGTGACCATCGCGAGCTCGACATGCTCACCGCCCCGGTCGAGCCGCTGGTGGGCGCGGTGGAGCGACTGGCTCACCTGCTCGACCAGATCGGCCGCGAGCTCGCCGATCTCGACGAAGGCGCGATGGTGCGGGCCCTCGCCGTGAGCACCGCGCGAGGCGAAGGCGAGCGCGAGCGAGCGCCCATCCTGGTCGGCCTCGATCGCCTGCGCGCGCTCGAGGACCGCCGCGCCGAGGTGTTCCACCGCCTGCTCGAGGCCCGCTCCCTGCTCACCCGCACCGTCGAGCTCGGCCTGGCCGTGCACGACGAGGGGCTCGAGCACGAGCGCCAGCTCGCGCTCGCCGTCGCCGCGCTCGGCGAGGGCTAGCCCGCGCGCTCATACCTCCGACGCCAGCATGGGCACCGTGCGCGCGAGGTGATCCACCAGCGCCCGCGTGGCCGCGCTGTTGCTGCGCGAGGCGGGGTACACGGCCCACATCGGCGCGGGCATCGGCATCGCGCCGGGCAGCACCTCGACCAAGGCCCCCGACTTGAGCTCGCGCCAGCACGTGAACGCGACCATCGGTGCGATGCCAAACCCATCGAGCGCGGCCTTGCGCGCGGTCTCTTGGCGGTTGCTGCGGATGCGATTGCGAAAGTCCACTCGCACGGGGCCGTCCGGCCCCTGTAGCGCCCGGATTGCGTTGGGCACCCAGTTGTCCATCGCGATGCAATCGTGACGCACCAGCTCCTCGGGTCGCAGCGGCGTGCCGCGGCGCTCGAGGTAGTCGGGGCTGGCCACCAGCACGAAGCGCGACTCGATGAGCTTGTACGCGCGCAGCTGCGTCGAGTCGGGCGGCGATCCGCCACGCAGCGCAACATCGATGCCCTGCTCGATGAGGTCGACCTTCTCGAGCGTGTGCACGAGCTCGAGATCGACCTCGGGATGATCGCGGACGAAGCCCGAGAACATCGCCCAGATCACGCCACCATCGTCGGGCGGCGCGGTCACCCGCAGCAGCCCCGATGGCGTGGAGCGAAACTCGTGGACCGCTCGCAGGGCCTCCTCGACATCGTGCGCGATGCGAGCGGTTCGCTCGTAGTAGATGCGACCGTTGTCGGTGAGGCCCACGCTTCGCGTGGTGCGGTTGAGCAAGCGAAAGCCGAGCTGCTCCTCGAGTCGCGCCATGCGTCGACTGATCGCCGA
>JBFIJN010000421.1:0-7857 GCA_041600735.1 Nannocystaceae bacterium
ACGCGCTGGCTCGAGCTCGGACTCGCGTACAACAACCGCTTCGTCGACCTGTTCGACATCTCGCCCGAGCTCGATCGCAACCGGACCGTGCTGGGGCTCGACTTTCGCGATCCCTACGTGTTGAGCTTCCTCGAGCTCACACCCACGCTGCACCTCACCGATCAGATCCTGCGGCCGAGCAACGGCGTGCGACTCTCGCTGCCCTACGCGTTCTCGCACCGGTACCTGGGCAGCCAGTTCGACTACCACCGCATCGAGCCCGATCTGCGCGGCTACTACCGACCGCACGAGCGCGTGCAGCTGGCCGCGCGCGCCCGCGTGGGCCTGCTGTTCCCCGTGGGCCAGCGCCCGGGCGTGCCGTTCGATCAGAAGTTCTACCTCGGCGGTACCGGTGATGTGCGCGGCTGGCCGCTGCGACACCTCTCGCCGCGGCTGTCGCAGTGCGCGGCCGATGACACCACGTGCACGGCGACACCGATCGGTGGGCGCTCGATGATCCAGGGGAGCTTCGAGCTGCGCGTGCGCACCGTGGCCGACCTATGGACCGTGGCGTTCGTCGACACGGGCGACGTGCGCGAGGGCGTGGCCGAATTCGATCTCGGCGGCCTGATGGTCTCGAGCGGCGGCGGGCTGCGCTACGACAGCCCGATCGGCATGTTTCGCCTCGACGTGGGCGTGCGGCTCAACGACGACCCGCGCTTTCCCGAGCCGCGCCGCTGGGCGCTGCACTTTGGCATCGGAGAGGCGTTTTGAGCGCGACCGAGCCAGCGCCCCCGGCCGCACCAACGGCACCGACGGCACCGGGCCCGCGTCGCAGCTGGCTGCGCCGCCTCGTGCGGTGGCTGTTCGTCGCCGTGGCGCTGCTGCTCGCAGCGCTCGTGATCGCCCTGCTCACCGTGGTCTACACGGCCTGGGGAACCCGGCTCGCGGTGCGCACGGGACTCGCTTGGTACGGTGGGCAGATCGCGGGCCGGATCGAGGTCGGCTCGATCGAGGGCAGCCTGGCCGCGGGGCTCGTGGTGGGCGAGATCCGCCTCGTCACGGCGACCGGGGAGACGCCGGTCGCGGTGGCTCGCTTGCGCGCTCACGTGGAGCTCGGCGCGCTGCTCGAGGCCACCGTGCGCACCGAGGAGCTCGCGCTCGAGGGCGTGCGCGTCGACCTCGGCGACGATCCGGCCGCCGCCTTCGCCGACTTCGCCCCGCCGCCGAGCGACGAGCCCACCGAGCCCTCGCCCGGGCTCGGCCCCGACCTCCCGCTCACGCTGCAGCTGGAGCTCCGCCTCCACGACGCGCAGCTGCTCACGCCCGACGTCGCGCTCACGATCCCCGGCTTTGCGCTCGCGCTAGAGGCCGCGGGCACCGCCGCCCGGCTGGATTTCGGTGGCGCGCTCGAGCTCCACGAGGTCGCGGCGCTGTCGTGGCTCGAGGGCACGGTCTACTGGGACGAGCCCGTGGTCGCGCTCTCGGAGATCGTGGTGCAGGGCGACCTCGGCGAGGCGCACCTCACCGATCTCTGGCTCGATCTCCTCACCCAGGCCGGAGCGCTGGAGCAGCTGACGATCGTCGTACCGCGGCCGGCCTCGCTGCCCCCCGGCGAGCCGCTGCGGCTCGAGCTCAGCGCCGCCGGGGATGCATGGGCCACGACCGTGCTCGCGAGCGTGCGCGCCGACGAGTCGACCACGCTGCACGCGAGCGCCGCGCTGGCCCTCGAGCCGCGGCTCGCCGCCAGCGTAGAGCTCGAGCTGCAGGCCGACCCGCGACCGTGGCTCGCACCATGGCTCGAGCCTCGCGCCGCCCCGCCGCTGGTCACCGCCGCCGAGCACCTCGAGCTGCTCGCGAGGGCAACGCTGCGCCCCGAGGGCCAGGGGCAGGTGCGCGGCCACCTCGAGGCCGCGCTGATGCTCGATCACGATGCGACCGTCCGACCCGAGCTCGTGCTCGACGGTCAGCTCGGCGAGACCGGCAGCTGGGGCGAGCTGCATGCCCACGCGAAGCTCGCGGGGGTCCAGCTCGACACCGAAGCGGTCGCGGTCGACAGCGGCCACGGCATCGCCCATGCAAAGCTCGAGTCCGCCGATCTCTCGGAGGTGTCCACGCTGCTCGCCCGCTTGGGCTTGGCGGTGCCGCTCCGCGGGGAGGCGCGCATCGAGGTCGCGTGCCTCGGAGGCGTGTCGCCGCTCGCGGGCTGGTGCGAGGGCGAGACCAAGCTCGATCACGGGCACCCGATCGCTGCGTTCGAATCTCGCATTGCGCTGGCGCTCGACGGCGACGACGCGCAGCGGGTGAGGGTGCAGGGGCTGCGCGCCGAGGCCCGCGGCATCACGCTGCGCCAGCGCTCGGAGGCGCTGACCGTCGCACGCACGGGCCCGCGGATCGAGGTGCGCCGCGCAGACTTCGAGCTCGACACCGGCACCGGCAAGGGCCGCGTGGGGATCGAGGGCGCCATGCAGGGGGAGACGGCCGACGAGCTGCGGCTCGAAGTGCGGCAGCTCGAGCTCGCCGCACTCTCGCGCGTGGTGCCAGGCTTGCCGCTGCGAGGCACGCTCGAGCTCGACGCCCTCGTCTCGGGAGCCCTCGACGCGCCGGTGGGTACGCTCCACGCCCGCGCTCGCCAGCTACGCTACGACGGGCTCGCGCTCGGCTGGGTGACGCTGACCGTCGACAGCGACGGCACCGCGGTCGACGTGCGCGCACGCGGTGAAGGACCCGCCTACGGGCGCCTGGACGCACGAGCGCGGGCACGGCTACCCGACGCCCAGGGTCGCGTCCAAGGCCCCGTGATGGCTCGCGTGAGCGTGACCGAGGTCGCGCTGCACGAGGTCGCGGCAACCTTCGCGGGCAACGATGCGATCGGCGGACGGCTCGCACTGGAGGCGACGCTCGACGGCAGCTCGTCGCGACCACGGCTCGCGGCCACGCTCGCGCTGCGCGAGGCCTCGCATGCGGGCCGCGCCCTCGGTGATCTCGATCTCGACGCGGGCTATGCCGCCGGCGACGCGCACGCGCAGCTCGACTGGCGACACGAGGCCTGGGACTCGCTGAGCTTGGCGGCCCATGGCGCGGTGACGCTCGATCTGGCGCGGGGCCGCGCACGCTGGCGCCCCCGCGGCCCGCACGGCGTGGACCTCGACCTGCGAGCGCTGCGGCTCGCCGCGCTCGAGCCGTGGGCGCCGGGCACTGGCCTCGAAGGCCTCGTCGACGTGGAGCTCGACCTCGAGGGCAACATGATCGATCCCGTCGTGCGGGCGCTGGTGCGTGCACGCGAGGCTTCGTGGCAGGCCCACGCGCTCGGCGAGCTCACCGTCGCGGCCGGCTATCGCGAGGGCCTGGCCACGATCATGGCGGCGGGTCGTGGTCCGGTGGTGACCGGACTGGGGCTCACGGCCGAGATCCCGCTCGACTGGGTGCCCGCGACGGGAGCGCTGCGCTGGCGCGCGGAGGAGCCGCAGCAGGCCCAGCTCGCGGTCATGGGCGTGATGCTCGGCCCGCTCGCCGAGCTCGCCCAGCCGCCGCTCGATGTGGCGGGTCGGACCGATCTGATCGTGGACCTTCGCGGCACCGGGCTCGACCCGCGGATCGATGCCGAGCTCGACCTCGACCACGGACGCTACGGCGGGCGCGACGTCGGCCAGCTGGCGCTCCAGGCCAGCCTCGAGGGCGACACGCTCACCACCAGCGCGCGCTGGGCCACGCCGCAGGGTCGCACGCGCTCCACCCTCGCGCTCGTGGTGCCGCTCCATGTCGACGCGGCCGCGGGCGCGGTGGCGTGGCGCGAGAGCGCCGAGCACCGCATCGATCTCGAGCTGCTCGACGTGGATGCGGCCGCGCTCGAGCCCTTCGTCGAGCTGCCCGCAAAGAGCACGCTGGCGCTCCGCGGCGGGCTGCACGGTCGCGGGCACGCGCGCGAGTTCACGCTCGACGCGGCCATCGATGGCGAGGTGAGCCTGGCCGCGACGCCTGCACGCAGCCTCCACGTGGGCCTCGAGGCCAGCGAGACCCAGCAGCACGCCGAGCTCCGCCTCGACGGGGACGGTGAGGGCCGCGTGACGGTCGACGTCACCACCGGGCTCGTCGTAGGCGCCCTCCTCGACGACCAGGCCGATCCGTGGGAGGCCCCGCTCGAGGCCACGCTCGCCGTAGAGGCGCTCGCGCTCGCACCGCTGGGCGGCCTGCTCCCGCGCGAGCTGCAGGGCCTCGAGGGCGTGATCGAGGGTCGTGCGAGCGTCCGCGGCTCGGCCGCGGTGCCCACGCTGAGCGGCGATCTCGAGCTCCGCGATGCAGGCATCACCGTGGTCCCGCTGCGACAGCGCTTCGAGGGCGCGCGCCTCGTGGCCAAGCTGCGTGGCGATCGAGTCGAGGTGCCCCGCTTCTCGCTGAGCTCGGGCGCAGGCACGCTCACCGGCCGAGCCGAGGCGCACCTCGGTCGAGCCGCGTCGGTCCACGTGGGGCTCGTGGCCGATCAGATCCCCTTGCAGCAGCCGGGCCTTCCCCAGCTACGGATCGACTCGACCATCGCCATCGATCTCCTCCGCGACGAGACCGCGACCCGCGTCGACGTGGATCTCTCGGGGACCAAGGTCGACGTGATCTCGACCATCATCGCCAACCCCGCGCCGATCGCCGAGAACCCTCGCGTGCGGGTCGTCGACGATCTCGATGCGCCTCGCGAGCGACCCCTCCCGTCCCGCCCCGCGGCCGACGAGCGCCCCCTCATGGTGAAGCTCGCGCTCTCCGAGCCGCTGCGCATCCGCGGCCCCGCCGTCGACATGTCGTGGCACGGCGCGATGCAGGCCGAGACCAGCGCCGCGGGCGTCGATGCCCAGGGCGCGCTCGCCACCGACGAGGGCTTCTTCGAGCTGCTGGGCAATCGCTTCACGCTTCAGCCCAGCGAGCTGCGCATCATCGAGAGCGACGGCCTCGTGCCCTTCCTCGACCTCGAGGCCCGCTCCGAGATCGGCGACGTGAGCGTCACCGCCACGATCCGCGGGCCCCTGCCCCGGCCCTCGCTCACGCTGCGCTCGGACCCCCAGCTGCCCGAGTCCGACATCTTTGCGCTGCTGGTCACCGGCAACGCCGACGGGGCTGCGGCCGATCCGGCCCAGGTGCAGGCGCAGGCCGCCTCCGTGCTCGCCGCGCTCTCGAACCCGGCGCTGCAGCGCCAGCTCAATGAGCGCCTGCGAGTCGATCGCATCGGGGTGCAATTCGGCGAGACCACCGAGCAGCCGATCCTCTCGGTGGGCAAGAACCTGGGCAAGAAGACCTACGCCGAGACCATCTACCACCACAACGCACCGACCACGGCCAACAGCGCCGAGCTGCGTGTTCGCTACCGCTTCGCCCCGCGCTGGAGCCTCGAGAGCTTCTTCGGCGACGCGGCCGTGGCTGGCTTCGACGTGTTCTGGGGTCGCGGCTTCGACGGCCGCCTGCGCGCCGCCGATCCCCCCGAGGGGGACGCCGCCCGCTAACCGCGTAGGTCGGCGCGAGGCGCTGATATGATCCCCCCGATGTGCATGTTCTCCGGTCCGCCCCGGATCATCGAGCGGGTGAGTGGCACCAAGATCTTCGCGCGGTCGTCGGACGACGGGCAGCAGACCCTCGTCTACGGCATGGACGTCGCCGCCCGAGCGCCGGTGGCGATGATCCTCCCGATTCCCGTGCCACCGGGCTCCGAAGAAGCAGCGGTCCGCTTCATCGACCTCGAGGGCTATCCGCAGTTCTTCCGCGATCTCGACGCCGCCTTCCCACCCCTGCTGGAGCTCGCGGTCTCGCGCGGCGGCCCGCTACCGGCCAAGAGCGCGAGGCCGAGGCTGAAGGTCCACGACGTGGGCAAGTTCGTCGCCTCGTTCGTGCCCACGCGTGACGACTTCGACCGCCTCGATCCGCGCTTTCGCCTGGCCGACGCGGTGTGGGATGCCCTCCCCGGCTACGCGGACTTCGGCTTCGCCGTGTTCCAGCTGCGCGACCTCGGCTCGAGCTGGTGGGGCGCGCTGCTGCGCCGGGCCAAGCGCAAGACCATCCACCCGATGGCCTTCGCGTTCCCGCGGCGCGATCCCACCGCGCTGTTCTTCCCCACGATGCACGTGCACGACGGTGAGGTCCACGAGGAGGCCGATTTCGATCACCACCTCTATGCGCAGCTGCAGGCCGACGAAGAGCCCGGATCGGGCTGGAGCCGCAACACCGCGCCGCTGGCGTACCACCTCGACGCAAAGCGGGTCGCGGGGGTCATCGACGTGGCGCTGCCGGCGTACACACTCTCGAAGATCGGCCGGTTCGAGAACGCCGATACCGTCGTGACGATCGAGCGCGCTCGCTAGCTCGGCCTAGCACTACTGCGTAGTGCTAGTGCCCGGCCTTCTTCAGGTCGCCCGCGACCACGGGCACGAACCGGTCCATGCGCACGTGCTTGGCGAGGATCGCCCGCAGCTGCTCGGCGTCGAGCGCCGCGATCGCATCGTTCACCTTCTGCGTGAACATCATCGTGCGGCCGAGGAACAGGTCCCCCACCAGCTGACCGGCGATCTCGTCGTCGACGGTGAGCGAGTTGTCGAACGCGGCGCGGTAGCTCTGCTTGGCCGCGGCGAGCTCCTCCTTGGTCACGCCGTCGCGCACCAGTCGCTCGATCTCCTCGCGCATCGCCTCGAGCACCTTGTCGGCGTTCTGCGGCGCACACATGGCTCCGGCGATGATCCGGCCCGAGGCTTCGAACGCGTCGATGTCGATGAACGAGAACGCACCGTACGACCAGCCCTCCTTCTGGCGCAGGCGCTGCATCAGCCGCGACTCGACCGCGCCGCCGAGCACATGGTTGGCGAGCACCAGCGCCGGGTAGTCGGGATCGTCGTCGCGCAGCTTCAGCGTCTGCCCCATCACCACCATCGTCATCTCCTTGTCGGGGGTGTCGATGAACACGGCGGGGGCTCCGGCCACGTCGTGGAATTCCTCGGGCATGCGCTGGTACTTGCGCTTGGCCACCCAGCCGTCGAGGTGCTGGTCGACCGCGGCGCGCAGCGCCTTGGCATCGAAGTCGCCCACGGCGGCGATCTGCAGGTCGCCGGCGCCCCACAGCTGCTGATGTAGCCGCACGAGATCGGCGCGCCGCACCTTCTTCAGCCGTGCGATCGACTCCTCCATGGTCGGCTGATAGCGCGGGTCGCTGGCCGGATGCGGCGCGAGCGTGCGCCCGATGTGCTCGAACGCCCGCGCGCCGGGCTCGGCGCGGGACTCTTGCAGCGAGGCGAGCAGCTCCTGGCGCAGCACCTCGAGCTCCTTGGCGGGAAACGTGGGCTGCCGCAGCAGCTCGGCCACGAGCTCGATGACGGCGGGCACGCTGTCGCGCACGGTCGAGACCGCGATGTAGACGCCGGACTCGTTGCCGCTGACCCACACCTCCGCCTTGAGGCGGTCGAGCTCATCGCTCAGCTCCTGGCGCGAGTGCTTGGTGGTGCCGCGCATCAGCATGTCGCCCACGAGCTCCGCGGCCGTCGTCTTGCCGCGCAGCGTCTCGAGCGAGCCCGCGCGCAGGCGCATGCGCAGCGTCACCACGTCGCCGCGGGTCTCCTTGGGCAGCAGCGCGAGCTGGATCCCACCGGGCGTCTCGGCGCGCGTGGTGTGGCCCTCGATGTTGGTGATGGTGGCGGCGAACGCCTCGCCCTCCCCCAGCGCCCCGCGCCCCTGATAGCCCTCGACGTAGGCCATCACATCGGGGCTGAGGGTGAGCGGTGCCCGCTCGGGCGCGGGCGTGGGCAGGAACATGCCCACGGTGCGATTGGAGGGCTTGATGTAGCGCCGCGCGAACTCTCGCACCTGCGGGGCCGTGACGCGCTCGAGGCGATCGCGATAGACGAACAGCATGCG
>JBFIJN010000422.1:0-7850 GCA_041600735.1 Nannocystaceae bacterium
AGCGTGTCCTCGCGCTCGCGGCGGGTCCACGCCAGCTCGGCGAGCTCGAGCGCCTCGTCGGCGCGCCCGGCCCCTAGCAACACCTTGGCGAGGTTGTGGCGCGCCGCCGCGACATTGGGGTGATCGGGCCCGAGCGCGGGCTCCCACAGCGCGAGCGCTTGGCGCAGCTCCGCCTCGGCCTCGTCGTGCTTGCCCTGCTGGGCGAGTAGCTGACCGAGGTTGTTGCGCGAGCGGGCGATGTTGGGATGCTCGGGGCCCAGCGCGGTGAGGGTGAGCGCGAGCGCGCGACGGTGCTCGACCTCGGCCTCCTCGAGCTTGCCGCGCGCCACCAACACCTGCGCGAGGTTGTTGCGCGTGAGCGCCACGTTGGGATGCTCGAGCCCGAGCGTCTGCTCCTGCAGCGCCAAGATCCGGCGATACCCGGCCTCCGCGGCTTCGTACTGGCCCTTGGCGTAGTGGACCAGCGAGAGGTTGTTGAGCCCGATCGCAACCGTCGGGTGCTCGGGGCCCAGCGCCCGCTCCCAACCCGCCACCGCGAGCAGCAGCTCCGCCTCGGCCTCGTCTTCCTTGCCTTGGGCATGCAGGATGAGGCCGAGGTTGCTGTGGACCTGCGCCACGTTGGCGTGCTCGGGCCCCACCGCGGCCTCGAACAGCGGCAGCGCGCGCCGCAGCACCACGACCGCCTCGGCGTACCTCGCTTGGCCATGCATCACATTGCCGAGGTTGTTGAGCGACTGAGCAATGTCGGGGTGCCCCGGCTCGAGCGCACCCTCGCGGATCGCCAGCGCACGTCGATGCAGTGCCTCCGATCCCGCGAGGTCACCCTTGGCCTGGAGCACCTGGGCAATATTGCTCATCGACATCGCGACATCGGGGTGTTCCGATCCCAGCGCCTGTTCCATCTGACCCAGTGCCTGCCGTAGCTCGGCCTCGGCCTCGTCGTGCTTGCCCTGGGCGCTCAGCGCATTGCCGAGGTTGTTGCGGAACACCGCCCCGGTAGGATGGCCGGGGCCCAGCGCTTGCTCGATCTGGGCCACGGCCAGGCGAAACTCGCCCTCGGCTTCTTCGTACTTCCCACGCTCGTGCAGGACCAGTCCGAGATTGCTGCGCGAGATCGCCACGTCCGCCTCCGCGGGCTCCCGCGCGCCCTCGCGCAGCTCCAGCGCGCGGCGGTGCTCGACCTCCGCCTCCGCCAGCCGGCCCTCGGCCACGAGCAGGTTGGCGAGGATGTTCCTCGCGCTCGCCTCCTGGCCTGGATCGTCGGCGGCGAGGCCCACCGCCAGCGCCCACAGCTGGTGCGCCTCGGCCATGCGTCGCTGCTCGTAGCCCACCACGAACATCAGCGCCGCCGCGACCTCCTGCATCAGCTCCCACTGCCGCCAGCGCGCCGCCGATTGCAGCGCCTCGCGATAGGTCGCCTCGGCCTCCTCGTAGCGCCCCAGCTGCTCGAGCGCCCGCCCGGCCATGAGCGAGACCTCGGCGACGACCGGCCCGTAGTCGACCCCCGTGCGCTCGCGCGCCGCGGTCTCGGCCAGCTCGAGCGCCTGCGCGTAGCGACCCGCCTCGAGCGCCGCGCTCGCCTCGGCCACGTGCTTGCGAATGCCCTCCACCGCCTCCGCCTCCTCGGCGCGCGGCGGCTCCACGTCGGCGCGCAGCCGCTCGACATCGGCGCAGCGATCGAGCGGGGCCAGGCTCCCCACCACCTCGGTCGCCTTGCGCGTGACCTCGGCGTCGGCGCTGGCCAGCACGGCCGTCACCGCCTCGAGCCCGAGCCGCGCGCGGTGCAGGCAGCCCATGCGCAGATCCAGCACCTCGGTCGACTGCTCTCCGCGCAGCGTCGTCGCCTCGCAGGCCTCGGTGTGCATCGCCGCCCATGCGCCCGCGTAGCGGTCGAGCTCGGCCCGCGTGCGCTCCCAGACCGGCCCCGCATACGAAGCACCCGCGAGCATCGCGTCGCGCACCTCGTCGCGACGCGCCTCGTCCCACACCCCCACCAGCTGCTCGCTCGCGCCCGTGCACTGCTGCGCGCGCGCGGTGGACCACGCCCACCAGCCCATGCCGAGCCCGCCCACCAGGCCCAGCCCACCCAGGCCCATGATCCAGCGGTTGCGTCGGCGGCGTGGGTCATGGGCCAGCGCGGCGAGCAGCGCGTCCATGCTCTCGAAGCGCGCGCTCGGATCTGCCGCGAGCCCGCGCCGCAGCGCCTCGACGAGCGCGCGGGGGATCGCAGGCGCACCCGCGGGCCACGGCGGGGGCTCGCGCAGCTTCTCGTCGAGCAGCGAGCGCAGGCTCTTGCTCCCGTGCGGCGGCCGCCCCACGAGCGCCTCCCACAGCGACACGCAGAACGCATACTGATCGGCCGCGGGCCCCAGCACATCGCCGCGGTGCTGCTCGGGGGCCATGTAGCGCGGCGTGCCCATCACCGTGCCCGCGCGCGTCAGCGCCATGTCGATCGATCCGCTCGAGGCGTCGGCGCTCTCCCCCGAGTGGCTCCACCCCGCCTGGCTCCCCGACTGGCTGCTCCCCGACTGGCTCCCGGCCTGGCTTCCGGAGAGCCGCGCCCCCGAGGTCAGCTTGGCCAGGCCGAAGTCGGTGACCTTCACCGCGCCCGAGTCCGCCACGAGCACGTTGTCGGGCTTGAAATCGCGATGCAGGAGCCCCACCGAGTGCGCCGCCGCGAGCCCGCGCCCCGCCGCGATCGAGCGCGCCACCACCTCGGGCCACGCATGCGTGGACGCCTGCGACCACTCGCGCAGCGTCTGCCCCTGCACATACTCCATCACCAACACGACCCCCAGTTCGGACTCTTCGGTGTCGTAGACTGGCACTACATTGGGGTGAGACAGCTGGGCCATCGCCTGGGCCTCACGCACCATGCGCTCGCGCGCGTTGGGATCGAGGGTGCGGCCCGAGACGATCTTGAGTGCCACCTCGCGCTGCAGCTTGGGATCGTAGGCGCGGAGCACTCGACCCATCGCTCCGCGACCGATGGTCTCGAGCACCACGTAGCGGCCCTGCAGCGCGCCGATGTCGGGCTCGTTCGTTGCGGCGGCCGCGGCGGCGGCGTGGACCCCCGCCTCGGTCTCGGGGCCGATGAACGCGGTCCTCGCATCCGGGTCCGATTGCGGTCCGGTGAGCCCGTCGTCCACGGCCCGCAGTATCGCAGGAGTGTGGTGGATCCGCGATGACTCGCACCGCACGTCCTGCGCTCGATCCCCGTGGCTCCTCCCAGCCCCGATCCTCGGTGATCCGCTCCACGCGAGCGGCGGCCACCCGCGCTCCGACCCCGCTCCGACCCAGCGCCGAGCGAGGCCGGCACGGCAGCGCATGAGCGCCCGATCGTCCAGCTCGGCGCGCGCGCGGCGAGCTCTACGCCAACTTGCGCGAGCACGCCGTCGATCTTCGCGGGCGGTCCCGTCGAGGCCGCGACGAACGGAGTTCGCGTGCTTCGACGCAGGCCCGCGACACCACGACCATCGAGCTCGTCGCTGCGACGCAAGTGTTGCACTTGTCGATGGTCTTCCGGGGAGGCAGATGAGCAACCTGTCGCTCGCTGATGTGGCGACTCCCGACCCCCAACCCCAGACGAGACGATCGCGACACTCCACGCGATCGTCTCGTCCTTCGAGGACACGACCCATGGATACCAAGACCTCCACACACTCGATTGGCAGCTTGCCGACCGCCGAAATTCCCATCTGCGCCGAGCTCGTCGTCTTGGACCTGCTCGATCGCAAGTTCGGCAAGCCCGAGCTCGCGTTTGCCAGCTCTGCGGCGCTTGCGGTCGAGATGTTGCAGGCCCTCGACCGCTATCCCGCGCCCGATGCCATCAACGACCCCTGCTCCCAGCCCAACCCGCCGCGGTGGTGCTGGTATGCCACCGAGCTCGCGCTCGACTTTCGCAACCACGTGATCGAGAGCCTGTCGGACAACGCGCTGATCGAGAAGCACGAGGCCGCGGCGTGGAAGGCCGCCGCACGCACGTCCACGCTGTTCGACCTCGCGCCCGGCATCTTGCGATCGATGATGGGACGCAGCGATCAGCTCGATGCGGCGCGGAGCCTCGACGTGCTCGACGCGGCGATGCATGCGGGCAGCCGCGTGCGCCTCGACGTCCCCAACAGCCCGTGGGCCGAGACCTGCCGCAAGCGCCCCAGCGCACCGCTGTGCACGCTGATCACGGCCGAGCTGCGCCAGCCACTCACGCGCGAGTGGGCGCGTGACCTCGGCTTGCTCCTCCAGCTCTCCGAGATCCACTTGCTCGATCACAAGCAGGCGCGGACGGCCATCGACTACCTCACGCGCGCCGCCTCGGCTCGCATGGCGGCCATGGACCGGGCCTCGTCGTTCACCGCACAGCGGCCGCTCTCCAACGGGGGCGAGCACCACGCCACGCCGATGTTCGGCGAGCGCGTGCGCGACATCGTCAGCACGGTGGCGGGCGTCGTGGTCACCGACGGCTACGTGGGCCGACCCGCCGCGGTCGCCAAGATCCGCGCCGAGCTCCGCGACTCGATGATGTACGCGAGCGTGCCCGACGTCTGCCTGCGCACCAACCCGCCCAAGTGGTGCCTGGCCGTCAGCACGATCCCGCGAACGACGACGCTGCTGAAGACACTGGTCGACCTCGAGGTCCTCGACGCGAGCAGCATGGACCACGCGATCCACCGCCTGATGGGCGGGCTGCGCGAGACCATGTAGGCCAGAGCCGCGCGCCGCAGCTGTTCAGCTACGTGGTCGAGGGAGTGGACTCCGACCTCGCGCTCATGAGGTAGTGCGAGACCCACCACTCGCGGCCCCCGCCGTAGCCGAACAGCTCGGCGCAGGCGATGAAGAACATGCGCCAGCGCTGGCGCCACACTCGAGCCTCGGCGGGGCCGTACGTGGTCGCCATCAGTGCGAGCACTCGATCGCTGGCGCGGTCGAGGTTCGCCAGCCAGGCGTTGGCCGTGCGCTCGTAGTGGGTGCCCGACCAGCGCCAGTGGCTCTGAACCTGCAGCTGCCCCTGGTAGCGCAGCAGCAGCGCATCGCTCGGCATCACCCCGCCCGAGAAGAAGTGGCGCCCCATCCAGTTGCCCGCGCCCTCGCTCGCGAATGCATAGGGCACCTCGCGGTGGCAGAACACGTGCACGAGCAGCAGGCCCGCCGGCAGCAGCCACTCGGCAACGCGCCCCAGCAGCCGCTCGTGATTGCGCACGTGCTCGAACATCTCCACCGAGACCACGCGATCGAAGCGGTCCTGCGGCGCGAAGTCGTTGATGTCGGCCGTGATCACCGTGACGTTCGAGAGCCCGCGCTCGCGCGTCAGCTTCTCGATGAACGCCCGCTGCGAGCTGGAGTTGGAGACCGCCGTGACCTGGCTGCGTGGGTATCGCTCGGCCATCCACAGCGTGAGCGAGCCCCAGCCACACCCGAGCTCGAGCACCCGCTGGCCGTCGGCGAGCCGCGCATGCTCGCAGGTCTCCGCGAGCGCCGCGGCCTCGGCCTGCTCGAGCGTGGTGGTTCCGGCGGGCCACAGCGCACAGCTGTACTTGCGATGCGGGCCGAGCACGAGCTCGAAGAACGCCGCGGGGACCTCGTAGTGCTGCGCGTTGGCGAGCGCGGGGACCAGCGCGATCGGGGACTCGCGGGCCGCAGCGAGGAACGCCTCCGTGCGCGCCTGGGCGAGGCCGGGATCGAGCGGGACGTCGTGGTCGAGGCGATCGCGACACATGCGACGGATCGCCCAGCGCAGCAGCGCGTCGGGAACGTGGCCCGACTCGGCGAGGCGGATCGCGGCGTCTTCGAGGAGCGCGGCGGGCATGCGTGGGGGACTAGCACGGGGGGGTGCGGATCACGACTGGCAGGGCCGGGCCGCCAGGCTCGCGGGCTCGCCTGCACCCGCCAGCCATACGGAATCGCGGTGTCTCATGCCCGAGCGGATCCGTCGCGCCCGTCGAGCTCGGGCCCGGGCGCATCCTTGCCGGTCAGGTTCATCTCGTATTCGTTCCGGCCCTCGATGGCGGCGACGATCTTGATCTGGTGGCTCCCAACCTGCGCACGATGACGCCCCACGGGGACGTCGAACCACGCCTCGCCGTCGGCGTCGGTGCGCTGCGGCGGGACGATCGCCTCGCCATCGTGAAGGATCATCATGATCCGGTCCGCGCCCGGAGCTCCGTCGATGCGCAGGATGATACGCAGCGGCACGACCGGAGCGGGGAGCGAGATCGCGGGGACGGTCTTGGACTTGCGGTCCAGCGTGATGGCGACGGGCTTCGCATCGCCGGCCGCGATCAGATACTCGCCGTAGACGATCCCTTCGAACGAGACCTTTCCGTGGTTGGTGAAGGCGTTCATCACGGGACCCGAGCTAGCGTGCTCTAGCCAGACCTCGATGCCGCTGCCGGCGATCGTGCCGGTGTGCTCGCGAACGGTGACGTGGAGCGTTCCGCGGGGTCGTGGCGGCGCGGGCCGGTCGGTCACCATGTCGATGATGTGCGCATCGTCCTCGTTCTCGAGCGGCCCCACGATGATCGCCTCGGGGCCGGTCGCGGTCTCGTGCACGCGCACGCCGTAGCCACCGACCGGCACCGAGAGGAACAGCGCCTCGCCGTTGCTGCGGGTCGTCGCGGTGCGCTTCACCGCGATCCCGTGCAGCAGCTGGACCTCCACGTTCGGCAGCGGCGTGCCATCGTCGTAGTGCACGCGGACGATCAGTGTCGGGTGGGTCGCGGGGTCGCCCTTCTCGAGCGGCTTCATCGAGGCGAGGTGCTCGGCGTAGACCGCGAGCAGCTCGATGGGGTTGTAGTGCCACATGAACTGCGTCGAGGGCAGCACGTCGCGGGCTTCGTCCCACCACATGAACGGCTGCAGTCGCTCGGCGAGGCCTTCGGTGTCGAACATCATCTCCTTGCAGCGGGCGACGGCCTTGGTCACGTCCAGCCCCCAGTGGCTGAAGAAACGACAGGGGGTGCGGCGCAAGAACCGGCCACGACCGCTCTGGTAGAGGTCGCGGACCTCGCTCGGCGACAGCAGCCCGTTACGCTCGAGCTCCGGTGACGGTGCTTCGAAGAAGTCCATCAACTGCTTGGGGGCGTCGATGGTGAGGTCTTCGGTGTCGTCGTCGATCGGATCTTCCCAGTCGGTGACCAGCAGGTGCTCGGAGAAGACCTCCCAGTGGATCTGATCGAGCATCACGACCTCGAGCTCGTCCGACGCGTACCCCGGCGCCTGCCCGGAGCGCCACAGCGCCTCGCCGCTGCGCACCCGCACGTCGAGCCCGGAGAGCACCTTCGCCATGCCGTCGGGGTGGCGCTCCGCGGTGCGCTCGACGAATACGGGATCGACCTCCACGCGACTGCCCTTGCCGCCCCCGCCTCGACCTCCACCGCTTGCGATCAGCTGTTTGCGGGTCTTGCGGAGGATCTTCACGGTCTCGCCGTCGACGTCGACCCGGCCGTCGCCCTTGTGGTTCTTCTTGAAGAAGCTGTGGTGCGTGTTCTGGAGCTCGCGGATCGCGGAGACGAGCGCGTCGTCCAGCTCGCTCGAGGGCGGGCCCTCGAGGAGCTCGAAGCGGATGAGTCGCTTGCGGACCCAGACCACATCGTCGAAGAGGTTCTGCGCCGGTACGCCCTCCGAGCTAGGAGCTCCTACAGCGCCCGTCAGCGTGTGCTCGGCCTCGGCGACGTCCTCCTCGTGCTCCTTCCGCGCGCGCTCGAGCTCCTCTGCGCTGGGCTCTTCGGGCGCCGGGGTGACCGGCTCGGTCGTGAGCTTCACACGGCTCAGCCACGGGAAGGCCTCGGCCAGCTTGCGGTCGATCGCCAGCGGCTGGAGGTGCATGAGCAGCGAGTAGAGCACGCGCTCGGTGG
>JBFIJN010000423.1:0-7825 GCA_041600735.1 Nannocystaceae bacterium
CCACGTCGTGTATGCGCTGTTCGAGGACCCCCAGGCCGCCGACGTCGTGCGAGCCGACCTCAGCCGCGGCGGCGACGACGGTCGAGGGCTCGACGCACGCCTCCACGAGCGTCGCCTCGACGCCAATCAGCTCCCCGAGGGCGCGACCAGCTTTGGCCGCAACTTCGTGATCACCACGGCGATCTCCAGCGCGTTCTTCGGCATCGCGGGGCTCGTGATGGGCCTCTACGACGTGGTGCTGGGCATGGGCCCCGGCATGGGCGTGGCCATCGGCATCATCACCGGCGTGGTCGTGGGGGTGTACACCGCGATGCAGGCCGGCACCCGCGTGGCCAAGCCTCCACTGCTCGAGCTCGCGCCGCGGCTGCCCCAGGGCGCGGTGCTCCTCACCGTCGAGCTCGACAGCCGCAGCGAGGCAGAGCGCCTCGTCGTGGAGCTCGACGAGCGCGGCGCCGACACTTGTGGCATCTGCTGATGCCCTTCCCTTCTTTCCTCCTCTCGCCTCGGTCTTCCTCGTCATGAGCTCGTCACGCAACACTCGACTGCTAGTGCTAGGACTCCTCTTCGCCGCTTGTGGTGGGGATAGCGGCTCCGCCGAGACCGCGCCCGCGGGCGACCCGCCCGGCAAGGGCGGCACGCCTGCGACCGACGAGGCCGACGACGATGTCGACGCGCCGGAGGAGGGCGCAGCGCCCAACGCCGAGACGCTCGACGACGGCGCCCTCGTGATCGACGGTGACGAAGATGGAGCCGACGAGCCAAAGGAGGACGACGTGCCCGGCAAGCTCGTCCCACCGCCGGCCGAGTCGCTCACCGTGCACGCGCTCGCGGCCTTCGAGGTGGTCACCGTGTACGCGGAGCCCAACCTCGCCTCGACCAAGCTCGGCTACCTCCGCTTTGGGCACCGCACGATGGTCACGCCCAAGCTCGACGATCAGGGCGAGGGCTGCCCGAGGGGCTGGCACGGGCTCCCGGCCGGCGGCTACACCTGCGCGAGCAAGGGCCTCACCGTCGATCCCGACAAGGAGCCCTACATGCACCAGCCGCCGCCGCGGCCCCGCATCGAGGACCCGATGCCGTACGACTATGGTGCGATCGCGCGCGACGGCACCGAGACGTGGTGGCGCACCGCCGATGCGCTCGAGCGCGAGCTCGCGGCGGAGAAGTTCGCGATCCTGCAGGAGCAGGCGGCCGCCGCGGCCGCTGCCGCGATCGCCGACGGCAGCGCACCCGCGCCCGTAGCCAAGCCCAAGCCCAAGCCCAAGGCCCCCGCGGCCGACGACGGCGGAAGTGCGACCGACGCGGGCGAGCTGCCCTCGCTGCCCGGCATCGACGACCTCCCCGAGGCGCCTCCCGCCGCACCACCGACCGCCGAGGAGCTGGCCGAGCTCGCGCGCAAGGAGGCCGCCGCCAAGGCCAAGGCCGAGGAGCAGCGCCTGCGCGACGAAGAGCAGCGGCAGCTGCGGCTGCAGAAGATGAGCAAGCTGCCGCTCCACCCCGAGAACCCGTTCCTCGAGCGCGGCTTCACCATCACCATGGCGCTCAAGGTCGTCGACAAGGGCCGCACCTGGTGGCGCACCAGCCGGGGCGGCTACATCGACGCCAACAAGGTATTCCGCAAGCCCAAGCCCGCCGTGACCGAGCTCGGCGTGCAGCTCCCCGAGGGCGCCGGGTTCCCGTTCGGCTTCGTCGACGACGACAAGGCCGCCGTATACGAGAAGAACAAGGATGGTCGCTTGCAGTGGGTCCGCTCGCTGCCCAAGCGGGCGTTCGTGGGCGGCGTGGAGCAGGTCGAGGTCGACGGCAAGAGCTACCTCCGCACCGCCGAAGACAGCTATGTGCGCGTCTCGGATCTGCGCGTGGCCGAGCCCCGACCGGTGCCCAAGGATCTCGGCGGGATCGATCGCTGGATCGATGTCGACCTCTCCAAGCAGCTGCTGGTGGCCTACGAGGGCGAGCGCCCGGTGTTCGCCACGCTGGTCTCCACCGGGCGCAAGGGCCCCAAGGAAGAGCCGTTCGACACCCCCACGGGTACGTTCCGCATCGTCACCAAGCACATCTCGTCGTCGATGGACGGCAACACCGCATCGGACGGCAACTACTCGATCCAAGACGTGCCGTGGGCAATGTTCTTCCACGGCAACTACGCGCTACACGGCGCGTTCTGGCACAACGGCTTCGGCTCGCGGCGCAGCCACGGCTGCATCAACCTCGCTGTAGCAGACGCACGCTGGCTGTTCTGGTGGGTGGGCCCCGAGCTCCCCGAGGGCTGGCATGGGGCGGCCACCCGCGACGAGTCACCAGGAAGCGTGGTGGTCGTGCACTGACGCCATGCAAGCCGGCGACGTCATCGCGGGACGCTTCGTCGTCGAGGGCGTCGCAGGCGTTGGAGCCTCGGCCGCCGACGCTCCGGCTACCGCACCGACACCGTGCCGATCGGCACCCCACCAGTCCGCGCCAGCTCGTCGAGCAGGTTCGCGAGCGCCCCCGGAGCCGCGAGCGCGACCGAGCCGTACATAATCTCCGCCGAGAGGAAGTCCACCCCGACCGCAGGGCTGTACTTCCCCGCCTGCCCCACGACCGCGCTCAGATCGGCGCCCACCTCCGACAGACCACCCGCCCGGCAGACCTCGCACCACAGCTCGAGGCGCTCGTCGATGCGCTGCGCGGCCGCGACGTCGAGGCTGCCGTAGCACGAGACATCGATGCACAGCCATGCGCTGCCGGGCTCCAGCTCGATCGCGAAGGCGAGCTGCGCCCGCGTGCTGGGGACGAGCGCGAGGGCGGTGACCGTGGACGGCAGCGCGCGCGGGCCCGGGGTCGCGGGCGTGCCACGGATCTGGATCGCCACCGGTGGTCGCGGCAGCGCCAGCAGCATGCGCACCAGCACGGCAAGCACGCTGGGATCGCCAGGCAGCCGCTCATAGACCACCTGCACGCTGGATCGCGAGACGCTCGGCTTCCAGCGCAGCTGTGCGCACGACTCGCTGAACCCGCCCGCGCTCACGAAGCGAGCGAACAGTTCGAGGATGAGCTCGGTCGGCCGCGCCCAGTCGTCCTCGGCCGCGTCGGCCGCGTCGAAGCCGATCGTGACCTCGATCGGTCGATCGGGCGCGAGCGGAACATGAGAGGCAATGCTCGTGGTCACGGCGTGCCCGTGGTGCGACCGAACCGCTTCAGCCACTCGACGGTGGCGCCGCCGTCGAAGTCCTCGTGGCTGAGCGCATAGTCTTCGTCGAGGAACAGCGCCGAGCCTACGAGCTGGTGCACCGCGCGGTAGGGATCGAGCGCGGCGGACGGCTTGTTGCGGTCGCCCACGCGCGGACGCGGGCCCGCTCGCAGCACGAGGCCCTGGCCCACGCGCTGGGCGGTGACCTCCGGGGCGGCCGCGGCCGCGGCCTCTACCGCATCGATGCCCCCCAGCGTCTCGAGGTGCGCGGGGCCGATGAAGGTGAGCCAGTTGATCCCGGTCAGGCCGAAGTAGGCCCGCCACTGGCCCTTCTCCACCCCGTCGGGCTCGACGCCCTCGAAGCGGGTGACCATGCCCCGGGTCTCCTTCCACAGTCGCTCGAGACCAAAGGGCGTCACGTGGAGCATGAGGCCCGCCGTGCCGCACACGAAGTCGAGCGGGGCCGCGAGCTCGATGAGCTTGGCCGCGAGCGCGTCGGGATCGTCGGCGGTCGAGAGCGGCACGCGCAGCTGCACGAAGTTGAGCGTGGTGTAGCCGGCCTCGACGTCGAGCTCCGCGTCGGTGCCCTCCACGCGAAACGCTTCCTCGCCGATCTGCTCCCACCCACCGCTGTCCGCCGTGATGAAGCAGATCCGCCCGTACGGCCGGCTGCCGTCGAGCCACGACTCGATGGTCTTGTAGGCGGCTTTGCTCATCTTGCGGCTCTTGTTGCCGCCGCCGAGCCGGGCCCAGGTCAACACCTCGCGGCCGCGCCACGCGAGGAAGCGGTTCCACACCTCGAGCACCTGCTCGCGGTACTGGGGCATCGGCCGCGGGAAGTACAGCTCCATTCCGATCGCGAGGCGGATGGCGGGCTCACCGACGCCATCGACCGCGAACCGGTCGACATCGACGCCATCGAACGCGACCGTCATGCGCAGCTCTCCGCGGTGGGGCCGATGGCCTCGACCGGAATCCCACCCGGCTTGGGCTTGCCCCCCTTGAGGTGCGCATTTTGGTAGCACTTCTTCATGGTGCCGCCCATCAGCTTGTCGGGGCTCCAGTCCTTGACGGAGGGCAGCGGATCCCCCTCCTTGTTGCAGGGGTTCTTGAGCTCGTAGATCTTGCTGATCTGCGACGCCGGCAGCGGCTTGGCCCCGGTCCCCACCACGAAGTCCGGCAAGCAGTACGCCTGCCCTGGGGGAAGGTCCGGCGAGTGATACTGCGCCCCCGCGGGCGCGTTGATCTTCTCGTCGTCGGCCCCCTTGCCCTTCTGCGCCTCTTCGATCTTCTCCTCGACGCACGTCTGACGCTTGCGCCCGAGGATGCAGCACTTCACCCAGTCGTCGACGGGGATCTTGTCGACCTGCTTGTAGGTCACGCTCGCGGCGCAATCGCAGACCGCCTGAGTCATGTTGAACCCCGCGATCATCAGCGGGCTCTGCAGCGTTCCGAGGGCCGGGTTGGCGGAGTTGGCAGGCATCGCGGTCTACTCGTTGTTCGTGGTCATGTCGCTGAGCAAGTGCACGGCCTTGCCCTCCATCTGCACGTTCATCGACCCGGGCGAGACGATCTTGGCCTTACCGTGGGTGGTCGCCGAGACGATCCCGCCCCCGGTGCCCTTGCTCGCGACGTCGCCCATGCTCTTGAACGCACAGCCCTTGATCGCCACCACCTTGCCCTCGACCTTGACGTTCTTGGTGTAGCCCGACGGGCTGTCGCCGGTCTTGGCGATGTTGGGCAGCGGCACCGGCACGAACGGCGCAGGGGGGCCCGGCATCTTGCAGACGTTGGGCACCACGGCCGCGGACACGCCCGTGCTGCCCTTGGTGAGCGGGGTCTTGGGAGGGTTGATGGCGACCTTCATGGGGCTCGTCCTGGGGGTTGGCAAGCGGCAAGCGTCGCGATCATGGGACCCTCCACCGTCGGTCGGGACCGGTGCGGAGCACCGCCGCGCCGCGTAGCCCTAGCTCGCTACCGGCCCAAGCCAGCATATCAGATCCGCTGTAGTACCCCCGCTCGGCCCAGCATACGGCGGTGACCAGCGCCAGGATCGCGGTCGCGCCCCCCACCGCCCCGCAGCGTGGGACCAGCGTGTCGTAGCGCGTAGGGTCGAGCCCGAGCCCCGGCGGCACGCGCTGGGTCGCCCAGGTGTACTCGCGGTCCCGATAGCGCTCGCCGTCGAGATCGCACAGCGTGGTGGCGATCTGCCGCGTGCCCGAGCCCCGCAGCGCCTCGCTGATCACCGCCCCCAAGCCCTGCCCAGTGCACGGCGTCTCGGCGCGCGCGTGGTTGGGCTCGTGGCCCACGGCAACCGAGAGCACCTCGCCCATGGACCGCAATCGGTGGCTCCGCTGAACCCCCGCCGATGCGATCACCATGGCCGCCGCGCCCTCCCCCGGCGGGAACCCCCAGCGGTTGCGGCCGCACGCCAAGCGCGAGTCGAGGTCGAGACCATCGAGCACATCGGCATCGATGAACGAGTCGGCGCCCGCCACCACGCATAGCGGATGACGCCCCAGCTCGAGCTGCGCCACGGCCGCGTGCAGCGCGGAGAAGCCCCCCGCGTTGCCCTGGGGGACGACCACCACGTCGAGCTCGAGCGGGGCGAGCTGCTGCGCGAGTCGGCTGGCCACTCGCCGCGCGAACGGCTCGGCATCGGGTCGGGAGACCTCGTTCACCGCGATGATGGCTGGCATGCGGGGTGGTGGCTGGTCGAGCCCCGCGATCGCCTCCGTGATGGCGCCGTGGGCGAGCGCGAGCAGTCGATCGACGCGCCCGACCGCCTCGAGCTGGAGATCGGCCCCCGCCACGTAGGGGTCACCTGCGCGGTCGACCATGAAGGGATGCTCCTGCAGGCGGGTGATCCCCGCCCGCAGCGCGGCCGCCGACGTGCGGGCGAGCTTCCCCACCGCCGTCCGAGCGCCACACGAGATCACGTGCACCGGTCGCATCAGGTGATGGCTTCCTTCTCGATGACGCGCGTCGCGTCGATGTGGTCCACGTCGCGGCCGCAGTCGAGCACCGTGGACCACACCAGCGTGAGCCGGTCGTGCTCGGGCTCGGCGAGGATCGTGTTGAGCTTGCCGCGGTGGTGGATGTACCGCTGGCGGGCGGCCTTGGTGAAGAAGGTGGTGTAGCGCAGCTGCGCCCGCGGGATCTGGATGCTCATGGTTCCGCGCGGGTGGAGGTTGAGCAGCAGCAAGCGAGCATCGCGAGGCAGGCCGCCGGGGAGCTGCTGGTCGAGCGGGGCGCACTGGTAGAAGCGCTCGTCGAAGTCCTCTGGCAGCAGCGGCTTGCGCTTCTCGATCCAGGCCGCATCGTACGTGCCCGCGTGGTCGCTACGGGGCGACCAGTGCGAAGAGATCGCGCCGAAGCCCGCCGGGCCGGCCCGGGCGATGTCGGTGCCGGGGAACTCGAAGTTCGCCACCGGCTGACCGACGAGGTGCTCCGGCTTGGCCGCGACACCGCAGCCGACCGGATTGCGCGGATCGAGGCGCTGACGCGTGGGATCGGGATCGCGATCATCGAAGCCACCGTACGCGCGCTCGTAGACCAGGGGGACCCGCACCACCGGCGTCATCGGACCAGGCCGCACGACCCCGCCGAGCGACATCTCGAAGCGTCGGTCGCCGCGGACGAGCACCGACTTGCGCAGACCGGCGAGCTCGAGCCCCACCGTGAACTCGCTGGTGGGCCGGCCATTGGGCGCGTGGGCGAAGCCGTTGATCAGGAGATCGGTCGTAGGCTTCGGCGGGAGCAGGTCGGTCTCGTACTCGAGACTCGAGCGCGCCGGGTCCCCGTTGTGGGTCGCGGCGAGGATGGGGGGGATCTGGGTGGCAGCGAGGGTGGTCGACCCATCGCGCGCGACATCGTAGGTCGCCTTGACCGCGACGACCCACAGCACCGCGCCTCGCTTGTCGATGATCGAGGTGCGATCGGCCGCGTACGGCGTTCGGTTGTCGACGATGAACACGAAACCAAAGGGTATCCCAGCGCTTCCCGAAGGTCGTGTCATCGCTTCCCGACGCTTCCCGAAGGTCGTGTCGTCGCTTCCCGACGTGCCCTCTCGCGCTTCCCGAAGGTCGTGTCCATGAGTCGTGTCCATGACCCGGATGATCCCGTTCAGCATCTCACCCAACGAAAGCTGTAACCGCAAACACATCCATACACCCGCGCAACAGACTCGCTCGGTGGTCGACAACAAAGACGTGACCCCCCCACGTCAGATCCACCCCGGCCAGCTCTGCTTCGTCACGGTCCGCGCCGTGAACCGCTGCTATCGCTTCGCACCCACCCGCAAGACCCTCGAAATCATCTGGTACTGCTTCGCACGCACGCTCCACAAGTTCCGCGGCTGCATCGAGGCCCACGAGTTCCTGTGGATGTCGAACCATTACCACCTCGTGCTGACCGACCGCGGCGGCCGCCTGCCCCGCTTCATGGAGGAGCTCAACTCCCTGCTTGCCCGTGCGCTCAACGCCGTGCACGGGATCCAAGGCACTGCCATCGAGAAGGGCTACAACCTCGTCGCCGTCGCCACCGAGGACAAGCTCGTCGAGCACTGCGTCTACACGCTCGCCAACCCCTGCAGCGCGCACCTGGTCGAGCGCTGTCATCAGTGGCAGGGCGTCTCGTCTCGACGCCTCGAGTACG
>JBFIJN010000424.1:0-7769 GCA_041600735.1 Nannocystaceae bacterium
AGCCTGAACGGCGGCATGGTGCGGCTCACGTGCTCGGGCACCGAGGCCACGATGAGCGCGCTGCGGGTGGCGCGAGGGTTCACCGGCCGCAACAAGATCGTGAAGATGGACGGCGCCTATCATGGGCACGCCGACGTGCTGCTGGTGGCCGCGGGCTCGGGCGCGGCCACGCTGGGTCTGCCCGGCTCGGCCGGCGTGCCGCCCAAGGTCGTCGAGGACACGCTGCTGCTCCCGCACAACGACGCCGCTGCATTCGCGGCCTTGTGCGCCGAGCAGGGCGATCAGATCGCCGCCGTCATCGTGGAGCCGGTGGCCGGCAACATGGGCTGCGTGCCGCCCGTGCCCGGGTATCTCGAGGCGCTGCGCGAGCTGACGGCCAAGCACGGGATCGTGCTCATCTTCGACGAGGTGATGACCGGGTTTCGCCTGGCGCGAGGCGGCGCGCAGGAGCGCTACGGCATCACCCCCGACCTCACGTGCCTGGGCAAGATCGTGGGCGGCGGGATGCCGGTGGGCGCCTACGGAGGCCGCCGCGACATCATGGAGACGGTCGCGCCGCTGGGCCCCGTGTACCAAGCGGGCACGCTCGCCGGAAATCCGCTCGGCGTCGCGGCCGGGCTGACCACGCTGCGCATCATCGAGCGCGATCCTCCCTACGCGCGGCTCGAGCTGCTCTCGGCCCGCCTCGGCGAGGGCCTCGTGGCCGCCGCCGCGGCCGCGGGCGTGCCGTACACCGCCAACCGCGTGGGCTCGATGCTCACCGGATTCTTCCGCGCGGGCGCGGTGACCAACTACGACGAGGCCAAGGGCAGCGACACCGCGGCGTTCGGTCGCTTTCACGAGCACATGCTCGCGCACGGGGTCTATCTGGGGCCCTCGCAGTTCGAGGCCGCGTTCATCTCGATCGCGCACGACGAGGCGCTCATCGACCGCACGATCGCCGCGGCCGCGGGGGCCTTTGCCATGCTCGCCTCCTAGCCCGTGGTGAGCGCCGCCATGGCCAGCCCCGACGAGCCTCGCCCCCCGCCGCCCAAGCGCGCGCTGTGGTTCCAGTACACCGACGCGTCCTCGGTGGGGATCGAGATGGCGGTGGCGGTCTCGATGGGAGCGCTCGGCGGCTACTACATCGAGCGCTATCTCACCCATTGGTCGCCGTGGACCATGCTGATCGGCTTTGGAGTGGGCATCGCCGTGGCGGTGAAGGCCGTGCTACGCACCGCGAGGTCGTACCAGGCGGCGCTGCGACGCGATGCCGCGGAGGCCTCGAGCACACCGCCCGACGACCCCCCGACGACCCCGGACGACCCAGTGAGGAAAGCATGAGCGCTACCCCCAATTCTGCTCCGTTGCTGCGTCGCGCAGGGCTCTGGACCGCCATCCTCACCGTGATCGCGGGTGCGATCTCCCTGCCCTTGTTCGGCCACGAGATGAGCCTGGGCATCGCGCTCGGAGCGCTGGTCGGGTGGGTCAACCTGTGGCTGCTCGCGAGAGCGCTGAAGACGGTGCTCCGCGACCCGCAGCAGCACCGCCCGACGGGGCAGCGAACGTGGGTCTTGCCCGGCGTACTGCTGCTCAAGTGGCCGTTCATCCTCCTTGCGCTGGCCGGCATCCTTTGGTACATGCCCGCGCGACCCGAAGGGGTGGCCTTGGGTGCCCTCCTTGCCCTCGTAGGGGCCTCTATCGGGGCTCTGCGGGCCGATCGAGCCAGCGACACGCCTCCCTCTTCCTGACTGTCACCATGGGCGACCACGACACCTGGTACACGCTGCTGCCCTTCTGGCACGACTTCGAGAAGAGCTTCGAAGAGGGGCTGCGTCGCGACTGGAAGTTCCTGATGTTTCAGGACACGCACTTCACCATGATCCACGTGGTGGGGGCGCTGATCGCCGCGCTGCTGATCCTGGTGGCCACGCTGCGCTACCGCGCCAGCCTGCAGTCGGCCGAGTCGAAGAACGGCCTGCTGCCCAGCCGCCGCTTCACGCTCGCCGCCATGATCGACGGCATCGTCGGCGCCACCTACAAGCTCTCGGTCGACGTGATGGGCGAGAAGGACGCCAAGCGCTTCCTTCCCCTCACCGGCACGCTCGCGCTGTTCATCCTGTGCTGCAATCTGCAGGGTCTCATCCCCGGATTCCTGCCGCCCACGGACACGCTCAAGACCAACCTCGCGCTGTCGCTGATGGTCTTCGTCGTCTATAACGCGATGGGCATCTACCGCAACGGGATGAGCTACCTGGCCCACTTCATGGGCCCCAAGCTGGGCGGATTCCCCTGGCTCTTCCCCATCTTCCTGCCCGTCGAGATCGCCTCGCACCTCGGGCGCCCCGTGTCGCTCTCGCTGCGACTGATGGGCAACATCCTCGCCGACCACAAGGTCGTGCTGGCCATCGCCGGGCTCATCGCGGTGCTGGCTCCCGTTCCCTTCTTGCTGCTCGGGGTCCTGGTGGTGATCGTCCAGACCCTGATCTTCACGCTGCTCACGATCATCTACATCGGCTCGGCGATCGAACACCTCGAGCACTAGCTTGGCCCGGGCCAACTCAGCTCCCCGCGAATCTACAAGGACACCCACCATGAACCGTCGCATCAGCTCCTTCGTCGCCTTCGTGACCTGCTTCCTCGCGCCGATGGTCGCGATGGCCGCCCCCGCCGGCGCTCCCGCCGGTGGCCCCAACGACGGCATCTTCGCCCTCGCCATGGGTCTCGGCATGGGCCTCGCCGCGCTCGGCTGTGGCATGGGCCAGGGCCGCGCCGCTGCGGCCGCGCTCGAGGGCATCTGCCGCAACCCCAACGCCGCCGAGAAGGTCAACACGCCCATGCTGCTGGGCCTGGCCTTCATCGAGTCGCTGACCATCTTCACGCTGGTCACCGCGTTCCTCATCTACGGCAAGTTCGGCGCGTAGTCGCGCTGCCGCTCGCGGCGCAACGTGAGGCCGATCGTCCCTCGGGCGGTCGGCCTCGTCGTCGTGAGCGCTCGGCGATTGGCGACGGCCGCGGCTCGGTCTACCCTCGGGCGCCGATGACGTCGCTGCGCACGCTGGTGCTGTCCTCCGTACTCTCGTCCCTCGTGCTCGGGGCCGCCTGCACTCCCGACGCGCCGCCCAAGTCGGCGGCGGTCGAGGGCGCGCCGCCTCCGGGGGCCAGCGCGGTCAAGACGGTCGAGCGCGACCACCTGCCCATCGACGATCCGCACGCACTTCCGACTCCCGGCTCGGAGGGATCGAAGTCCGCGCCGCTCGAGCCGTCGGCCAAGGGCACGTTCGACGTGATGATCGACGGCCAGGCCGCGCACCTCATGTCGCTGCCACGCGGCCAGAACCGTGCAGTGTGGGTACCGGAGCCAGAGCTCGCGCGCGTGAGCCTCGCGGCCGCCGACCCCGGCACCGGGCTTCCGCACCTTCGGCTGCTGATCGAGGGCGTGCGGCCCGACCAAGCGCAGTACCCCGTGACGATTACCGCTCGGGCCAAGAGCGACGCCAAGAGCGACGCCAAGGCTCCCAAGGCGCCCTCGCTCACCATCCGCTACAAGGTCACCGAGCAGCGGGTCTACGTGATCGACACGGCCAAGGATGCCAACGTCGAGCTCACGCTGGAGGGGTTCGAGGGCTCCACGCTGCGGGGGCGCTTCGCCGGCAAGCTCGCTCCCACCGCCGCGGGGTTGGGGGCGCCGATCTCGATCTCGGGCGAGTTCGCGGTGGAGCTCGGGCTGCAAGGTGTCGAGCCGGCCCTCCCGTCGGACCCGCCCGCGGACTCACCCGCGGACTCGCCGTCGGCCCCGCCGGCGGACTAGCTGCCCTTGTAATAGAAGCGCTCGCGGATGACCTTGCCGTCCCGCCAGGTGCGGACGGCGACCTCCTCCATGCGCATGCGCGTGCCGTCGAGCAGCGTCGTGTCGAACGACTGCTCGCAGAAGCTGGTGTCGCCGCTCACCGCCGTGGGGCCGATGCTCGCCGAGTGGACTTCCTTGATGTTGCCGAAGAACTCCTGCTCGCGCTTGCGGTTGAGCTCCTTGCCCTCGAACACCTGGTCGTTCTCCATCATCACGACGTCGTCGGCGTAGAACTTCTCGAAGGCCTCCAGGGCCTTGCCCTGACGAATCATGTGGTTGAGCTCGGCGTCGAGCAGGGCAACATTGGGCATCGGGATTGGTCTTCCTTCGGCGCGCGATGTGGGCGAAGCAGAGCAACCAAGAACGCCGCCGCACCCATAGAATAACGTTCACCACGTCGCGGCGCTTGGCTTCTCGGTTGACAGTGTGCTGCCACCGGGCATACTCGACCGCGATCCTCTCGAGTAGGGTTCGTGCTACGCGCCATGCTCAGCTCTGCCGCTCGCCCGTCGCTCCGCCGCGCCCTCCCGGGGTGGTTGATGCTGCGACTGTGGCTGGTCGTGGGGCTGACATTGCCGGCCCTGGGACTCGGCGGCTGGGCCCGCCCCGCGTCGGTCACCGACCCGCAGGTTGCCGAGCAGGGCGTGCACGAGGGGCCGGCCGGCCAAGGCAGCCCTGCCGAGCTCCCGCTCGAGCTCCCGCTCCGCGGTGAAGCCGACGACGCCGAAGACGGCAAGGACTCCACCGAGGAGCTCCGCGGTGACGAGCTCTCGCCCCGTCCGCGGGCCGCCTCGAGCCCCTCGCCGTGGCTCGACCCGGTCCTCGAGCTCGAGCTCGCCGCCGCGGTCGCCGGCCATCGCCTCGACGAGACGTGGTGCGGTGGGCCTGGCTCCTCGCATCGCGCCCAGCTGCACAATCGCGGTCCCCCGATCGCCTGACTCCGCCGCTCGGAGACCATGCTGCCGCTCGTGCAGTAGGTCGCCGCTCTGGATGGCTCCGACGTTCGCGTCGGGAGCAGTCCGAACCCGAGCGCTCGCGCGTCGCCGAGTGCGACGCGAGTCAGGGATTAGGTCGCCCTCGCGCGACCTGGTTGTCGCCTGCGCCGCGCAGGGAACGTTCACCGATCTTCACAAGCGAAAGAGGCCATGCCTCGCTACGACTCTCCATTCTCTGGAGCGCAGATCCGCAAGGACGCGCTCAGCGGGTTCCTGGTGTTCCTCATCGCCCTGCCGCTGTGCTTGGGCATCTCCATGGCGAGCGGTTTTCCGCCGATCGCCGGCATCCTCACCGCCATCATCGGCGGGGTGCTGGTGAGCTTCCTGGGCAGCGCGCGCCTGACCATCAAGGGGCCGGCCGCGGGCCTCATCGTGATCGCCCTGGGCGCGGTGCAAGAGCTGGGTGCGGGGGATGCGGAGCTCGGCTACCGCCGTGCCCTCGCCGTCGGTGTGATCGCCGGCATCGTGCAGATCATCCTCGCGCTCGCCCGCGCGGGGGTCATCCGCGACCTCATGCCGCCCTCGGTGGTGCACGGCATGCTGGCCGCGATCGGCGTCATCATCATCTCCAAGCAGGCGCACACCGTGCTCGGCGTGGCCCCGCAGGCCAAGGACCCGCTGGGGCTCATCGCCGAGCTCCCGCACAGCCTGATGAACGCCAACCCCGAGCTCCTCGTGATCGGAGGGCTCGGGCTGTTGATCTTGTTTGGCATGCCGCTGCTGCGCGCGCCGTGGCTCAGGCGGATACCCGCGGCGCTCGTGGTGCTACTCGTCGCGATCCCGCTCGGGCTGTTCTTCGACCTCGATCATCAGCACACCTACGGCTTTGCCGACCACCAGTACACCGTCGGCCCTCAGTACCTCGTGACGCTGCCCGGCAACCTGCTGCGCGCGATCCAGAGCCCCGACTTCTCGGTCATCGGCAGCGGGACCTCGATCAAGTACATCGTGATGTTCTCGCTGGTGGGCTCGATCGAGTCGCTGCTGAGCGTGAGCGCGGTCGACTCGATCGATCCGGTCAAGCGCACCTCGCACGCCAATCGCGACCTCCTCGCGACCGGCATCGGCAACACGCTGGCCGCGGCGATCGGCGGGCTGCCGATGATCTCCGAGATCGTCCGCAGCAAGGCCAACATCGATGCCGGCGCGACGAGCCCGTGGTCGAACTTCTTCCACGGCGTGTTCCTGCTGGTGCTGGTGGCCGCCGTGCCGATGCTGCTGCACCAGATCCCGCTCGCGGCGCTGGCGGCGATGCTGGTGTTCACGGGGTTCCGGCTGGCGTCGCCGCGGGAGCTCCGCAGGACCTACCAGATCGGTCCCGAGCAGCTGTTGCTGTTCGTGACCACGCTCTTGGTCACCCTGGCCACCGACCTGCTCGTGGGCGTGGGTGTGGGCGTGGCGCTGAAGGTGCTGCTCCACCTCGGGCATGGAGTGCGGGTCGGCCACCTGTTCCAGGTGCCGATCGAAGAGACGCGCGATGGCGATCAGGTGACCCTCACGGTGCACGGCGCGGCCGTGTTCACCAACTACTCGAGCCTCAAGCGCCGCCTCGAAGCGATCGAGGACGACGTCCGCCGCGTGGTGATCGACTTCTCCCACACACGCCTGGTGGACCACACGGTGCAGGAGAGGCTGCACATGATGAGCAACGAGTGGAGCGACCGCACGCTCGAGCTGCAGGGCCTGCACGCCCACAGCACCCGCTCCAGCCATCACCTGGCGCTGCGGCACAAAGCGAGGAAGGCGTCGTGAGCGGCCACGGAGTCGGCCAGGAGGCCGCGGCGCAGGAGCCTCGACCCTCGCGCCAACGCCAACGCCAGCAAGAGGAAGAGGAGCCCGACCGCCGTGCCCTCTCCGCGCTCGATACCACGGTGCAGGCGTGGATCGACCGGTTTGCGAAGTGGCTGCCCGAGCAGCGACCGCTCGGGGTGTTCATCCACAGCAATCCCATGGCGGCGCTCGAGTCCGAGCACTTCCATGCGGTGTGCGAAGCGGCCACGCGCATTCGACAGGCCCGTACCACGCTCACGTACGAGCGCTACCGCCAGCTCCTCGCCGAGCGGCAGATCCGCCCCGAGGACGTCGCCGCGGCGCGCAAGCGCCTCGCGGGGCTGAGCCTCGAGACCGTCGACGCGCTGCCCGAGCCGCGCCCCGGCACCATTCTGCTGTCGAGCGTGCGACCCGAGATGGCGGCCGAGGTCAGCGAGCTGGTCGACGGGTTCCTGCTGCGGGTGCTGCCGCCGTTCCTCGATCTCGGCTCTGCGCTGTGGCCGATGCCGGGGCGCGAGCGCGGGCTGCTGGCCACCATGCGGTGGTTGGGTCGCACCCCGCTCGGCGCGCCCGAGCCGTGGCTCTCGGGCCTCGCGACGCGGCTGGGCAGCCACACCCCCGCACGCGTGCTGATCCGGGAGTGTCTCGACGCGCGCGGTGACGCCGAGAGCGGCTGGCCGAACATCCTCCACGAGGCCCTGTTCGCGCTCCCCGGCTATGCGGGGATGATCCATCGCCTCGAGCACATCCCGTCCGAGCGCCCCCACGGGGTCGCGGTCAGCCTGCTCGACTACATCGCGGTGCGCCTCGTCGTCGAGGAGCTCGCCCTCACCGACGTCGCGCGCAGCCTGTTCGGGCGCCGCGCCACGCTGGCCACGCTCGGCCGCTCGCTCGAGTTCCTCGTGCGCGCTCCGGTGCGCCCGATGTGGTCGGTCGAGCTGGGCGCATTCCAAGATGCGTTCGAAGAAGAGTACGTGCGCAGCTTCATCGGCGGCATCGTGATGGCGCAGGAGGTCGAGCGCGAGACCGTCGATCGCGTCGCCGTGCAGCTCGTGGTCTGCATCGACGATCGCTGCGAGTCGATCCGCCGCCACGTCGAGGAGTGCGTCGACGAGTGCGAGACGATCGGCTCGGCCGGGTTCTTCGGGGTCGCGCTCGAGCACCGCGCCCCGCTC
>JBFIJN010000425.1:0-7755 GCA_041600735.1 Nannocystaceae bacterium
CCTGGATGACGCGCACCAGCACGGTGATGATCGCAACGACGAGGAGGATGTGAATGAAGCCTCCCATCGTGTACGAGGTGACGATTCCCAGTACCCACAGGACCATGAGAATCAGCGCAATTGTCCACAGCATTGGAGCCTCGTTTTCTCGTGGTCGAGCCACGGTGTTCTAGCCCCTAGTGTTGGTTCGGGAGGGAGGACCGCCAGCTACCGAATTGGCGCTCCGACGCGCGTGGCTGCGCAAGAGCTGCGCGGCCGTGGCGGAGCGAGCGGCCGCGAGCGGGCCGCACGCTGCACCACGGGCGGCTAGCCGCAGCTGAGCGTGGTCTCGGGGTTGGCCGAGCTCTCGAACCTGGTCTCGCCGGCGAAGTCGAAGTGCCGGCCGTCGACGTGGTAGCGCGAGGACCCGTCGAGCTTGCCGCCGCCGTCGCCCACGAACTCGATCGTCCACTCGTCGACGACGAGCGCCTGCCCCAGGTCCTCGCGCGTGGCGTCGGCGTCGATGAGCTCGTAGGCCATGCCCTCGCCGGTCACGAGCGCCTGGGTGGCCAGCCGCGGGGTGACGACGTGATAGCGCACCGTGGCGTGCTCGCGCACGTCGTCGAGCACCACGTCGGACTCGAACTCGAGCGCGCGAAACTCCCGCTGGAATTCGCCGAGGCCCCCGAGCGTGATCCGCAGCGGGTTGGGCGGGTTGGCGCCTTGGCCGAGCAGCTCGACGAGCGGACCCACGGACTCGTACTGGATGTCGGTGCGCCCGGTGCTGAAGTCCACCGCGACGACCGCGTTCACCAGGTAGTTGTCGATGAGGAACACGTCCTCGGTGACGAGCTCGCCCGCGGCGGCAAACGAGAAGTCGCGGGCCACGTAGAAGCGCGTCTCCATGGTCGCGCCCTCGCTCATCGTCACGTAGGTCCCGTTGCCCTGGTAGACCCAGCCGCTCGGGGTGGCGTCGGTGCTCTGCTCGATGATCGCGTTGATGATGCCCTCGATCACCCCGTTGCAGAGCGCGACATTGAGGCCACCACACGCGACCATCTCGTGGAGGCTGTCGGCGTACTCGTGGGCGATGACGACGGTGTCGGCGACCTGGTCGTCCGTGGCCCCGCCGCGGCAGTCGTCGAGCTCGGGGTAGCCATCTTCACTGCTCGAGAAGAAGCACCCACCCAGCGCCACCGAGAGCACCACCACGCACGATCGACCCCATAGGCTCATGCACGGAGGGTGACACCCGAGGGATGCCGCCACCAGTGGTTTTTCGTGGAGGGAGGCGTTGCGAGGGCTCACGCCGAGGCGCGGGCCCACACCCTAGAGAGCCGCTCACCCAGCGTCGATGGTTGGTCGAGCAGTGCCTTCGCGGTGCGGCTGCCGGTGGCCGCGAAGTAGTCGGCCAGGAGCGCGAGCAGCTCTGCGTGCTCTTCATCGGGCAGCGGGGTGCTGTGGACGTAGCTGCGCTCGAGCTCGGCGCAGTGCTCGGGGGGAAGATAGAGCCGGCCCCCGGTCATGCCCGCGCCCGCATTGGCGGAGACCGGCCCGAGGATCACCACGGTGCCGCTGGTCATGTACTCGCACGCGTGCAGCCCCGCGCCCTCCACGACCGCCGTCGCGCCGCTGTTGCGCACCGCGAAGCGATCGCCCGCGTGCCCGTGGACATAGAGCGTGCCGCCGGTGGCCCCGTAGAGGGCCCCGTTGCCGATGATGACGTTGTCCTCGGCGAGGCGGCGCGCGGTCTTGGGTGGACGAAGGATTACCCGACCCCCGCACATCGACTTGGCCACGCTGTCGTTGGCCTCGCCGCGCAGCTCGATGTGCATGCCCTCGACCGCGAAGGCGGCGAAGCCCTGGCCGGCGCTGCCGTCGAGCAGCAAGTGCACGGAACCGGGCGGAGGAAACAGCAGAGCCGCCTCGAGCGGCTGCTCGGCCGGATCGGAGATCGCGTCCATGCGTCGCCGGTGCGCGCGGCGGGCGAGCTCCCCCGCGAGGCCGGTACCGACGGCTCGGTCCGTGTTGCGGACCTCCGCGCGGATCTCGGCCCGACCGGTGGCGTCGAGCTGAGTGAGCGCCTGCTCGATCAGCACGCGCTCGTGGTCCGAGCGATCGGTGGCCGGGTCGCTGGTGAGCGCCGCGGTCGTCTCGCGCCGCGACCACGCGATGGGCTCGAGCATGGGGCCGATGTCGAGGCCACGCGCGGCCGCGAGGGTCTCGTGTCGCGCGGCCGCTCGCAGCCAGCGACGCTGCCCCACGAGCTCGCCGAGCGAGCGCGCACCGAGGCTGGCCAGCAGCTCGCGCACGCCGCCCGCGATCTCGCGCAGGAACGCCACCACGTGCTCGGGGCTGCCCTTGTACTTGGCCTTGAACTTGGGGTCGTGGGTGGCGATGCCGGTGGGGCAGCGGTTCTTCTCGCACACGCGCGCCATGATGCAGCCCTGCGCCACGAGCAGCGTCTTGCCAAAGCCGAGCTCCTCGGCCCCGAGCAGCACGGCCATCACCACGTCGCGCGCGGTCGAGATCCCGCCGTCGACGCGCAGCCGCACCGCGTCGCGCAGGCCCAGCTCCACGAGCCGGCGATGGGTGTCGACGAGCCCCAGCTCCCAGGGCAGGCCCGCGTGCTTCATCGAGGAGATCGGGGCGGCTCCGGTGCCGCCGTCGCCCCCCGAGAGCTGGATGATGTTGGCGCCGGCCTTCACCACACCCGCCGCGATCGTGCCCACGTTGGCGCCGGCGACCAGCTTCACGCACACCGGCACGCCGGGCGACAGCTGCTTGAGCTCGTAGATCAGCTGCTTGAGGTCCTCGATCGAGTAGATGTCGTGCATGGGCGGCGGCGAGATCAGATCGATCCCCGGTCGCGAGAAGCGAGCGCGAGCGATCTGCTCGTCGACCTTCACCCCCATGAGCTGTCCGCCCTCGCCGGGCTTGGCCCCCTGCGCGATCTTGATCTCGATCTCCTGGCCGGTCACCAGGTACTCGGCGGTCACGCCAAAGCGACCCGAGGCGATCTGCTTGGTGACCGCGGTGGTGCCATCGACGAAGTAGTACGGGTTCTCGCCCCCCTCGCCGCTGTTGCAGCGCGCGCCCAGCGAGCGCATGGCCACGAAGATGTCGCGCTGGGCCTCGGCGCTGATGGCCCCGAACGACATGGCGCCCGAGCCGAAGCGGGCGAGGATGGCGGCTTCGTCCTCGACCTCGGCGAGCGCGAGCGGTCGCTCGGCCTCGCGAAGGTCGAGCAGGTGGCGCGGGCTCACCGGGTGCGACACCTCGCCCAGGCGCTCGTACTCGTGCCACAGCGCGCTGGGCTCGCGCCCGCGCAGGCGCCCGCGCACGAGATCGTGCACGAGCTTGCTGCGCTCGGCCGTCATCGAGTGGCGCTCGCCCCCCTTCGCGCCTGGCTCGGCCCAGCCGCGCTTCTTCTCGCGCAGCTGGTAGGTGTTGGGCAGCGGCGCGTCGGGGGGGTGGTGCTCGGCCGCGGCGAGGCCTCGCTCGAGCCAGGCGGCGAGCTCGGGCAGCTCGAGCCCCCCGAGCGGCGAGGGCCGCAGCCCGAAGCGCTCGCGCAGCAGCTTGGGCCCGAGGCCCAGCGGGGTGAACAGCTTGGAGCTCTGGTAGCTGCGCACCACCGAGATCCCCATCTTGGCCATCACCTTCAGCAGCCCGTCGAGCAACGCGCGGCACAGGTGCTCCTCGCGAGCGGCGGCAGAGAGCTCGCCGGGATGCTCGCCGAAGCGGGCGAGCTCGAGCGCGAGGCGGGGGCACACGGCGGTCGCCCCGAACCCGATCGCACAGGCGAGCGCGTGGGTGCTGCGGATGTCGCCGGCCTCCACGATCACCGAGGTGTGCAGGCGCAGGCCGTGCGCATTGAGCACGGTGACCACGGCGCGCAGCGCCAGCAGGCTGGGGATGGGTGGATGCGCGAAGTCGGCGTCGAGATCGCTGATGATGAGCAGCGAGCAGCCCTCGCGTACCGCGGCGAGGGCTCGCTCGCCCAGCCGGTCGAGGGCGAGGCGCAGGCCGTCTCCGCCGCGCGCGCGCTCGTAGATCGCGGGCAGCTCGGCGGCCAGCGTGCGCAGCGGGGAGTGCAGGCGGATCCGCAGCGCCCGCAGCACCTCCATCTGATCGAGGCGGATCAGCGGATCGTCGATCCGCAGCGCCGGCGGTGGCGGCACCAGCTCCTTGGGGGCAAAGATGTTGGGCCGCGGTCCGAGCTGGGTGCTCAGATCGGTGACCATCGCCTCGCGCAGGTAGTCGAGCGGCGGGTTGGTGACCTGGGCGAAGTCTTGAAAGAAGAAGTCGTAGAGCGGGCGGCTCTGGTCGGAGAAGATCGCAGGGCGAGCCGTGTCGCCCATCGAGCCGATCGGCTCCTTGCCCTTGACGATCATCGGGCGCACCACGCGATCGAGCTCCTCGTGGGTCAGCCCGTGGAGCGCCATGCGAGCGAGCAGGCGCGGCTGCACGGGGGCGATCGCGGCCTTGGCCTCGGGGTGCAGGTGGAGCGGCACGTCGGCGAGCGGGATCAGCCGGGTCTCGAACATCGCGCCCGCGTTGCCGCGCGACCGGCTGGGATCGCGAAAGTGCACCTTGCCGGAGGACAGGCCCACGGTGACGCCGGAGCCCGCGTGCATGGTGCCCTTGGCGATCACCTCGGCCTCGGGCACCGGGAACGCGCCGGCCTCGGAGGCCAGGTAGAACGCGGCCTCGGTCATGCACCAGCGTGCGGGGCGAAAGCCGTTGCGATCGAGGCGAGCGCCCACGGTCTCGCCGTCGCCGTAGACGACCAGCGCGGGGCCGTCCCACGGCTCCATCGCGCGCGCCCAGAATTCGTAGAACGCTCCGCGGGCATCGGCGGCCGGGACCATGATCGCCAGGATGTCGTCGATGTGCGCGATGCTCGAGCGGTACTTGAGCGCCTCGACCATCTCGTTGAGGCTGCCCGAGTCGCTGATCCCGCGGCGGGTGAGCAGCTCGTCGCGGCCCAGCCCCAGCGCGTGCTCGCGCGAGAACGCCCACGAGCGGTTGCCGGCCACGGTGTTGATCTCACCGTTGTGCGCGATCAGGCGGAACGGCTGCGCTTTATCCCAGGTGGTGCGGGTGTTGGTGGAGAAGCGGCGATGGAACAGCGCGAAGCGACTGGTGAACAGCGGGTTGGCGAGATCCGGGTAGAATTGGTCGAGGTCCATGCCGCGACACAGCGCCTTGTAGATCACGGTCGAGGTGGACAGCGACACGAAGAACATGTCCATCCACGCGTCGGCCTCCTTGAGCTTGGTGCGGGTGATCTGCTTGACGTGGTAGAGGCGCGCGTCGAACGAGGCGTTGGTGCGGCACTCGGGCGGGCGCCGCAGCGTGGCTTGGACGATGCGAGGGCAGCTCTCGCGCGCGGCGGGGCCGAGCACGTCGAGGTTGTGCGGGACCTCGCGGTAGGCCTGCACGTCCATGCCCATGAACGCGAACGTCTGCTCGAGCACGTGGAGCGCTCGCTGGCCGCGCGCGGCGTCGGGGGTGAGGAACAGGGTCGCGACGGCCACTGCGCCGGGCTCGTGGCCCAGCAGCGCGAACGGAATCTCGGTCATGATCCCCGCGCCGTCGCTGCTGCGTCCGTCGGGACCACACGCGCCGCGGTGCTCGACCGAGCGCAGCGCGTGGAGGGCCGAGCGCACGATCGAGTGGCTACGATCGCCGTGACGCGCGGCGATCAAGCCGACCCCGCAGCTCGAGAACTCTTCGATCGGCTCCATGGGGGGGCTTAGTAGCCGATTAGCATGTTCGCTGTCCCACGCACGCATCGGGCCCGCTGGCCGGCCCCGAAGCGAGCTATTCCATGTCTTCGAGCAGCTCGCGCGCGATCAGGGTCTGCGGGTGATTGGCGCCGAGTCGCAGCTCGCGGAGCTCGAGCGCGCGGCGATAGGAGGCGATCGCCTCGCGCCGCAGGCCGAGGTCACTGAGCGCATTGCCGATGTTGAGGTGGAGGCTGGCCACGCGAGGGTGATCGGGCCCCACGCTCTTCTCCCACGACGCCAGCGCGCGGTGATAGTGCTCGAGCGCCTCCTGCGGGCGTCCCAGCTCGACGAGGACGATGCCGAGATTGGCGACGGCCACCGAGACCTCTGGATGATCGGGGCCGAGCGCCGCCTCCCAGATCGCGAGCGAGCGCCGATGATCGCGAAGCGAGCCCTCGTGATCCCCTTGGTTGTCCAGCGCGACGGCGCGAAAGTCGTAGGCCGCGGCGAGCTTGGGATGCGCGGGCCCTACCGCCTGCTCGAGCAGCGCGAGCGCCCGCTCGTGCAGCTCGAGGGCTTCGTCATGCAGGTCTTGCAGGGAGAGCACCAAGCCGAGCTGCTGAATGGTGCCCGTCAGGCGGAGATCGGTCGGCTCGAGCGTACGCTCTTGGATCGAGAGCGCCTGTTCGAGCAGCGTGCGCGCGCGGTCGAGCTCGCCGACCTCGCGCGAGATCGTGCCGAGGCCGACGAGGTAGCGAACCTCGGCGTCGTCGTCGCGGCCTTCGCTCGCGGCGCGGGCATGCTCGGCCCAGCGAGCCCCGGCCACGGGATCGCCTCGCCCGACCCCAGTGACGTAGACCAGCCACGAGGCGGCATCGCCCACGACCTCTTGGTAGCCCAGCGCCGAGGCGACGAAGTATGCGTGCTCGAGGCTCGCCTGAGCGGTGTCGTGGTCACCCGCTTGGTAGTGGGCCAGCCCGTCTTGGAGCGCGGCCTCGGCGATGACGGGGGCGTAGCCGAGCGACTCCGCCGCGGCGCGTGCTCGCTCGGATTGCTCTGCGGCCACGTCGTAGCGCCCGGCGCTGCGCTCGGCGACGATGCGCGCGAGCTGCTCGCGGATCGAGCGGATCTCCTGAGCCTGTGCCGCATCGCGCGGCTGCGGGAGGGTGGCATGCGGATCATCCTCCGCGAGGCACCGCGCGAGGTCGCCGAGCCCATCGACCGAGGACGCGGCCCGCGGCAGCACCGACGCATCCCCTTCGATGAGCACGTCGACGAGCGAGGCGAGGCCCTGCCGTCGCCGCTCGAGGCATGCCATGCGCAGATCGAGCACGTCGTCGTTCAGGGCGCCGCGGCAGGCCTCGTCGTGGGTGTCGTGCCAGCGCTCGGCGTAGTCGTCGAGTCGGGTCTCCACGCGCCCCCAAGTGGATGCGGCGTAGGGCGCACCGCTCAGCATCAGGCTGCGCTGCACGGCCTCGCGGCGGTCCTCGTCCCACACGCCATCCAAGCGGCCGTGCGCGTCGTTGCAGTGTGCGGCCGCGCCGTTCGAACGCGCGATCCCCAGGCCCACGATCGCAGCAACCCCCAGCGCGGTGGCGACCGGCATCAAGCGTCGCAGCGGGCGGGGTGCACCGCGACGGAGCTCGGCCTGCAGCGCGTCCATCGAGGGCCAGCGATCGACGGGATCGGGTCGCAGCCCTCGCAGCAGGATCGCGCGCAGCCACTGCGGCACGGCCGAGCGGTCGGGCACCGGGCGCAGCTCGCCCCGCAGCATGTGATCGACGAGGTCGACGATGCGGGGCCCGGCAAACGGTCGCGCGCGGTAGGCCGCCTCGTAGAGCGACACGCACAGCGCAAACTGATCGCTGGCCGCGCTCGCGGGACGGCCAAGCTGGAGCTCGGGCGCCATATAGGCGGGCGTGCCCATCACCGTGCCCGCGTCGGTCAGCGGGGCCGCGAGCAGCGACGAGGCGAGCGTGCCCCCGGGCTCGTCGTGGACCGCACTCGCGCCGGTGGGCGTGCCGAGCGGCGCGGTGGCGCGGAC
>JBFIJN010000426.1:0-7753 GCA_041600735.1 Nannocystaceae bacterium
AGGACGCCCGCGGAAGCTCACCCTGACCCAAGGCCAGCGACACGAGAGCACCGTGGCACTCGAGCTGCTCGGAGCAGCCCGAGGCAAGGCGTTCATCGGCGACACGGGCTACGACTCCAACGCCATCATCGAGGCCGTCCGGGACCATGGGATGAAGCCCGTCATCCACCCGAACCCCACGAGGCAGTGGCACCTGCTCAAGCTCGACCGCAATCTGTATCGCAAGCGCTACTTGGTCGAGGTGTTCTTCCACAGGCTGAAGCGCTTCCGCGCCATCGCCACCCGCTACGACAAGACGGCCGCCTGCTACCTGGGTCTCGTTCATGTCGTCTGCATATTTCTGTGCCTCTAATGAGGGACACCCCCTAGGCCGATCCGCTACTCCGAGGGCGCGGGCGCGGGCGTGGGGGCCAGCACCTCGACCACCCACACCACGTGGGCGCGGCGGGGTCGACAGCGCTCGACCTCGCAGGTGACGTACTCGACCAGGCCCTCCACCTCGTAGCGACCGGCCGCGCTGGGGGCCACGTAGCGCGCTCGGATGCGCGGCTGCGAGGCCTGCGGATCCACCACATCTGCATCATCGAGTCGCGTCTCGGGCAGGCTCACCTCCTCGGACCGCAGCCGCACCGACAGCGGCGCCACGCGGGCTGGCGTGTCGAGGATCGTGAGCGAGAGCTCACCCGAAGCACCCGCCAGCAGCGGGCTGGGCGAGGTCACCTGCACCCGCCCATCGAAGCCGAGCCCGAGCTGCTGGGAGGCCAGCAACACCCCCAGGGCGCGAGCAGCAGCGAGGGCGGGCAGCACGGGCGCGATGGTAGCAGCCGTCCCGCCGGTTAGCCCATCTGCGACCACCGCCGCGCGCAGTTGCGGCCGTGTTCCTTGCAGAAGTAGAGCGCTTGGTCGGCGTGCTCGAGCAGCTCACCGGGCTTGCGCCCATCGGCGGGGAACTCGGCCACGCCCATCGAGATCGTCACATTGAAGTTGCCGTGCTCGGAGCTCATGTTGAGCGCGCCGATCTCCTTGCGCAGCTCGTTGGCAAAGTGCTCTGCCCCTTCGCCGTCGGTATCGGGCAGCACCAGCACGAACTCCTCGCCGCCGTAGCGCGCCACGATGTCGACCCGGCGCGAGCGCCCGGCGAACACCGCCGCGGTGCGCTGCAGCACCACGTCGCCCACCGGGTGACCGTAGGTATCGTTGACGCTCTTGAAGTGATCGATGTCGGTCAGGATCACCGCATACTTTTGCCCAGTGCGCTCGGCCAGCGCATGGAGCTGCTCGAGCCGATCCTGGAACGAGCGCCGGTTGGACAGCCCCGTGAGCCCGTCGGTGGTCGCGCGCTCCTCCATCGACTGGTACATCGACGCGTTCTGCACGCTCACGCCCACCTGGTGGCTGATCACGCGCAGCATGTCGCGCAGCTCGGCCGGGTACTGGTGGGGGCGGCTCGAGGCCAGCGTGATCGCGCCGAGCACCTGGTCGCCGCGCTGCAGCGGCAGCACGAGCAGGCTGCGTGCGCCTCGCAGGCGCGTGCGCGGGGTGAACACCACCGTGTCGCCATCCACGAGGTCGCCGTTGGCCGGCATGTGGTGGCGATTCTTCAGCGCCATCCCCACCAGCGAGCCCTCGCCGGTGAAGCGCAGGCCCGTGAGGCGCTCGCCCACCTCGGTCCAGCGTGCCGCTTGCTCGCCCTCGCTCGGCGGGACGTCGACGCCCACGACCGCGTGCTCGACTCCGTCCTCATCGGCGCGGGTGATCACCGCGAGCTCGTACTGCGCGATCGCCCGCAGCGCGGCGAACGTCTTGCGATGCACGTCGTCCATCGTGAGCGCCTCGTTGAGCTGCTCCGACGCGCGATAGAACTGCTCCTGCTCGTACTTGCTGCGCTCGACCGCCGTGAACACGCGCTCGTGCTCGACCACCCGCAGGATGTGCGCGGCCGCCTTGGTCAGCACCTGCTCCTCGGCCTCGCTGAACGGACGATCGCCGGTGCGATCGGCACACAGCACCGCGCGCAGCGTGCTGCCGTCCTGAAGCGGCACCGCGCACAGATCCGTGACGCTCGTCGCGCCCGGCGAGTGATAGTAGGGCGGCAGGCGCTTGCCCCCGAGCGCGCGCAGTCGCAGCGGCTTGGGATCGGCGAGCACGCTGGTGAGGATGCCCGGCCCGTCGAGCTCGCGCGTCTGCACCACCAGCTCGCTGTCGGTCGACATCTCCTTGACCACCAGGCGCGGCAGGTTGCGCCCCTTGGCCATCCGCGTGGCCCCGTGATCACCCTCGCCTACGGCCTTGTCTTGCGGATCCTCGCACCACAAGAGCGTGCACGTGTGCAGGCCCAGCGCCGTGCGCAGCAGGTCCACGTTGTGGAACAGCTGCTCGTGAATGCTCTCGACCGCCGCGTGGGCCATCGCGAGCTCTTCTTCGCCGCGCCCGCGCACGCGGCTCTGGGGCGGCAGCGCAGCCGAGATCAGGCGAAAGTCGCGAGCCTCCTGGCGGATCCGATCCAGCGTGGTGCGCACCTTCTGGTCGTGACCATGGCGCAGCCGCCGGACCAAGTTCGAGAGCACCAGCAGGTTGCCCGCCGCGAAGAAGCCGATGAAGGTGAAGTGGTACGCGGGCAGGGCCCAGCCGTGCTGCTCGATCACCCTCCAGCCCACCAGGCCCTCGAGCGCGACCGTGGCGGCGAGCCAGGCGATCGCCGAGGCGCGGTGGCGATGCACCACCATGAGGAAGGAGACCAGCGCGTAGACCAGCGGGTAGAGGAACGAGCGCAGCCCGCCGGTGGCCGCGATGAGGAAGTAGACCGCGGTGAGCAGCAGCAAGCCGAGCTCGAGCTCGCCCCACGCCGTGGACGCCCCCGTGAGCGATCCGGTGGTCGCCCCACGCTCCGGCCACAGCTCGCGCGAGACGGCCAGCACCAGCGTCAGCCCGAACATCGTCGAGATCGAGAGCGGCAGCATCTCGCCGCGCCACAGCGCCGGCCCCGAGAGCAGGCCCAGGCCGATCAGCGGCCACAGCCCCACGAGCACCAGCATCGCCCAGCGCTCGCCCAGCCGCCGTCGCAGCAGGAACAGGTGTCGCGCGGCCGAGCGCATCAGTGCCCTCCGCCGGCCGCGCCGGGCCGCTGCACCTCGAACACCACCTCGCCTGCGCGCACGAGGTTCAGGTCCTCGCGGGCGATCCGCGCGACCTCGCGAGGGTCGTGCTTGAGCGCGTGGATCTCGGCCTGCATCAGCCGGATTTCCTCCCGCATCGCCTCGTTGGCCGTGGTCAGCGCGTCGCGCTCGCGGGCCACGCGCTCGAGGTGGTCGGAGCTCGCGGCAAGCTCCAGCCGCTCGGGCCAGTAGGCGATGATTCCGGCCAAGAGAACGGCCAGCAGAATGCGGTTCACCCAGTGCATTGGCAGCTGCGCCAAGCTACCCACGCGCACCGATGGCACCAAGAAATCGTCCGGCTCCGGCCTTGGACTCGCCTACGTTATCCTACCTTGGTCTACCTCTCCCAGAAAACCGAGCGACACGGGCTCGGCCCTGTGCCTCAATGAGTGCCTTGGCGCGCCTGGTCCCTGCCCTCCTCCTCCTCGCCGCGGCCAGCGGCTGCGGCGACGATGGCAGCGCTGCGGCCTCCGAGACCGCGGCCACGAGCACCTCCACCACCTCCGCGCCCACCACCAGCGAGGACACCACCGGGGGCTCCGCGAGCTGCCCCGCCGCTCGCCTGCCCACGCCCACCCTCGCCTCCCCGCTCGACGCCGCCGTCGACGTTCCGATCCAGCAGACGCTGTGCTGGAACGAGATCGCGATCGAGGGCACCGCCGCCGTGCGCTATCGCGTGCTCGTCGACGGCATCGACCTCACCGACGCCGGCAAGCTCGGCGAGTCGGGTACCGACGCCCGCTGCCTCGGCCCGCTCGACTTCAACTACGAGCAAGACTACGCGTGGCAGGTGCAGGCGTTCGCGCCCGAGTGCGAGGGCCGCGACTCGCCCCTCAGCCCGGCGTGGACGTTCCGCACGATCCCCGATGGCCTCACCGAGATCGTGTTCGAGGACCCCTTCGACGAGGACCTCGGCTGGGAGATCGGCGGCGACGCGCTCGACGGTGCATGGACGCGGGGCGACCCCCGTCCGGCGCAGCACGCCGGCCAGCTCTCGCAGCCCAACGACTGTGCCGGCGGCAGCTGGTGCTACTTCACCGGTCAGAACCCCGACGGCGTGCCCACCCACGCCGACGTCGATGGTGGCTCCACCACCATGACCTCGCCCCCCTTCGACCTCAGCGGCTACGCAGCGGTCTCGGTGGGCCTCGAGCGCTTCTTCTACAAGTCCACGTTCCCCGAGTCGGGCTCGCAGCTGCTCGTGGAGCTGCTCGTCCCCGACCCCGAGGCCCCCAGCGGCTACCAGGTCATCGTGCTCGAGCAGCTCGACAGCGAAGCGCAGGCGCTCGGGGCCAACGTGTGGACCCCGCGCGAGTACGTCGCCTGCGCAATCCCGCTGCGCGACGGCACCCGCCTGCGCCTCACCGCCACCGATCTCGGAGCCGGCGTGCTCGAGTCCGCCATCGACAGCGTGATCGTCCGCGGCCACACCGGCACCAGTGCCTGCGACGGCGGCGTCGGTGCGATCTGCGATCCCAGCGCCGCCGACCCCTGCGAGGGCGACTTGTTCTGCTGCGCCCAGGGCACCTTCAACCACGGCGTCTACCGCTGCACCGAGGGCGCCCCGTCGGTCACCTATCCCAGCCCTGGCGGTCCGCTCGGCACCTTCAACGGCCCGCTCGGCTGCGACGCGCCCGACCTCTTCGTCGAGGCCAGCGAGCTCGACCCCTACGAGGCCGACATCTTCGTCAACGAAGGCAGCTGCCTGCTCGTCGAGGGCTGCGTCGCCGCCCCCGGCTGGCGTCGAGTGCTGCGCTTCGACACCTCCACCCCCAACGCCGGCTCGCGCGACCTCACCATGGGCGTGCCCTCCAACCACCCCGATCTGTTCCACTACAGCGAGTGCCACGGCCACTTCCACTTCGACGGCTACGCCAACTACGAGCTGCTCGACCCGCGCGGCACCCCCGTGGCCCTCGGCCACAAGCAAGCCTTCTGCCTGATCGATCTCGACAACTGGGCCAATTGGGGCAGCTACAATTACAACTGCGGAAATCAGGGCATCAGCGTGGGCATGGGCGACGTCTACGGCGCCAACCTCGAGTGTCAGTTCATCGACATCACCGACGTCGCGCCCGGCGACTACACCTTGCGTGTCGAGCTCAACCGGCCCCTGCCCGAGACCGCCGTCCCCCCGCTCATCGAGCGTGACTACGCCAACAACGTCACCGAGGTCCCCGTTACCGTGATCGGTAGCTAGCCGCGTAACCCCGCCCCCCGCGGCGGCGAACCGCCCGCAGATGACCGAACCCACCCTCACCTTCTACTGGGGCAGCGGCAGCCCCTTCGCGTGGCGTGCCATGCTCGGTCTCGCGCTCAAGGGTCTCGCCTTCGAGTCCAAGCTGCTGCAGTTCTCCAAGGGCGAGCACCGCAGCCCCGAGATGCTCGCCCTCAACCCGCGCGGCAAGGTGCCCGTGCTCGTGCACGGTGACGTGGTCGTCAACGAGTCGCTCGCCATCCTCGCCTATCTCGATCGCGCCTTCCCCAGCCCCCCGCTGTTTGGCAGCACCGCCGCCGAGGCTGGTCGCGTGTGGCGCATGGTCGCCGAGCACGACGCCTACGTGCTTCCGCTCGGGCCCCGTCTCGTGCGGCCCTTGTTCATCGGGAAGCCCGAGGCCATCGACGAGGCCGCCGAGGACATCCGCGCTGCGGCGGGTGACGTCCGCACCGAGCTCGACCGCCTCGAGCTCGCGCTCGCCGACGGCCCCTGGCTCGCTGGCGCTGCCGTCTCTGCCGCCGACGTCGTCTACTGGGTCTCGCTCCAGCAATTCCTCCGCGCCGCCGCCAAGCCGCTCGCCGAGGCGCTCGAGCTCGGCCTGCTCCCGCTCGAGGCCCACCATCCTCGCCTCGCCGCCTGGGCCAACCGCTTCCGTGCGCTGCCCGGAGTCGAGAGCACCTGGCCCCCGCACTGGACCTGAGGCCACGACCGGCTGCGGTCTCGGGCTGGAGCGGGCCGCGGCTCCGGCCTCACCCTGGACCGCCGCTCCGGCCTCGGGCTGGACCGCGCCGCGGCTCCGGCCTTGGGCTGGATTGCGCCGCGGCCCCGGGCTGGAGCGGGCCGTGGCTCCGGCGTGGAGCGGGCCCTGGCTCCCGCCTGGAGCGGGCCGTTGCGCCTGCGCGAGCGACCGTCTACGCCGATCAGCGCCCGTGCAGGATGCCCAGGCGCTCGAGCCCGCAGCCCTTGGCCTTGTCCATCACCTTCACCACGAACTGGTGCTCGGTGGCTGCGTCCGCGCGGATGTTGACGCCCGTCGAGTCATCCGACTGCGCTGCCTCGCACAGCTTCGCCTCGAGCTCCGCGTCGTCGACCGCCCGGCCATCGATCTCGATCGTGCCCGCGGCCGTCACCGTCACCGTCACTGACTTCGGCTCTTGCTTCACGTCGGCGTTGTTCGCCTTGGGCAGCTTCACCCGAAACGACGGATTGTTCTCGAACGTGGTCGTGAGCAGGAAGAAGATCAGCAGCTGGAACACCACGTCGATCAGCGGCGTGAGGTCGACCACCGCCCCGCCGCGATTGCGCCGACGGGCGCGCAGCCCCATCGTGCGATCGCTGATGCTCACGACTTCGCGGCCTCGTCCGCCTTCGCCGGGCTCCCCGCCGCCTTCGTCGCGCGCTGGGCATCCTCGAGCAGGTCCACGATGCCCATCGCATCTTCTTCCATCGCCACGATGATGCGGTCGTTGCGACCTTGCAGGAACTTGTAGGCGATGAGCATGGGGATCGCCACCGTCAGCCCCGCCGCCGTGGTCACCAGCGCCTGCCAGATCCCTTGCGCGAACGTATCGGGCCTAACCTGCGGGTACGCCTCCACGAACGCCTTGAACACCTGGATCATGCCGATCACCGTGCCCAGCAGCCCCAGCAGCGGGCTCGCCGACGCGACCGTGCCCACGATCTCCACGTTGCGATCGAACTGCGCCACCTCGCGGTTGCCCACCTCTTCGACCGACTCCTTGATCTCCGCCCGGCTCTTGTCGTGCCCGTAGGCTCGCAGCGCCGCCGCCATCAGCATCGCGATGCTGCTGCGATTCTCCTCGCACAGCAGCAGCGCCTCCGACGTCTTCCCCTTCGACACCATCGCGCGGATTCGATCCACGAACGCCCGCGGCAGCACCCGCGGCCGCTGCAGCGACCACAGCCGCTCGAGGAACACCGCCGTCCCCACCACCGACACCGCGAGGATCGCCCACATGAGTGGGCCGCCTTGTTCGAAGAGATCCGCGAGGTCCATGAAGCGCGTGTTTGGAGGAAGAGCCGCGGGAAGGCGCGGCCGGGGCATGATGAACGGTGGGCCGGGCAGCGGCAAGCTCGCGAGGGTCGGGTTGGGGGTTGGGTGCGGCGGACGCGGGGCGGAGGCTGGGCGGGCGCAGGGCTGGCCCGAGGGCAACCGTAGGGCGGTGCACGCCGACCCTGGGCAGGGGCCAGGGTGTCGAAAACCCGCTGGCGTGGGCGCAGGGGGCGTAACAATGGGGTTGACCTTGGGGGGGCTCGCTGATAATCATCCGCGCCCACCAACCGGCAAGCGTCGGCGGGTAGGACTCCCGGGGGAATAGCTCAGCTGGGAGAGCGTCGCGCTGGCAGCGCGAAGGTCAGG
>JBFIJN010000427.1:0-7732 GCA_041600735.1 Nannocystaceae bacterium
CAGACGGCCCCGGCTCCGTCTGCCGCTAGCCTCCCGCATGTGAGCGTGGACACGCTCGAGTCACTCCGCGACGATTCCTTCTCGGGTCCGTGAAGGATCGTCGCGGAGGTGGAGACTGTCGAAGATATGCGTCTTCATCTTGGACTTGGACTGTTCGCCTTCACCCTCACCGAGCTGGTCGGCCCCAGCGTTGCGGAAGCCGCGGTCGCCAACTGCATGAGCCCCGACGGCTCGTGCGAGGTCAGCAACAACGGGAGCGATTTCGTCTCCTGCGAGTGCGCCGACGGCAGCGGGATCGCGGGCGGCGGCGGCAACGAGTGGGCGGGCCTTTCCGAGGTCGAGCTCCAGCCGATCTGCGACGAGCAGCTTCAGATGTTCTGCGGACCCCCGCCGCCCCCGAGCGGGATCCAGTGCATCAGCCCGGCCGGCGAGTGCTACATCGACAACGTCCCCGAGGACTCGCTCTCGTGCGAGTGCAGCGACGGCAGCGGCGGCGGCATGTTTGGCGGCATGATGTGGGCCGGCTACTCCGATGCCCAGCTGCTGCAGGAGTGCGAGACCGAGCTGGCGGCGTTCTGCGGCGGCGCACCGCCGCCGCCCCCACCCCCCGGGCTCGAGTGCAGCAACCGCCTGGGCGAGTGCACGATCAGCAATGAGCCCGAGGACTGGATCGAGTGCGCGTGCACCAATGGCGATGGCTTCGCCGGCGGCGGCGGCAACATGTGGGCCGGCTACTCCGACGACCAGCTGCTGCTCGAGTGCGAAGACCAGCTGAACGATGGGTGCAGCGCCGGCAGCGAGGGCACGAGCGAGACCGGCGACACGGCGGGCGACACCGGCAACCCCGGGGACACCGGCAATCCCGGGGACACCGGAGCGGGGTCGACGGGCGGGGGCCAGGACACGGGCCTCGACGATTCCGGGGGCGTGTCCGAGGGCTCATCGAGCGGGGGCGGCCCCGGCACCACGACCGGCGACGACGCGACCGAAGGCGCCTCGGGAGACAGCGACGGCGGCGCAGGCGGGGGCGGAGGCTCGGGCGGCTGCTCGGTGGCTCCTCGCACCTCCGCGAGCGGCTGGGCGCTCGCGCTGCTGGGTCTGCTCGGCCTGGGCCGACGTCGACGGCGCGCGGCCTAGCGTCGGCCCAGCGCAGACCAAGCGCAAACCCAGCGCAGACCAAGCGCGTGCCGCTCGGGCTAGTCCTCGGGCGGCACGAACTTGTATCCGGCGCCGCGCACGGACACGAAGTAGCGCGGCTTCTTGGGGTCGGGCTCGAAGTGCCGGCGTAGTCGCATCACGAAGTTGTCGACCATCCGACCGCTGGGATAGTTCTGGAGCTTCCAGACCTTCTCCAGCAGCTCGTCGCGATCGAGCACGCGATTGGGGTTCTCGGCGAAGTAGCGCAGCAGATCGAGCTCGAGCTTGGTGAGCTGCCGCGGCTCGCCGCCCACCGTCACATGGTGGGTATCGAAGTCGATCACGGCCGCGCCGAGGTGCAGCGCAACGATCGACGAGGGCTCGGGGTCCTGGGTCTGCTCCCACGATCGCCGCCGCAGCAGCGACCGCACCCGCGCCAGCAGCTCGGAGAGCTCGAACGGCTTGGTCACGTAGTCGTCGGCGCCCACGTTGAGCCCCTCGACGCGATCGTGCACGGCCCCGCGCGCGGTGAGCATCAGCACCGGGGTGCGGTTGCCGGCATCGCGCAGCTTCTGGCACAGGGTGAAGCCGCTCACGTCGGGCAGCATCACGTCGAGGATGATCACGTCGTAGTGCCGCGGGGGCAGCATGTGACCGGCCGCCTCGCGCCCGGAGCGAGCCACGTCGACGTCGTAGCCCTCGAGCTCGAAGTTGAGCTTGAGGCCAGCGGCGAGGTGCTCCTCGTCTTCCACGACCAGCAAGCGGGGGGCGGCGGATGACTCGTCGACGCTCATGGGGTGCTCGCCTCTCGCGGAGGCTCGGAATCGGACGAGGTCAGCGCCGCCAGATCGATCTCGGGGAGGACCTCGGGCGCGTAGTCGTGCACTCGACTCGCGTGCACTCGACTCGGAGCTGGGGCCGGCTCGTGCCCCCGGCGCGGCTGGAGCACCCGCGGGGGCAGGGTCACCACCATGCGCGTGCCCTCGCCGGGCCCCGCCGAGAATGCCTGCACTCGCCCGCCCAGGCCCCGCGCGAGCGAGGCCACCACGAACAACCCCAGGCCGGTGCCGCGCCGCGACCGCACCGCCTCGTCCTCGACCCGATAGAAGCGCTCGAAGACCCGCTTGAGCTCGCCCTTGGGAATGCCCACGCCCTCGTCGCGCACCTCGAGCACGAGCGCACCCTTGGGGCCCTCGCTGGCGCGCACGCTCACCTTTCCGGGCGGGTTCGAGTACTTGATCGCGTTGTCCAGGAGGTTGCGTAGCACGACCTCGAGCGCCACCGGATCGGTGTGCAGCACCAGACCCGCCGGGAGCTCGAGCTCGACCGCATCGGGCTCGAGGTGGTGGCGCTTGGCCGTCGTGGTCACACAGCGCCGCACCAGCCCTGCGAGCTCGAACGCCTCCACGCCGCGCGCCTCCGAGCCGTCCGCGAGCCGACTCGACTCGAGGATGTCGTCGACGAAGGCCGACAGCCGCTCGATGTCGCCGAGCATCATCTCGTGGAGCCGCTGGCGCTGGGCCGGCTGCAACCCCTCACGGGCTTGGGTCTCGAGGCACAGGCGCAGCGAGGCCAGCGGGCTGCGCAGCTCGTGCGTCACCGAGTCGATGAACGAGGTCTGGCGCCGCACCTCTCGGATCTCGCGCGCGAGGAACACCGAGAACAGCACCAGCACGCTCATGATCGTCACGAAGGAGAGGATCCCCGTGATCATGAGCCAGGCATTGCCCTCCCAGTTCTGGGTGAGCACCTGGTTGCGATAGATCACCAGGATCCAGCCCACCAGGAGCGCCACGGACAGCACCACCGCCACCGAGCTGAGGATGATGGGTACCGAGATCGACCGCGTGGGCCGGCCCGCGCTCATGACCGCTCCCCGCCGGCCAGCGGCGGCGCGGATCGTGCAGGGCTACCGGAGCCCGCGGGGCGGCTTCGTGCGGCGGCGGTGGGGCACGGCCTGGGCACGAGCGAAGGTTTATCACCCCGCGGCCCGGCCGGCCTCCCGCGGCTCGGTTCCAATCGGGTGCGAGTCTGGGTGGGCGGCCCGGCCAGACCGTGGTAGACAACGCTCCGGGCGCTAGGCGCCCCTACCCAAGAGGAGCGCGCATGACCTTCGTCGTCACCGGAAACTGCCAACGTTGCCGCTTCACCGACTGTGTCGCCGTGTGTCCCGTGGAGTGCTTCCACGGCGACGACGAGATGCTCTACATCGATCCCGATGAGTGCATCGACTGCGGCGCATGCGTCCCCGAGTGCCCGGTCGAGGCGATCTTCGACGAGACCGAGCTGCCCGAGGAGCTCGAGAAGTGGAAGGCCATCAACGCGAAGAAGGCCCCAAAGCTCGAGGCGGTGACCGAGACCGGCGAGCCGTTCCCCGGCGCCGAAGAACGCAAGAAAGAGCTCGGCTTCTAGCCGACCTCCCCACTCGCTGCCTCATCGGACGAGCTCGGCGCCCCGCCGGGCTCGTTGGGCATTTCGAACGCACGGCGTCACGGCGTCACGGCGTCACGGCGTCACGGCTCTGCGGCCCCGCTCGCTCGGGTCCACGACGAAGAACGGCGCCGAGCCACGAAGGCTCGACGCCGCTGATCCCCTCACGGGGTACGCGGGCTAGGCCCGGCGACGGCGGCGGCGCAGCGCGCCGAGGCCGAACAGAGCAAGCACCGACCATGCCGCGCTGCGGCCGGTCCCCTCGCCCTCGGTCGAGCAGTTGCAGCCGTCGGTGGGCGGCAGCTCGCCGGCGCTGCCACCGTCGGTGTCGGTCTCTTCACCGCCCGAGGTGTCGTTGCCCGCGCTGAGCGTCATCGGGCCGGGGCCCATCGTGGTCGCTGCGGTTCCGCCACCCGAGTCAGCGGTCTCGTCGGCGCCGGTATCGAGGCCGGTGTCACCGGTGTCGCCCGGACCCGTGGTTCCCGGCTCCTCCTCGTCGGTGCAGTCCGCCGCGCAGCCGTCCCCGTCCTCGTTGTTGCCGTCGTCGCACTCCTCGTTGTTCGCCCCGTTGACCGTTCCGTCGCCGCACTCGGCGACCGTGCAGTCATCGTCGCAGTTCTTCGACTCGCCCGAGTCGTCGCACTCCTCGCCGGCGGCCTCGTTGGTGTACCCGTCGCCGCACTCGGCGTTGGTGCAGTCGATGTCGCAGGTCGCCGTCTCGCCCGAGTCGTCGCAATCCTCGCCGGCGGTCGCGTTGACGATGCCGTCGCCGCAGCTCGCCGAGGTGCAATCCGCATTGCACATCTCCGAGCGCCCGCCGTCGTCGCAGGTCTCGCCGGCGGTCATGTTGACGGTCGAGTCGCCGCAGCTCACCTCGGTGCAGTCCGCGTCACAGGTCGCGCTCTCGCCGCCGTCGTCGCAGTCCTCGCCCGCGAGGGCATTGACCGTCGAGTCGCCGCAGGCCGCGAACGTGCAATCCACGTCGCAAGTGGCGGACTCGCCCATGTCGTCGCACTCCTCGGTGCCGCCGACGTTGCCGTCACCGCACGTGGCGCAGAGCGCCGGGCAGAACATGGCGGCCTCCTCGGCGCACTGAGCGTCCCACTCCACGTTGCAGCAGAACGGGTCGCCCGCACACACCGCAGTCTCGCAGGCGGGGTCGAGACACCCGGGCGCACCGCTGGCGCTCGGCGAACAGCAGTCGCTGTCGGTGGGCAGCGGCAGGTAGTACGCCACCGCCGTCACGCCGGGGATCGTCCCGCCCGCCGTGTTGCAGGTGTAGTTGAGCCCGATGAGGCCGGTCGAGTCCTGGATGCCCAGCGTGCTCCCCGAGCCTCCCTCGAGGTCGGTCGCGACCATCGTCAGGATGGTGCCGTCGGTGTGGAAGAGGATCGCTTCGGCATTGACGCCGTTGGCGGCCCCACCGAAGTGGCTCCCCGTCCACTGGAAGACGCTCATGCCATCGACCTGGCCAGGAAATCCGGCCGCTGCCGCTTGGGCCTCGGTGTAGTACTGGTAGTAGACCGTCGTGACGAGGTCGTCGTGGAGCGGGGCGATGCGGAAGCCACCGCCGCCCGCCGGGAGCGGAATGGGGCAGTCGTTGCTGAAGTCGCTGTTGGTACCCAGCGTGCTGGTGAGGAAGCCGTTGGTGCTGGCGCGCAGCTGGTTGACCGTCTCGCCGTAGAACGTGAACGGAGCGCCCAGGTTCGTGGCGGCGATCAGCACGTCATCGCCGTTGCCGAGGTTCATGCCCGTAGCGGTGATGTTGAGATAGAGGTACGGCGCGCCGTCCACCTGGTCTACGAAGCTGTAGCCGAAGGCATCGGGTCCGCCTACCGCGGCAGCAGCATCACCGCTCGCGAGGCCGGCAAAGAGGAGGACTGAAGCCGTTGACAATGAAGAGATAGTGCGACGCATATCGATCGGAGGATAACCCAGCCCGCCGGTCGACATACACGAAGAACCACGTCGAGCAGAGCGGACCATGTTCGGGTGGGGAATTCCCGACGCGTGCCGGTATCCAGGAGTAGGGCGCAGTGCTCTGCACGCCCCTCCTCGATCGGTCGCTCCGTTAGCCGCCAAAACGAAATGTGCACCGAGCCTCGAAGGCTCGGTGCACGCTGGTTCCCCGAGGGATCCTGCGGGCTAGGCCCGACGCCGGCGACGAAGCGCGCCCAGCCCAAACAAAGCCAACACAGACCACACGGCGTCCCGATTCGTGCCATTCCCTGCGGTCGAGCAGTTGCAGCCATCGCCGGGGACCGCCGCCCCGCCGGTCTCGGTATCGGTCTCGTCACCACCCGTGGAGTCGTTGCCTGCGGAGTCGCTCACGGTCACCGGGCCCATCGTGGTCGCCCCGCTGCCGCCACCCGTGCCCGCGGTCTCGTCGACGCCGGTATCCATCCCCGTGTCGGTCGACTCGCCGCCGGTCGTGCCGGGCTCATCCTCCATGACGCAGCCCGCCGAGCAGCCGTCGCCATCCTCGGTGTTGCCGTCGTCGCACTCCTCGTTCGCGGTCATGTTCACGACCCCGTCGCCGCACTCGGCGATCGAGCAGTCGTCGTCGCAGTTCTTGGACTCGCCGCCGTCGTCGCACTCCTCGCCCGCGGTGGCGTTGGTGACCATGTCGCCGCACATCGCCGTGGTGCAGTCGTCGTCGCAGGTCTCGGTCTCGCCCGGCGCGCCCATGCCGTCGCCGTCGCACTCCTCGCCCGCGGTCATGTTGACCACGCCGTCGCCACAGCTCGCCGCGGTGCAGTCGACGTTGCAGGTGTCGGAGCGCCCGCCGTCGTCGCAGGTCTCGCCCGCGGTGGTGTTGACCACCATGTCGCCGCAGGCCGCCGCCGTGCAGTCGTCGTCGCAGCTGGCCGACTCGCCGCCGTCGTCGCACTCCTCGCCGGCCGCCATGTTGGACACGCCGTCGCCGCACACGGCCGCGGTGCAGTCCGCATCGCAGCTCGCCGACTCGCCGGCGTCGTCGCACTCCTCGCCCGCGGCCATGTTGACCACGCCGTCACCGCACGCGGCCACGGTGCAGTCGATGTTGCACGCCGCCGACTCGCCCGCGTCGTCGCACATCTCGCCCGCAGCCATGTTGACCACGCCGTCGCCGCACACGACCGGGGTGCAGTCCGCGTCGCACATCGCCGTCTCGCCGCCGTCATCACAGGCCTCGCCGGCCGTCATGTTCACGAGCCCGTCGCCGCACGCCGCGGCCGTGCAGTCCGCGTTGCAGACCGCCGACTCGCCACCGTCGTCGCAGGTCTCGCCGGCGATCACGATTCCGTCGCCGCACGAGCACAGGTTTGGCCCCCCCGGCGAGTCGCTCGTGGGCACCGCGAACGGGTTCAGCAACCCCTGGTTCCACCCACCCGCACCGTCACCGCAGCGGAACAAGTGATCGGGGTTGGCCATGATCGGGACATCGTTGCAGTAGGGCCCCGCCGTGCAGACTTCACCCGGGCCGTAGCTGAGGTCGAGGTCGTCGGGATCGATGACCGCAACCGCGTCGAGCACATCGGTCCAGGGCGTGTTGTCGGGCGTCCCGTCGCCGTCGGCGTCGATCTGGGTCCCGACCCCGCCGGTGAACCCGGAGACCAACATGTGCGTGTTGGTGTCCCCGTTCTCGAAGTTGAGGAACACCGTGAAGTCCCGCGGAGCGAGCGAGAACGTGTTCTCCGCGGCCACGAAGTAGCCGCTGGGCGGGATCACCTGCCCGTTGAGGTTGATCACCGCCTCGATGAAGCCGCTCACCCCCGCAGCCCCGTCGCCCACCACGATGTAGTGGAGTCCGCTGAGCGACGTGCCCGGCGGGCCGATGAGCTCGAAGTACTCGTCGTTGTCGGCCCCGGTCTGGTCGATGCGGATCTCGTTGATCGAGACCAGCGGAGGCATGCCCCCGCCCAGCGAGTACTCCACTGCCGTCACGCCGGGGACCGTGCCGCCGTTGGTGTTGCAGCTGTACTGGAGGGCGACCGACGCGTCTGCGTTCTGGATCCCCAGCGTGCTCCCCACCCCGTTCTCGGCGTCGGTCTGCACCATCGTGACGATGCGATCGTCGTCGTGGAAGAGGATCGCCTCGACGTTCACCCCGTTGGCCGCACCGCCGAAGTGCTGGCCGGTCCACTGGAACACGCTGATCCCCGCCGCCTGGCCGGGATAGCCC
>JBFIJN010000428.1:0-7728 GCA_041600735.1 Nannocystaceae bacterium
CCCTGCTGCGGCGCCTGCTGCCCATACCCTTGCTGCGGCTGCTGCTGCCCATACTGCGGCTGCGGCTGCTGCCCATACTGCGGCTGCGGCTGCTGCCCATACCCCTGCGGCGCCTGCTGTCCATACCCCTGCGGCGCCTGCTGCCCATACCCTTGCTGCGCTACCGCCTGATCACCCTCCGCCACCTCTTCCTCATCATCATCCCCCTTGCCGAACACCCGCAGCAAGATCACCCCCACGAGCAACACCCCGACCACCAGCGACCCCGGTGGAAACCTATACGTGAACGGCTTCGAGAGCTCGCTGACCGAGGATACACCCGCCATTGCGGCGATCGTCTCGTTGTCGACGTCCCAGTAGTCGTTGTCGCGGAACAGCACGAACTTGCCGTCGGACGACCAGAACTCCACGAAGAACAGGCCGTACTGGTCGTACTTGTAGCCCACGGCGATGCCCGGGCCCATCTCGGCCTCGACCTCGGCGGCAACCTTGGGATCGAGGTCGGCGACGTGCGTGATGCTGTCGCCGCTCGTGATGAGCAGGAACCCCCGGCGCGCGTGGGCCTGCCGCTCCGGCATGCACACGAGCAAGAAGGCGAGCAATGGAAGGAGGCGGAGCAGCGGTCGAGCGATCACGGCAGGAGTGTCTCACGGGACTCGACCCGTCGCCGCAGGAATAACCTCGTTCCACGCGACACGGACGAGCCAAGATCGCGACCGGCCAGCAATCCCCCGACCCGGGCGGGCCATCCCATCGGCGGGCCTCGTCCGCCGGCCTCGACCGCCGGCCTGGCCCGTGCTCGCCTCAGCCCGCCTCGCCCGCCTCGCCCGCCTCGCTCGCTGCTTCGCGCAGCCGGGCCACGAGTCGCAGGCTCCCCTTCACGCGCGTACGCCACGCGGGCACGTGAGGACCGAGCCCGGGCTCGCGCTCGAGGCCGGCGTAGGCGTCGTCGCGCGCATGCAGCAATCGCGTGAGCTCGTCGAGCACGCGTGGCAGCTGGTCGTACTCGGCGGCGCTTCGCATGAGCCGCTCGAGCATGCCGTGACGCGCACCGAATCCACACGGCAGCTCGCAGCGGCGCGCAACGGTCTCCACATCGCGACGGGCGAGATAGACACCGCTGCGGATCGGCGTGACGAGAGCCTCGGCCACCTTCACCAAGCCAGTGCGCGGATCATCGAGCACGGCCTCCACCCCACGCGCGGCCGCGGCGAGCGAGCCGGTGACCTGCGGCAGCCCTGCGAGCTGCGCCCGGTGCTGCGCGAGCACGCCGATCGCCATCTCGATCACGCGCGTCCACAGCGATGCGGGCTGCACCGCCAGCGCGGCCATCAGCGGGGGCATCCACGGCAGCAACGCCTCGTCGAGCACGCGCTGCTGCCAGCGCTCGAGCGTGCGCACGTCGACCTCGTCGGCGTGCGCACGCCCCTCCCGCTCGGCATCCAACAAGATCGCCAAGCAGCGCAGCCCCTGCCCAAGATGATCCACGCTCGGATCCTCGGGCACCGGCACGCCCACCACCCCGTAGGCGGCCCGCAGCACGCCCGCGGCCGCCCCTTCGCCCACGAGCCCGGTCTCGCCCATGAACACGCCCGCGAACGGAAACACCTCGTGCCCGAACAAAGCGTAGTGATCGGCGGCCAGCGCATCGAGATCCGGCGCGGGCGGGAGGCGCTCGGCCAGCGGAGGCAACGCGCGCACCCACTCCATTCGCTCCGCATCGAGGCCCTCGCACGAGAGCGCGCCGAGCAGCGCATACGCCCGCTGCCACCCCGCTCGCATCGCCGCTCGCTCCTCGCTCATCGCCGCTCGCTCCTCGCTCACGGCTCGTCCTTCCGCCCAAACGGATGCGCGGGCAGATCGAACGACGCGCGCACCGGTCGGAGCGGGCGCTTGAGCCACAGCGGGCGGCGTGTGCCATCGGGGCTGTGATCCACCGCGGAGCGCGTGAGCGCGTACCACTGCTTGTAGATCTCCATCGACTTCTTGGTGTCGACGAACACGTCGCCATGCTTCTCACCCGGCGCGGCCCGGCGCACGTCGATCGCCTTCTGCAACCAACAGTGCCCGCCGCTCACCGGATCGGGATGCACGCCATGCGTGAGGTTCTGGTGCACGCCCACGTCCTTCCACCAGATGCGGCTGGTGTCGGGATCGAAGGTCTTCCACGCGTGCCCGCCCTGCAGGAGCTTCAGCCGATGACCCCCGTCGCCGTCCTCGTCGAGGTGCGCGAGCGCGGTCATGCCGGGGCTGCCCCCCGCGCCATCCTGGAGGCGCCAGCGGCCCAGGTGGTGGCTCATCGCCACGATCCCGGGCTTGATGCCCTCCGTCACCCACACCTTGTCCACGAACCACCCGGTCTCGGTCACCACCGTCACGAGCTCGCCCGAGCGCACGCCGATGCGGGTGGCGTCCTCCGGGTGCATCCACACCGGGTTGTTGTGGCTGATCTCGTACAGCCACTTGGCGTTGGCCGAGCGCGTGTGGATCAGCGTGGGCAGGCGAAAGTTGGGCAGCAAGATCATGTTGCCCGCGCCGCGATCGATGTTGGCCGGGCTCACGTGGCTGGGCAGTGGCCACGGGATCACATAGTCTCGTTCGTTCCACCCCCACTGCGCCATCGTGGGACTGAACAGCTCGAGCTTGCGACTCGGGGTCTCGAAGCCGGCGCAGGCGTGGCCATCGACGACGACCCCGACGACCTTGCCGCCGCGCTCGACTCGCCCCTGCGCATCGACCTCGGCCCCTTCGGCGTCCACGTGCTTCTCGTAGGGCACGTAGTTCTCGCGCATCACCTCGAAGCAGCCGTACTTGCGCATGTACTGCAAGGGCGTGAGGCCCTCGGCGGCGGCGGCCTCGGGCAGGCCGGGCACGCCGTGCTCGAACGTCCACCCCCAGTACTCGTCTTGGCTCACCAGCTCGCCGGGGCGCACGGGGCTCTCGAACCACTGCCGCACGCCCAGCGACCCGTCGGGATCCATGCGCCCCGACAGCTCCACCCAGAACTCGGCCTCTTCCCACACCTCGCCGGGATTGGCCTCGTAGGTGAACTTCACCGGCTTGCCGGCGCGCTCCATCGCGGTGCGGCGCACGGGCTGGCGAAAGCCGATCCACTGCCCCGCGTGGGTCTCCTGGCTCATCACGTCGTGACGCTCGCCGGCGTGACCCATCGGCAGCACGTAGTCGGCAAACCAGGCGGTCTCGTTCCACGTGGGGGTGAGCGCCACGTGCAGGCCGATCTTCTCCGGATCGCGCAGCGCCTCGAGCCACATGAAGCCATCGGGGTTGATCCACATCGGGTTGTAGACCCGCGTGAAGTAGACATCGATGGTGCCGCGCCCCTCGGCGAGGAAGTGGGGGAGCAAGAAGCTCATCTCGAAGTGCGCCAGCGGCCACTCGTGGGGCAGGTGCAGCTCGTTCCAGGCCTCGAACGCGGGCGGCTGCTTGTAGGCGGGCGGAACGAACTTGTTCCAATTGTTGAACGCGGTGCCGCCGCGGGTGCCGACCGAGCCGGTGAGCACGTTGAGCAGGAACAAGCAGCGCGTGACCTGCCAGCCGCCCAGGTTGCCGATCGAGGCGGCGCGCCAGTTGTGGGCGGAGAGCCGCGAGCCGGCGTCCTCGACCGCGGCGGCCATGGCCTCGATGCGATCGATGGGCACCTGCGCCTCGGCAGCAGCGCGCTCGAACGTGAACTCGCCGTAGAGCCGCTCGAGGCAGCGCTCGAAGTCCTCGAACGTACCCTCGCCCACCGGCAGCTCGGGCATGTCGGGCACGCCGGGGGCCTCGGCCAGGAACTGCTCCCAGTTGACCCAGCGCCGCACGAACTCGCGATCGTAGGTGCGCCGCATGATGAGGTGGCGGGCCACCGCGAGCAGCACGGTGGACTCGGAGCCCGGCCAGGTCGGCAGCCATACGTCGGCGCGCGAGGCCGTGTTGGACAGCCGCGGATCCATCACGATGAGCTTGGCGCCGTCGAGCTTGCCCTCGATGATGCGCTGCGCGTGCGGATTGAAGTAGTGGCCGGTCTCGAGGTGGCTCGAGATCAGCAAGATGGTGCGTGCATTGGCGTAGTCGGGGCTGGGCCGATCGCCGCCGCCCCACAGCGCATAGCCCACGCGCGCCGAGGCCGAGCAGATGTTGGTGTGGCTGTTGTGACCATCTACGCCCCAGGCGCTGATGCAGCGGTTGGTGTAGTGGTCCTCGCCGGGGCGACCCACGTGGTACATGATGCCGTCGCGGCGCTGCTGTCGACTCTCACGCATCTTGGCGCCGATGTCCTCGAGCGCCTCTTCCCAGCTCACCCGCTTCCACTGGCCCGCGCCGCGCTCGCCCACGCGCTTGAGCGGGTGGAGGATGCGCTCGGGATCATAGGTCTGGTTGTGGGTGGCGGGGCCCTTCGCACAATTGCGGCCGCGACTGCCGGGGTGCACCGGGTTGCCTTCGAATTTGCGGATCTCGAAGGTCTCCTTGTCGACGTAGGCGAGCAGTCCGCAGGCGCTCTCGCAGTTGAAGCAGATCGTGGGCACCAGCGTGTAGCGGCGCGGCACCTTGCGCGGCCAGGCCTTGGCATCCCACTCGACCCAGTCGTCCCACACCTCGGGCGGCGGATAGCGACTCATGCGACCGTCGGGGTGCTGCACCTCGGTGAGCTTGACCGGATCGCGCTCGGACCGAGCGAAGCCGGGCAGCGCTTGGCCAGCGGCATTGGTGGGCCCTTGGCTCCGCGCGGGCGCGGGCTCGGTGGGGGGCAGGCGCAAGAGCGCACCCAAGAACTCGGAGACGCGTGAGGCGAAGTCGCTCATGAGTTGGGGATCTCCTGGGGTGCCATCACGAAGGCGTGCTCGTAGAAGTAGAGTCCGATGCCGGCCAGCAGCGCGCCGAGGCCCGCGAGCGCGGCCGAGCCGGGCACGAGCAGCGCGAGCGGGATCACGTGGCCGGCGACGATGCTGCCCCACCAAAAGCGCTGGGCGTAGCGGCCGTGGGTGATCTCGTTGGCGGCCCGGGCCGCGATCTCGCTGCCGTGCGGAATCCCGAGCTCGCCCGCGAGCGTGACGAACAGATCGAGGATCAGCATGCTCGCGAACAGCGGGCGCACCACCGTCACGAGGTCGGAGGGCAGCCCGCTCACCGCGTGCAGCAGCAGCAGCGCACCCGCGCCCATCGCCAGCGCCTGGATCAGCAGGTGCACGGGCAGCAGCGGGCTCTGCCACAGATCGCGTCCCTCGGCCTGCGCGAACAAGAACGCGGTGTAGATCGCGGCCCCGAGCGCGAGCGGCACGGTCAGCCACACGAAGATCTCGCGCACGAGCTCGGGCATGCGAAACGGGCCCAGGCCCACCCACGCGGCGGCCTCGAGCGTCCACCAGAGCCCCGCCACCGTGGTGAAGCCGATCAGCAAGAAGGCGCCGCGGGTGAGCCAGCTCTTCCACTGCGGCCGCAGCAGGATCGACAAGAAGCGCTCGGGTCGCTCGAGGTCGTAGACCAGGAGCGCGGTGGTGGCGAGCGTGAACAGCAGCGCCATCAGCCCGCCGCCGAGCATGGTGCCGGGATCGAAGGCGAACAGGCCCAGGCCCCAGCCGAGCGCGAGCACCAAGAAGATCCCGGTACCGATGCCCTTGGTCACGAGGTACGCGGGCACGGGCCAGTGCCAGGGCACGGAGTGCTGGGCGTTCCACCCGAGCTGCACCATGTGCTCGGCCTGGCGACCACCCGTGCGGATCGGCCCGTGCTCGGGCACGCCTTGGCTTCGGGGGGGCCGGATCGTGGCGCCCGAGGGCGCGATCTTGGTGGGGCGGGCGGGCGCGGGGCGAGCGGTGGTGCCCTGCTCGGTGATGACATCGGAGAACATCATGCCGTCGCGCGGCCCGGCGGCGAACACGGTGGGGTGCAGGACCACGTCGTCGCCCTCGATGTAGAGCACCTTGGGCGCGGTGCCCTGCTCGGGCTTGCGCACCGTCGTCTTGGCGCTCTGCACGAGGCGGGCGATCTCCGACATGGGATCATCGAGGTCGCCCGCCACGATCGCGTGGGTGGGGCAGACCACCGCGCACGCGGGCTCGAGGCCCACGTCGATGCGGTGCGAGCAGTAGTGGCACTTGGCCGCCGTGTGCGTCTCGGGATCGATGTGGATCGCGTCGTAGGGACACGCCTGCATGCACGCCTTGCAGCCGATGCACACGTTCTTGTCGAACTCCACGATGCCGTCGTCGCGCTGGTACATCGCGGTGACGGGGCAGATGCGCACGCACGGCGGGTTCTCGCAGTGGTTGCAGCGCGTGACCTGGAAGCTGCGACGCACGTCGGGGTAGGCCCCGCGCTCGACGTACTTCACCCAGGTGCGGTGCACCCCGAGCGGCACCTCGTTCTCGCTCTTGCATGCGGTAGAGCACGCGTGGCACCCGATGCACCTGCGATTGTCGATGACGAATCCGTAGTTCATGGGCAGCCCGTGGGTGATCCCGGTGACGACCGTCTAGCAATGGCCATGCCAGCCAAGGCCCGCACGGATCGACCGCGGATCGGACGCGCTCGTGCAATCGAGAACGGAGCTGACGCTGGCCTGATCCTTGCGTACGGTGGGCCAACCCCCGTGTCACTCCGCTCGATCCTCCCGCTCCCACCGATTTCCCGCTACAGCCTCGCGGACCTCCCCGCCGACTTCTCGGCGGCCTTGGCGGTGTGCTTCCTGGCCGTGCCGCAGGGGCTGGCCTACGCCACGATCGCGGGCCTGCCCCCCGCGATGGGGCTCTACGCCTCCGCGGTCCCCACGATCGTGGGCTCGCTGTTTCGCAGCTCGCGGTTCGTGGTGGCGGGCCCGACCAATGCCCTCAGCCTCTTGGTCGGCGCCGCGGTGGCGACGGGACTGGGCGGAGACCCCGTGGCCGTGGCGCTCACCCTCGCCCTGATGGTGGGCGCGATGCAGCTGGGCGCGGGCCTGCTGCGGCTGGGCGTGGTGGTCGACTACATCTCGGGGCCCGTCGTGCTCGGCTACATCACCGGGGCGGCGGTGCTGATCGGCGCGGGGCAGCTCTACAACGTCACGGCCACCACCGGGCCGCGCGGGACGCTCGTGGACACGCTGACGGGCTTCGTGCCCACGCTGAGCGCGGCCTCGTGGCTCGCCGCGAGCGTAGCGGGCGGAACGGTGGCGCTGATCGTGGTGATCCGCGTGATCTCGCGGCGCCTCAAGCGTCGGATCCCGGCCGCGATCATCGCCATGGCGGTAGCGCTGGTGGTCGACGTGATCTTCGGCCTCGAGGCGCATGGGCTGCGCGTGCTCTCGGACCTGTCGCCGATCCCCGCGGGGCTTCCCGCGCCGGAGATCCCGATGCTGGCCGACATGCGCGTGCTGATGCCGGTGGCCGTGGCGGCCGCGGTGCTCTCACTGGTGGAGTCGAGCGCGGTCGCGCGATCGCTGGCGGCCCGCAGCGGCCAGCGCCTCGACGCCTCGACCGAGTTCGTGGGCCAGGGCCTCTCCAACGTGGCCGCGGGGCTGTTCGGCGGCTACCCGGTCAGCGGGAGCCTGTCGCGCTCGGCCGTGACCGCCGACAGCGGCGCTCGCAGCCGCGTGGCCGGGATGCTGAGCGGCGCCCTGATGCTCGGCGTGCTGCTGGCGTTCGGCCCCATCCTCGATCACACCCCCATCGCCAGCCTCGCCGGGCTGCTGTTGGTGGTCGCCTGGGACTTGATCGACGTGCGCCGCATCGTCCGCACGCTGCGCGCCAGCAA
>JBFIJN010000429.1:0-7709 GCA_041600735.1 Nannocystaceae bacterium
CTCAGCCAGACGGCAACCTGCGACGTGACCATGGCCGTGGTGGGCGTGGGCCCCGAGGGCGTCGAGATCCGAGCGACCTTCACCAGCGTCGATCTCGACTGGGACCTGCCGCCCGCGGCCACGGTCTCCTCGCAGGAGCTGCTCGAGCTGGCGCACTCGCAGCTGCGTGGGATGCAGGTGAGCTTCGTGGTGCGCCCCGAGGGCCGCGTGCTCGCCCTGCCCGCGCCGCCCGCCGATGCCCCACCCGAGCTGCACGAGGTCATCGAGACCATGTTGCTGGGGCTCGAGTCGTTCTTCGTGCCGCTGCCCGATCGCGCAATTCGCGCAGGAAAGGCGTGGAAGCAGCAGTTCGAGCACACCACGGCCAGCGGGCTCACGCAGCAGCTCGAGCAGGAGCTCGAGCTCGAGGCCAGCTACGAGCACCGCACCCAGGAGCTGGTGCTGCGGCGGCTCTCCGTCGAGCAAGAGCGCCAAGAGCAGCGCGCCGGCGCGGCGGGGCCGGTCACCGTCGAGCGCGAGATTCGGTCGCAGCTGATGTTCGCGACCACCGGCTTCCCGATGGAGCTCGATCGCGAGACCCGCGAGTTCGACCCCGTGAGCGGCGTCGTGTTTCGCAAGGTGCGGGCGACCTGGACCCGCACGCGCGGGCTCGTGCCCGATCTCGTCGCGCCCCCGCGGGGGGACGTGCAGGTGATCCACGATCCGTGCAATCCGGACTACGTAGGGCCGCGCAGCTGCGAGCGGCCGCCCGAAGACGCGCCCCCCGAAGACGCAGCGCCGCCCGAAGACGAAGCCTCCCCAGACGAGGACGAGGGCGAGGGCGAGGACGCGCCCTGAGCCGCTCGATCAGCGCCCACCCGACGATTCCCGCGCCGTGATCGTGAGCTCGTGTTGGCTGCCGCCATGGTCGATCTGCAGCGCGACGGCGTCGCCCACGCGCACGTGTCGGGGTGAGAGCAGGCGCGCCGCATTGTCGGCCCCGATGCCCGACACGGCGCTGCCGTCGACGGCGAGCACCTCGTCGCCCGGCACGAGCCCGGCCAGCGCCGCTGGGCCGGACGGGGTGACGTGCGAGACCCACACGCGGCGCGTGGTATCGAGCGCGTCCAGCTCGTCGTCCTCGGCGGCCGTCGGCGCGCGCGGCCGCTCGGCGTAGCTGGCCACCTTCACCTGCACGCCGAGGTCTCCGCGCTCCTCGGGGCGGATGTAGCTCGGGGCCACGCCGGTGATCGTGCCGAGGTCTTCCTCGCTCTCGGCCTCCACCTGGTAGTCGGCCTCCGCGACCGCCCCGCCCATGGCCGTGGCCTCGCGATCGAAGAACACGATCTTGCCCTCGCCCGGCGGGACCTCGCCCACCGTGAAGCGACCGTCCTCGTCGGTCATGGGGCCTACGCCGGTCAGCATGCCCATCATCGATCCCCCGCTGGGGCCGCCGTCGCCCATGACCACGATCGAGAGCCCGGGCAGCGGATCGCCGGTGGCGGCATCCACCACCAGGCCGCGCAGTGAGCCCCACCCGCCGACGTCGAGGGTGATCGAGGTCGTCGCACCCCCGCGGACGGCGACCTCGGCCTTGGCCGTGCCCTCGCTACAGCGGACCACGACCTCGTAGTCACCCGCATCGAGCCGAGCGATCGCGAAGCGACCATCGGGTGCGTACACCTGCTGCTGCCGGCTCGTGGGGCCTTGCAGCGTCACCGTGTACTCGCGCACCGGCTTGCCCGCCCGGCGCACCACGCCCTCGACCCCTGCGAGCGGGCGAAGCTCGATGCGCACGTCGGCCCCGAGCGCGACCCCGTCGATCGATCCACGCGCGCCATCCTTGTGGGCCTCGCCGCGCAGGCGATAGAACCCCGCGCGCAGGTGGGCCACCTCGAAGCGGCCGGCCGCGTCGGTGAGCACGGGCGGCTCGGCGAAGCGGCTCATCTCCCACTGCCGCCCGTTTCGTGCGCGTCGCTCGGACTCCTCGTCGCGTTCGTCATCGGCCTCGTCGCCCTCGCGCGCGCCCGGGCGCTCGGCGACCCCCTCGCGCGCCGAGTCGTCGCGTACGGCGATGACCCACACATCGGCGACCGGCTCCCCGTCGGCGCCCACGACCACGCCCTGGATCACGCCATCGCTGGCCTCCACCGCGAGCACGAGCCCCTCGCGGCGCTCGCCCTCGCCCACCGTGATCACGATCGGCTGGCTGGGCTCGGCCGGATTGGCGGGCTCGGCCCACTCGAGCGTCGGACCACGAGGGGATGACACCGAGACGTCGTAGTCCCCTCCGTCGAGCCCGAGCACCGCGAAGTTGCCGTCCTCGTCGGTGGTCGCGCTGCGTCGGCCCCCGCTCGGACCGCCGAAGCTGATCGTGATGCCTTCCGCGGCCGACGGCTGCTTGGGGCGAAACGACACCTCGAGCCCCGCGCCGGGGGCTCCGCGGGCATCGGTCACGCGACCCCGGGCGGAGGCGCGCGGGCGCAGCTCGATGCGCAGACCGTCGAGATCGACCTGCCCCACCTCGACCGCGAGCTCGCCGCGGCTGCCGTCGTCGCCCTCGGCCACGAGCGTGATCGAGCCCTCTGCGACCGGGTGCAGCATGAACTGGCCGGCCTCGTCGCTCCGCGCCCGCACCAGCGAATTGCTCATCGACTGCATCATCGTGCTGAACGAGAACCCCTCGCCATCGAGCTGGACGGAGATCCGGGCGGGTACGGCGGGCGAGACCGACCCGCGCACGTGCACGCCGGAGTCCATCACCACGAGCACGTCGCTCACGTCTTGGTCGCGCACCTGGGCGCTGGCGCCGAGGAAGTTGGGCAGCGCTTCCTCTCCCACCGCGCCGACCGTGTAGCCCCCGGGGAGCACCCCGAAGATCTCGAAGTAGCCATCGCTCGCGCTGGGGCCCGAGGCCACGTACAGGCGCCCCGGTTCGAACGAGAACGCGCCCACGAGCACGCCCTGCAGCCCGCGGTCCTCGTCGCCGCGCGCCACCACGAAGCCCGAGATCGTGAGCGCCGCGTCGACGAACAGCTCGATCTCGCCGAGCTGCTCGGCCACCCCGAGCACGACCTCGAGCGGCTGCGGGGTCGCGAAGCCGCGGGCCACGGCGCTCAGCTGCACGACCCCGGACGGCAGGCCGCGCATGCGAAAGCGGCCCTCGGCGTCGGTGACCGCTTGATCCTCGCCGAGCCCCTGCACCAAGAAGCCCTCGCCCTCGTCGGCGCTGCGGCTGACGATCGCGCCCTCGATCGGCTGCCCGGTCGCGCGCGCGAGCACGCGGCCTTCGAGGGTGCCGGCGGGGGTCACGGTGAGGGCCAGCGAGCGCGGTCCGCCATCGACCCGCAGCTTCTGCTTGGTTTCGACGTAGTCGGGGTGGAAGGTGGTGACGTCGTAGTCACCATCGGCGAGCTGGATCGCGAACGCGCCGTCTTCATCGGTCACCGCGCCGAGGCCCGGACGATCGAAATTGAACGGGCTGCCCACATCGGTTCGAACGACGCGCACGAGCACGTCCTCGACCGGGCCCCCGCCCACGTCCGAGACGGTGCCGCGCACCTCGTGTCCACCGCGGCCCAGCGCCAGATCGAGGCCGGGATTGTCCTGGCCCGCGCCCAGCACCAGGTCGGTGCGCGTGGTGGGCAGCCAGCCGAGCGCGGTCGCCGAGAGCGAGTAGCGCCCCGCAGGCACGCCGAGGAGTGCCCACCCGCCGTCGGCCTGGGTCCGCACCCGAAGCGGTCGTGTGGGCTCGCCAGGGCTCTGCGCGCGCGAGAGCTGGTCGAGCCCCTTGGGGGTGAGCAGCACGATCGCACCGGGGATCCCGGCCCCGCTCTCGAGATCCGTGACGCGGCCCGAGGCCTGCGCGGGCGAGAGATCGATCCCTCCGCTCTGCCGCGCCCTTCGCTTGCGCTCCACGATGGCCTGGCGGTCGAGACCCGGCTCGGTCGTCTTCGCTGCGTCGGAGGATTCCACCTCGGGCGCTCGCCCAGCGAGCACCCACCAAAGACCCGCGACCGCCGCGATCGCGATGAGCACCCAGGTGATGCGCTGCTTCATCTCGGCGGGCCCCATGGTACACGCGCGCAACCAACGACGAAGGGCCCCGAGAGATCCCGGAGCCCCTTCGGCGTGGACGTCGATGCGGTCGTTAGGCCGCCGCGGCGTCGATCTCGGGCATGTCACCCAGCAGGCTGTCGTCGAGGATCATGCGACGACCGCTCGAGCTGACCAGGCCGCTGCGCGCCATCGCGGAGAGCGTGCGCGACACGGTCTCGCGGCACGAGCCGACCATGCGGGCGAGCTCGGACTGCGTGGGCACCGGAGCCAGGATCCAGCCGCTCATCGCGGGCGCGCGACGGCCCTGACGGCGGACGAGGCGGGCCAGCGTACGGCGCAGCCGCTCCTCTACGTCGTGGAGCGCGAGGCTGCTGGCCACGTTCTCGATGTCGCGCAGCTTGTCGCCGAGCAGCCGAACCAGGCGCACCATCGTCTCGGGGTCGCGCCGCACGTGGGCGGCGACCGCCTCGGCCGGCACGCGCAGCAGCTCGACCGGGGTGGCGGCGACGGCCGAAGTGGAGAGGCCCGCGCGGTCGAAGGCACAGCTCTCACCGAGCACGTCGCCCGGGCCGAGGGTCGAGAGGATGAGGTCGCGCCCGCCGTCGCCCATGCGCACCAGGTTCACGCGACCGCGAAGCACCACGTAGAGCCCGTCGGGCACATGGCCCTCGGCGACCAGCGCGCTACCGGCGGCCTTGCGCAAGCGCACGGCGGTCTTGGCCAGCTGCTCGATCTCCTCGGGGCGGGCGGCGGTGAACGGCTCCACGCAGGCCAGCACCTCTGCGGGGGTCATGCGCTCGAGGGGGATCATCGGACGGCGGGCATCATCGGCGAGGGCCATGTCGACGTATGGAGCACGACCCGTGCCATGCCGCACACCCCGCCTCGGAATTGGAATAGCTGGAATCATTGAAGGAATTCGAGATCTCGTAATTGTGCCCAGGTTTGGCTCTGTTGTGAAAAAGCCACAGTGAGGGACGAGGGCCACGCTGCTGCGTGGTGGATCGCCGCCGCGCCCCGATGGACGAGGTCGGAGGCTGGCGGTATGTCCCGGCTGCATGCTCCACATCGTCCTCAATGGCGAGGAACGCGCGGTAACCGAGGGTACCACCGTGGCTGGGCTGCTGGCCGAGCTCGGGCTCCGCGGACACCACGTGGCCGTGGAGATCAACCGCGAGATCGTGCCCCGCACCGAGCACGAGACGCGAGCCCTGGCGACGGGCGACCGCGTCGAGGTCGTGACGTTCGTGGGCGGTGGCTGACCGACCCGCGCGAGCGCTGAGCGCTCGAGGAAGAAGACTGCCCATGTCGACACCGAGCTCGGAAGACACCTGGACCCTGGCCGGACGCACGCTGCGCTCGCGACTGATCGTGGGCACCGGCAAGTACCGCGACGCCGCGCAGACCAAGGCCTGCCTGGAGCGCAGCGGCGCCGAGATCGTGACCGTGGCCCTGCGTCGCGTGGATCTGTCCGCGAAGGACAACCTGCTCTCGTGGATCGATCGCGACCGCTACCTGCTGCTGCCCAACACCGCGGGCTGCTACACCGCGGATGAGGCCGTGCGCACGCTCCGACTCGCGCGCGAGCTCGGCATCGCCGACATCGTGAAGCTCGAGGTGATCGGCGACCCCAAGACGCTGCTGCCCGACAACGAGCAGACGCTGCTCGCCGCCCGCACCCTGCTCGACGAGGGCTTCGCGGTGCTTCCCTATGTCTCCGACGATCCGATCGTGTGCCGCAAGCTCCAAGAGATGGGCTGCGCCGCCGTCATGCCGCTCGCGGCCCCGATCGGCAGCGGCCTCGGGATCCGCAACCCGCACAACATCCGCTTCATCGTGGAGCAGGCCACGGTGCCCGTGATCGTGGACGCTGGCGTGGGCACGGCCAGCGATGCGGCGGTGGCGATGGAGCTCGGCATCGATGCCGTGCTGATGAACACCGCGATCGCCCAGGCGCGCGAGCCCGAGCGCATGGCCGAGGCGATGCGGCTGGGGATCCTCGCCGGGCGTGCGGCGTACCTGGCCGGGCGCATGCCGATGCGGGCGCACGCGAACGCCTCGAGCCCCACCGCGGGCCTGATCGAGTGAGCCTCGGCTTTCGCCTGCTGGCGATCACGCCGCCGCAGGGTGAGGTGGATCCGAGCATCCTCCGCGCGTGGCGGGGTGCGAGCGTGGTGGGCCTGGCGGTGCTGCTGCGCGAGCCCGGGACGGAGCCCGCGGCGCTGCTGGACGACGGCCACCGACTCGCGCCGCTGCGGCACGCGTGCACCGAGGCGGGCATGCCGTGGTTGCTGTCGATCGACGCGGAGCAGCTGCGCGGCGAGGAGCCGTGGCTCGCGACGGCGGGCCTGCGAGGCGTGCAGCTGCGCGGGGACCCGAGCGCGGCGGCGGCGGACGCGGTGCGGGCGGCGCTGGGCCCGGAGGCCCTGATCGGTCGCTCCTGTCACGGAGCCCCTGCGGTGCTGGGCGAGCGCGTCGACTACTCCGTGCTCGCCCCGATCTTCACCCCCCACACGAGCGCTCCAGGGCCCGCTGGGGGCTTCGTGAAGGCCGCGGTGGGTCTCGAGCCCCTGCGCGCATTCGCGGCCGTGGAGCGCCGCGTGTTCGCGCTGGGCGGCATCACGGGCGTGCGCGCCCCCGCGTGCGTGCGAGCCGGCGCCTACGGTCTCGCCGCCATCCGCAGTTTCTTTGGCCCGCCCCGGCAGGTCGCCGATGATGTCGCTCGCTTGGTCCGTGCGCTGACCGAGCCCGTCGACCATGCCGATCCTTCGCCGCAGTGACCCCGAGCACGACGACGCCCCGCCCGCCCGCGGCGGCCGCAGCTGGTCGACCCGCTTGGCGTGGCTGACCCTCGTGGGCGGCGTGGTCTTGGTGGCCACGCGCGTGGGCGTGGCGACCGTGGTGCAGATCCACGGCGACGGCATGGCCCCCACCCTCCTCGATGGCGACCACGTGATGCTCATGCGCGGCAGCTCGGCCGTCGAGCGCGGCGACGTCGTCGTGTTCGTCCCGGGCCTGCCCCCGCCCCAGCCCCTGCTCGAGCCCGGGATGGCGCAGGCCGATGATCCGCGCGCCGACAACGACCAGGGCGACGAGCTCCCCGACGTGCGCGAGGACCCGCGCCGCGACCTTCGCAACACCGCCGTCATCGACCCCGACGAGCTCGAGGACAACTGGGAGAAGGTCCAGGCCCGCTCCGGAGGCCTGGCGACCTACGAGCCCCCCACCCTCCGCGTCGGCCGCGTGCTCGCGGCCCCCGGCGATCGCGTCGCGTTCAATGTGCCCGGCGCCGTGCTGGGCCTGGCCATCGATGGCATGCCCCTGCTGCAGAAGTCCGCCGAGCCCCTGCGCCTGGCCCTGCGCGATGCCGACGATCCCGAGGGCCCCGTGGGTGCCGCCCGCCTGCGCGGCACCGCCTACGAGAACTCCGACGACCGCCGCTACCAGGTGCTCGTGCCCGTGGACCAGCCCGCCGACCCCTGGCCCGCCCTCGATCTCCCCCCGCGCGAGGCCGGCCCCGTCGAGCTCGAGGCCCCTGGGTTCCTCGTAGTCACCGACAACCGCGAGGACGGAGCCTGCTGCGACTCTCGCGCGGTCGGCTGGATCCCCGCCGAAGCCATCCGCGGCCGCGTCCTCGCCCGCCTCACCAGCAACCCCGCCGCCGCCCCCGA
>JBFIJN010000430.1:0-7706 GCA_041600735.1 Nannocystaceae bacterium
ACACCATGCCGCCCGCACCCGCGCCCTTCGTGCCCGCGCCCGCACCCTTCGTGCCCGCGCCCGCGCCGACGCCAGCCGTCGAACGCACCATGGCACCCGCGCCCTTCGTGCCCGCGCCCGCGCCCGCGCCCTTCGTGCCCGCGCCCGCGCCCTTCGTTCCCGCGCCCGCGCCTCCCGTCCAGCGCACCTCGCCCGCGATGGCGAGGCCGATCGTTCAGATGCCGCCCACGCCCGCACCTAGCGTGCCCGTGGCATTCAACGTGCCCCCGCCCGGCCCCGCGCGGGTCATGCCCTCGGGGGCGCCCGTCGTCGCCGCGGCAGCCGGACTGGCATCGGCACCCGCGGCGCTCCCACGTGCGGGCCGCTCGAGGCGGCCACTCGTGATCCTCCTCGGGACTGCGGCCGCGTTGCTGCTGTGTGCTGGCGTGGCGGTCGTGCTGAGCACGTCAGACCCGCCGCCCACGGTTGCCGCCTCGGCGCTGCTTGCCACCGATCTCGAGGGCTTGCCGCCACCCCCGGCGGCCGAGCCCGAGCCCGCGCCCCAGCCAGTACCCGAGCCCGCAGTCGAGCCAGAGCCCGAAGTCGAGCCAGAGCCCGAAGTCGAGCCAGAGCCAGAGTCCGCCCCAGAGATGCTCGCGGTCGCCGACGCGCTACCGACCGACGCGGTCGAGCCCACGCTCGAGCCCGTGCGTCGCAGCCGTCGCTCACGAAGGCGTCGCGAGCCCGAGCCCGAGTCGGCCCCCGAGCCACCGCCCCGCGCCGAGCCCGAGCCCACGCGGCAAGCCCCTCCGCCGCGGCCCAAGCCACCCTCTTCCTCCGAGCTGCTGCGCCAGGCCGAGTCTGCGCTGAGCCGCGGTAATGCCGCGGAGGCCTATCGCCTGGCCTCCCGCAGCAACAAGGCGAAGGCCAGCGCAGACGCGGCCAGCGTGATGGCGCGCGCGGCTTGTCGCACCGGGAACACCGACGACGCCAAGCAAGCGCTCAAGTCACTCAGCCTCGGAGAGCGCAGCGCGGTGCGCCGCGACTGCCGACAGAGCGGCTCTCGCATTGGACTCTGAGCGCTCAGCCCTGGGGCACGAAGTCCTGACACGCCGAGTCGACTTGATCCTCGATGACCTGCTCGAAGGCGGTCTCGAGATCGCCCATGCATAGGTCCCAGAACGCGCCGCGGCTCCCGAACATATCGGCCAGCGCGCGCGCCTGCACGGCATCCTGGGCCGATCCATAGGGGCCGTTGCAGTCCGAGCCCCCGGCGATCGCGAGGTAGACGATCCGATTGATGTCCCCTCCCTTGGCCGCGAGGATCCGATCGCGGATCTCCGCGGTCGAGCCCACGTCGACCAGCGCCTCGTCCTCGTCGGTGATCGTCACGATGAACAGCAGCGCGTCATTGCGGAGGAACCCGGAGTTGGCGCCCTCGCTCGCGGCCTCGGCCACCGCCTCCGCCGCGGTCAGGCCGGGCTGCTCGTCATCGTCGCCGAAGTCGCCTGCGTCGAGGCACATGTCGTCCTGCCCCATGTACCCGGCGGGCGAGAAGTCGCTGACGCATGCGAACTCCTCGGCCAGCTGAGCGGAGCTCGAGATCATGTAGTTGGCCCCGGTGGAGTAGTCGCAGGCGCCGCCGGCCCCGGTGTCGTGGAAGTAGGCGGGCTTGGGGCACGCGTCGATCACCGCGAGGTGGAAGTCGTCGATGCCCTCGTTGATCGCCAGCAGCGTCTGCGGGAACGAGTCGAACACGGGCCCCCGCAGGGCCTCGTGCTCTTCGGACATGCTGCCGGAATTGTCGACCGCGAGGATCACGTCGACCTTCTTGCACCCGAGCGGGTTGTTGCCGTCGTCGGCCGCCATCGTGGCCGCCTCGACGTCGAGCTTGGGGCCGGTGTCATCCGCGGTCATCGAGCCGGAGGTCACGTGGATCCCCGTGTCCGACTGCTCCCCGGAGCCCGAGTCATCGCCACCACACGAGGATGCGACCAGCGCCGCCATCACCAACGCTCGGATCGTGCTCGACCGCATCGCCTGTCCCATCCTTCGACCCCGTCCGGTCCCTCGACATGGTACCGCGCGGGCGGCCGCGCGGGTCCCCCCGCACCGTCCCATGGTGGCGGTCCGGCTCAGAGCTTCACGGGCGGCAGCGTGTCGGTCACCGTCGCACGACCGTCTCGCACCGGTCGCCGCTCATCATGGTCGTTGCAGGCGAGCGCGACCACGACCGTGATGTTGTCGTCGCCCCCGCGCTTGTTGGCCAGGTCGGTGCACAGCTGGGGCAGGTCGGCGTACCAGTGGTCGCGGGCCAGCTCGGCGATTTCCTCGCCCTCGATGTAATTGGCCATGCCATCCGAGCACAGCAAGAATGCGTCGCCCGGGTGCACGTTGAGCGGGATCACGTCGGCGTCGACATGGCGCTCGAAGCCCACCGAGCGCGTGATGATGTGCTTGAGGTCGCTGTGCGCCGCCTCTTCGGCGGTGATGAGCCCCGCTTGCAGCTGCTCGTTGAGCCAGCTGTGGTCGTTGGTGAGCTGGCGGCAGCTACCCCCGCGCATGAGGAACGCCCGACTGTCGCCCACGTGGACCACGTAGCCGCGGCTCCCGTGCAGCAAGATCCCGGTGAGCGTGGTGCCCATCCCCTGCAAGCGATGGTCGGCCGCGGCCTGGTCGAAGATGCGAGCGCTCGCCTCACTCGCCGCCGCACACAGCAGCTCGGTGATGGCATCGCTGCGGTGCTGCGGCGGCACCGATCGCAGCGCATCCACCCCGCGCCGCACCACCTTGTCGACGACGTCGACGCACAGCTGGGACGCATGGGCGCCCCCTGCATGACCACCCATGCCATCCGCGACGAGGTAGAGACCGATCTCGGAGTCGACCAGGTGACTGTCTTCGTTGTGGCTGCGCACCCGACCGACATCGGTGGCAGGCCAAGCGATGATTCGCACGATAGGGACGATATCACCACGAACGACGCGCCGCCCCATTTTGGGTCGTGGCCCAGACCACTGCTATTTCGCACAGGTAGTGCGCGCTCTTGCGCGCACGTGCGAGCGAGCGAGCCCATGGCGCGGCTGCCGGCCGGGGCTCGACTTCGCTCACAGCTGCGTGATGTTGAGGATCCAGTTGCCGGTGCTGCCGGCGTAGCCGCTCACGGTGATCAACACCGACGCGCCGGCAGCGAGGGCGACGTCGATCTGCGACTGGAGGCCCAAGGTGTCGTCGTTGCAGACGATCTCCGACGCCGCGCTGCAGGTCGTGTACGCCGCCAGGACGGTGTCGTAGCCCGACCCGAACGTGTCGAAGCGGAACGTCGCGGCCGCCGGGGCGGTGAAGGAAAGCACGCGGTCCACCGCGCCCCCGCCCCCGCAGCTCTGCGCGATGTCCTCGTCCTCGCCCACGGTGCTGCCCGCGGCCACGCCGGCCCCCACCGAGCTGCCGATGTTCTGCTCGACGCAGCTCAGCGTGCACCCCGAGGTGTTGAACCCCGAGCAATCGAGCGCACAGGCGAGCGCGCCGCCGTCGAAGCCCTGGGTCACGCAGCTCTGACCGTTGAGCTGGGCGCCGTCGCACATCTCGCCCGCCTCGACCATCCCGTTGCCGCACACCATGTTCACGCACTGGGTCGTGTCGAAGCCCATGCAGTTGCCGAGGCAGCCGAGCGACCCGGCCACGAAGCCCTGCGAGCCGCAGTCCTCGCCCCCGAGATCGGCCCCGTCGCAGGTCTCGTTGCCCTCGATCATCCCGTTGCCGCACGAGAACGAGACGCACCCGCTCGTGTCGAACGCGGCGCAATCGGCCGCGCACGCCAGCGTTCCGTCATCGAAGCCCTGCGACACGCAGCTCTCCTCGGCGAGGTCCGAGCCATCGCAGACCTCGGCGCCCTCGGCCACGTCGTCGCCGCACGTCGGGTCTCCGCTCGAGGTCACGTCCGCGCTCGTCGGCCCGCTGCCGTCCTCGCTCGAGCCGACGCCGCTCGACCAGCCCGCGCTCAGGGTGGCCTCGATCAGCGTGTCCGCAGCCGAGTCCGTGGCCGAGGCCGACGCCGACGCCGACTCGGTGTTGGAGCCGAACGAGGCGTTGCCGTTGGTGGCCGTGCTGCCCGGGACCCCCACCGAGCACGCCGCGGTCATCGTACCCACGGCCACCACCCACACCCATGCGTCGCGCATCACCGTCCCACTATCGGCGCTCGCGGGACGGTAGACAATCATCGATTCCACGACCCCGCCGCGGCGGCGGGGCCGATCGAGCGAATTCCCCGGAATCTCTGGAGATCCGGCACCCCACGCCGTGAGGCGCCTCGTACCGCCCTACCGGCGTACCCGCCTGCATGCCCCCTTCGTCGGTCGCGAATGGCGGGCCCGCCACGTGGCCGGCCCCGATCGCCGGCCACGCTCGGGCGTCCGACCGCGTGTATCCTGCGCCCGCGATGAGCCTCTCACTCGCGATGCTGCTGCTCTACGTTGCGCTGCAGCTCGGAGTGGGGGTGTACGTGTCCCGGCGAGTCCGGACCGAAGACGACTACCTCGTCGCGGGTCGCAGCCTCGGCCCCGTCCTCGCCACCGCTTCGGTGTTCGCCACCTGGTTCGGGGCCGAGACCTGCATCGGCGCGGCGGGCCAGGTCTACGAGCACGGCCCGCGCGCCGTGTCGGCCGATCCGTTCGGCTATGGCCTGTGCCTCTTGCTCATGGGCCTCGTGCTCGCCGGACCGCTGTGGCGCCGCGGCGCGGTCACCCTCGCCGACCTGTTTCGCGAGAGGTACTCGCGCACGGTCGAGTGGACCGTGGCGATCCTGATCATCCCGAGCTCGCTGCTGTGGGCGGCTGCGCAGATCCGGGCGTTCGGCACCGTGCTCGGTGCGACCGGCGGGTTCTCCCCCGAGATCGGCATGGTGATCGCGATCGCGATCGTGCTGATCTACACCGGCTCGGGAGGCATGCTCGCCGACGCCTACACCGATGTGCTGCAGGGCGGCGTATTGGTCGCCTGCCTGCTCGTGCTGTTCGTGGTCGCGGCGCCCGATCTCCCCGCGCTCTTCCACGCCGCGCCCGCGGCCGCGCCCACCGCTGCGACACCTCCGACGGGCATGCTCGTCACCCTCAACGACTGGGCGATCCCCATCCTCGGCTCGCTGTTCGCCCAGGAGCTGCTCATGCGCATCACCTCCGCCCGCAGCGCCCGCTTGGCCCGCCGCAGCACGCTGGGCGCCGGCACGATCTATCTGATCATCGGCACGATCCCCGTGGTACTCGGGCTCGTGGGGCGCTCTGTCGTCCCGGGCATCGACGAGGCCGACGCCGTGCTCCCCGCGGTCACGCGCTACTACCTCGGCGAGATCGGCTTCATCCTGCTGAGCGGCGCGCTCGTCTCTGCGATCCTCTCGACCATCGACAGCGCGCTCCTGGCCTGCGGCTCGCTCGTCGCGCACAACCTGCTGCCCAGCTCGATCCGCCAGCGCAGCCCCACCACCCCGCTGCGGGTCGCGCGGATCAGCGTGGTGCTCCTGGGTTTGCTGTCCTACGGCCTCGCCCACCTCAGCGACAGCGTGCACGAGCTCGTCCAGGAGGCCTCCGCATTCGGCAGCGCCGGCGTGTTCGTGATCGGGTGCATGGCGTTCTCGCCCCGCACCGGCGGACCCGCCGCTGCACTCACCGCCCTCGCGCTCGGCGTGGTCTCGTGGGTAATCCTCGCGCACGGCCTCGAGAGCCCCGTCGCGTACCTCGGCTCGCTCGCGTGCGCGGGGGTCGGCTATGGGGTGGTGGCGTTGATCTCACGGGCGCGGGCGTGAGGCGCGGGTCGACGGGCGTGGTGTCGAGGTCCCTCATAGTGCGCGCGATGCAGCGAATGCCGCGTCTAGCTCCATAGCAGCAGGTTCTCCTCGGGGTCGGCGAGCAGGAGACTCTGCCAGCGCACCTGGTTCCCGTTGCACGGCACCTCTTGGGTGATGACGCGACGAAGCGTGCGGGGCACGAGCTGGGCCATCACCCGGCAGCGCGGCAGGTCGATGAACACGACCGTATCGGCGCGGGTCCAGATCAGGTCTCGGACCTTGGAGTAGTTGCCGTCGATCACCCAGCGATCGCCAGCGACGAACGCCTCGACCTTGGCCCGCAGCGGCTCGACCGCGAGGGGTTGCCAGTCCGCTTGATGGTAGATCCGGTCGATCTCGAGGTGGGGCAGCGACAACCGCTCGGCCAGCGCCCGCGCGAGCGTGGTCTTGCCCGACCCGCTGGAACCGATGACGTGAATGCGGCGCACGGCGCAATGGTGGTTCACGGACAGGCGCGTGGCTAGCGGCACGAGCCACGTTCAGCGGGAGCGACCCTCAACGACGGCGCGAAACCACATCTCATGCTCACAAGGGTGAAAGCCGAAGCCCGCGGCCATGAACAAGTCTCGCCAGTCGACGTACGCCAGCTCGACCACCGCCGCAAAGTTGGCATCGTCCTCGTGGATCAGCTTGATCACCGAGAACCTGATCCGCTCCATATCTTCTGGAGATTTCCCCTCGCAGTCAGGAATGTTCCCGCTCACCTGCTCGAGAAGCGCCGTCCTCACGCGAGTACGAAGTGGGTCCTCGAAGAGCGTGTCGACGAGTTGCTCCGTGTGCTTGGACAGTGGGATCGTCATGGGATCTGAAGATCCTGGACGCGGCGGATGACGGAGTCAACGAGCCGCGACGGTCCTGCTGGAAGATCCCTCGCCGCCTTGATGCTCCCCTCGCCCGTCTGGCAGTCTGCGCGCGATGAATCGGATTCTCCTGGACGTGGCCGAGAGCGCGAACCCGATCCACGGCACATGGAACCCCGACCTCGTGCTCGCTCCTTCGATTGCGGTCTTGGACATCATGCTCATCGACGGGCCGCTGCTCAAGGACGCCGACTTCATCACCGACTACTCGGAGCCCACGCCCGAGCCGGATCGCCCCCACCTACGCCGCTATTGTGCACTGGCCGACCGCTTGGAGGCAGAGAGGATCGATGAGCTTCGGCGCGCCATCGTGCAGCTCCTGGTTGGCCTATCCGAGGATCTGGGCTGTGGTCCATCGTGGATCGTATGGATGAAGCACGATGCTCGGTTCGATCTCGTGGAGCGCCACTATTCGATCCGTGCATTCGTCGACGGGTCGACCAGTGGGCTTATTGGCGTCAATGGCCAGATGAGCATCCTCGAGATCGAGCGTGATGAGCTCGACGACTTCCGTGAGCGATTCGGCACCTACGATGGCATCGCCGGGCTCGCGGTGCCCGAAGGTTCGATCCACACCGTCTTGCGCTCGCTCCGTCTCGCCAGCCCCCTGCCTACCACTCGCCGCCATCGGCCGAGTCCGATGACCACCGTGGTCGACGCCGACGTTCTCGCTGCGGTCCTCGACTGTGAGTGCTCGGTGTTCTTCGAGGAAGTCGACAACGGGACTCGGCTACGTCTGGCGAGCAAGGCGTTCTCCACCGAGCAACTGCGGACCGCGACCGTCGCTCGACTTCACGAAGCTCGACGAGCGGCCGAGGGCGTTCTCCGCATCCAGGTCACGTGAAATAGTCAAGACCACGATCGTGCAAGACTGGCCCAATTTCCCGTCTTGCGACAGCTCGTTCCGCGTTCATGATGACCGCTCATTCGCTCCATTCGGAGTCGAGGTGGCGCTTCGATGCCATGGCGACTCGAGGTCTGCGATTGCATTTCCTACCGACCTGGAACCCACGCGGTGCAACGCC
>JBFIJN010000431.1:0-7693 GCA_041600735.1 Nannocystaceae bacterium
GGCCGGATTCGCCATGCTCGGCGTCGGGATCAAGAGACGACGCGAGGCACGCGAGTTCGCGCACCTGCGTGCGCTCGCGCCCACGATCATGGTCGATCGCAGCCCCGCTCCGGGACTGGCGCTGGCGCTACGATTCTGAGCGCGGCACCGTCGAAGCCGGCATCCCCCCGGCGACCGGCGCACCCGAGACGAACTGGGCACCGGGGTCGTCGGCGGCCCCCGGATGCCGAACACTCCCTGGACTCGACCATTGCTACGCTGGGCGGGTGACGCAAGAGCAAGACCCCTCTCCGGCTCGATTGATCGCGGCGTGTCTGAGGATCCATCCCGAAGGTAGTGTCGATGCCAAGGTAGTGTCGATGCCCGAAGGTGACGTGCCGACGAAGAGGATCCATCCCGAAGGTAGTGTCGATGAGGTAGTGTCGATGACCACGCGGCGTGTCCGAGCCCAACGACTGTCCGCCAAGCCGAGCGCAACCTGCCCCCGCGCGTGTGCCCCTAGACTTCCGCCAAGGGCCCATCGCGAGCTGCACAGAACGGCGATGACGCCGGTGGTCGCCGCGCAGCGCAAACGAAAACGCCGCCGGGGTGGCCCCGACGGCGTTCTGTGGCTCCGAAGGAGGGACTCGAACCCCCGACCCGGCGGTTAACAGCCGCCTGCTCTACCAACTGAGCTACTTCGGAATGGCTGGGCGCGGATACCTACCCGCCCCGGCCCCCGAACGTCAAGGGAGCGCGTGAGGGCTCCGCGCCCATCCGGCTTTTGCCAATGATTACAGCGGATTGATGGGCGGTGGCTCAGGTCGGCGAGCCGCAGCCCGCCCCGCCGCACATGCACGCGCAGACGCTGGGGAGGTCGGCCTCCTCCTCGACCCAGGTGGCGTCGACGTTGGTGACGTCGATCGAGCACATCTCGCACTCGCAGGTGAACTGGCCCTCGCCGGAGGGGAACGGGCCGCAGCCATCGGGCTCGCCTCCGGTGGCGGTGTCGGTGTCGTCACCGGGCAAGCTGCCCGTGGTGCCGCCCCCGAGCTGGCCGCAGTCCATCGCCGCGCACAGGCACTCGCCGAAGTCGTAGAGATTGACCTGCTGGCTGCTCTGCACATCGATGTTGCACCCTCCCGAGCACTCGATGCCCTCCTGGAACAGCGGCTGGCCGGGCTCCGGAGGAACCACGACCACCCCGCAGACTTCGAGCGCGGTCTCCGGATCGAGACCGCCGCCACCGGTGTCTTCGCCCGCCGAGGTCACGGTCGCGGTCGCGGGACCCGACTGACCGCTGGTGGCGCCAGGCCCTGCCGTAGGATCGGTCGTGACGTCGCTGGCGTGTCCGTGATCGTCGTCGTCGTCTCTGCTCGAGTCGCTCTCGGGATCGTTGCCGATCTTCGCGTCGACGTAGCAGCTCGGGAGCGCGCCGAGCAGCACCACGAGACCCACGGCGAAGCAGGGGAACGATTGTACACGGGAGTTCTTGCTGACGGTGTTCATGTTGGGCTCCTGCTCGGGTCATCTCCACCGCGAGCGGCGTCCGTCACCGCTTGGGAACAAACATCGGCCACGCCCGCGGCGACCGGAGAGTGCGGGCGCTCGCGCAGCAGCTCGAGCGCCTCGGCCCGCGCCTGCGCAGCGCGGCCGAGCTCGCACAGCGCCCGCACGCGCGCGCCTCGGCGCTCGTCACCGAGCTCGGCGAGCGGGAAGCGCCGCTCGTGCTCCTCGAGCAGACGCAGCGCGGCCGCAGCATCGCCAGTACGCAGCGAGCCCTGGGCGCGCCCGAGCAGCTCGGCCTCGGCCGTCAGCGTGGAGCGATCACTCGGGCTCGGCGCAGGCGCGGGGCGAGCCGCGGCGGTGATCGCAGAGCGCTCCGCGACGACGGGGCGCGCGGGCGCGGGGGCGGGCGCGGAAGGCAGCGACTCGTCGCTCACGGGCCGCTCCCGCGGGCGCAGCTCGGGCTCCGGGCCGGCGGGCAGCGTCGCAGGCTCCTCGCTCACGACCGCGGCCGCGACCACGGCCGTGACGACCGGAGGCTCACCCGCGCTCGCAGCATCCACACCCGCGCGTGCCCCTAGCAGGCCCACTACCCCAACGACCACGGTGACCGCGAACGCCTTCATACCCGCGACCCCACCGACCACACTCGAGATCGCGGCCGTGCTCGCCCCGCCAATTCCGAGGCCGAGCTCGGGGGCCATCATCATCCACACGCGTGCGGCCGCCCGCGGGGGCGGCTCTTCGCGGCGGCGAAGCGCTCCGATCACGGCCGCTTCTTGGGCCCCTGCCTCGGCGACGAAGCGGTCGACCCGGCGCCGAGCCAGCCGCAGCCGCGAGTATGCGGTGTTGAGCGGGATCTCGAGCGCCTGCGCGATCTCGGGACCGGTGAGGCCGTGGACCTGCGAGAGCAGCAGCACGTCGCGCTGATCCTCGTCGAGCTCGCCCATGATCGCATCGAGCACTCGGCGAGCGTCGTGCGCCTCCCCGATCGTGGACGGCAGTATCACCGCGTCCTTGGTCGCGACGCCCAGCGCGGTGAGCTTGCGGCTGTGCCGGTAGTCGGTGCGACGCTGCCGCGAGGCGACGTGACGCGCGATGCTCGAGAGCCACGCCTTGGCCGAGGCATCGGGCTCGAGCGTGTGCAGGCGCCGGTAGGCGATGAGCCAGACCTCTTGGACGACGTCTTCGTGCTGGGCCGAGGGCACGCCGAAGCGGCGGACCAGCGACCAGACCAAGCCAAAGTGCGCGCGATAGAAGCGATGGAAGCTGCGCCGTGAACGAGACACGTGGCGGGCGCGAGCGGGGCGTGGACCGGCGGACACGACGCTCGAGGCCCCGCCCTCGGCAAGGGTCGGGGCGTCCAGGTCATCCGCGTCGGGCGCGGCGTGGTCGTCGAGGTCGTAGCTCACTCGAGCTTGTCATTCCCGGCTGGCCCACGGTCCGTCACGGGCGCTCCGCAATTCTGATCGAAATCCCCGCGAGGGCACGGACCCCCACGATCGCGGGCTCGTGCAGCACCACGTCGTCGCCGCTGCGGCCAACCCGCAGTCTGGGCCGTACGACGGGCAGCACCCCCTCGACCACGGTCCAGAGCGCCACTCGCCCCGAGATCGTCGCGTGCACGCCAGCTCCGATCACTCCGGCGAGCCAGGCCAGCGTGAGGTCCTGGCCGCCGGCGAGACCCACGGCGCGGGTGCGCAGGCCTCCGGCTTCGAGCCCGATCGAGAGCGGAACGCCGACGCGCGGGCCACCCAGGCGCACCCCACCCTGCACCGCGACCGTGCCCAAGCCCACCCGCGCGCCACTGGGGGGCGGCCCCGCCCGCAGCACGGCGAGGCGATCGATCCAGTAGCTACCGTCGAGCACGAGGACCCCGCGGTCCCCCTCGAGCGCGAGTCCGAGGCGTACGCCGCCCGTCCCGCCGGGGACGGCTCCGCGCTCGGCCCCGGCCCCCAGCCGCAGCGAGAGGCGAGAGAAGGCCGGAGATCGGGGCGTGGGGAGCCCTGGGGGCTCGCGCGACTCGAGCGAAGGCGAGGGCTCGACCGGCGCTACGAGGGGAGCTTCGGGCACGATCTCGGCGCGCTCGCCCTCGCTGAGCATGGCCGGCGCCCCTGAGACGCCCAGCGGGTCCACGCTCACCGCGAGCACGAGCGCGGCCGCCTCCGCCAGCGTCCCGCAATCTTCGGCCTCGATCACGCGGTGCTGTCGACTCCCCCCGAGGGTGGTCTCGAGCTCGAGGCGCCACGGCGGCCCTGCCTGGACCACGCCCACCGCGCGGAGCTCGTGCTCGGTCGGCGTGCGGCCCAGCAGCGCATCGATGCGTTGCTCGACCGCAATCCGATCGGGGCAGCCCGCGGGAGCCTGCCACTGCACCGCGCTCGCGATCGCGAGCCACGTTGCCACCGCCGACGCGAGCACGGCCACGGGGATGCACGTACCACGGAGGAGCACCGCCCGCTCCTGCGATCCAGCCCACGGCGATCCGCCGCGCTTCTTACCGGCCGGTCCGCGGCCCACGCTGGCGGGAGGTCGCGATCGGCGATCCGCCGCGCCTCGTCGCGGGCCGGCCCGCGGCGGAGGCGAGCGGGGTGGGGTCGCGATCGGCGAGACCCTGCGGGTATCCTGACGCGGTGGACATTCGCACCCATCTAGGCCTCGACCGCGAGCTGTGCGGCACACCCGAGGCGCTCGGCGAGGGCACGGCGACGGTGAGCCTCATGCCCACGCCCCGCATGCAGGCCGACGCGTCGGGTCTGGTGCACGGCGGGTTCGTGTTCGGCCTCGCCGATTTCACCGCGATGCTCGCGATCAACGAGCCGACCGTGGTGGTCGGCGCCGCCGAGCTGCGCTTCGTGGCCCCCGCGGTGGTCGGACGACGGCTGGTGGCCACGGCGCAGCTGGAGCCGCACGTCGAAGGATCGCCCAAGTACTTCGTGGAGGTGGAGGTGCGCATGGGCGAGACCGTGGTGCTCACCGGGCGGCTGACCTGCTTCGTGCCCAAGCGCCACGTGCTGGAGGCGGCATCATGAACGGCGGAGACCAGATCGCGGAGGTGCTGCGCCGCCAGGGCGTGCGCTTCTTGTTCACGCTGTGCGGGGGACACATCTCGCCGATCTTGGTGGGAGCCAAGCGCCGCGACATTCGCGTGATCGACGTGCGCCACGAGGTCAACGCAGTGTTCGCCGCCGATGCGGTCGCACGGCTGACCGGGATCCCCGGCGTGGCCGCGGTGACGGCCGGGCCCGGGGTCACCAACACGATCACTGCGATCAAGAACGCCCAGATGGCGCAATCACCGGTGATCCTCCTCGGCGGGGCCACGGCCACCGTGCTCGAGGGTCGCGGCGCACTGCAAGACATCGACCAGATGGCGCTGATGGAGCCCCACGTGAAGTGGGCCGTGTCGTGCAGGCATGTGCGCGACCTGGTGCCCACGCTGGAGAAGGCCTTCACGGTCGCGCAAGAAGGGGTGCCGGGACCGGTGTTCGTGGAGTGCCCGGTGGATCTGCTGTACCCCGAGCACAACGTGCGCGAGTTCTACGGGGCCAAGGCGGCGTCGAAGACCAAGAGCCTGCCCGAGCTGGCGCTCCAGGCGTACCTGCGCCTGCACCTGGCCCGCGTGTTCGCGGGCGCGAACCGGCACACCCCGGGTCCTCGCATTCGACCCACGCCGCCGGTCCCGTTCCCCGGGGCGGTCGCGCGCGCGGCCAAGCTGCTGCGCGCAGCGGAGCACCCGGTGCTGGTCCTCGGCAGCCAGGCCACGCTGCAGCCCGGCGAGCTACCGCGCCTCGTCGCCGCGCTCGAGCGGCTCGAGGTGCCGGTGTACCTGTCGGGCGTGGCGCGCGGGCTGCTGGGCGCCTCGCACGAGCTGTGGTTTCGCCACAACCGCAGCAAGGCGCTGAAAGAAGCCGACCTCGTGCTGCTCGCCGGCGTGCCGTGCGATTTTCGCCTCGACTACGGCCTGTCGATCTCGCGCAAGGCCAAGCTCATCGCGGTCAACCGCAGCGAGGCCGAGGCCAAGAAGAACCGCCGCCCCACGCTGACGGTGGTGGCCGATCCCACCGAGCTATTGTGCGCGCTCGCAGAGCAGACTCCGCCCGACGACTCGGCGAAGCGCGCGGCCTGGCGCGGCCGCCTCCGCGCGCGCGACCAAGACCGCGAGGCGCAGATCCTCGAGCAGAGCACGGCCCACAGCGCGGCCGCCAACGATCGCGTGGCCTCCCCCCGCGAGGCCAAGCTCGAGCCGATGAACCCGCTGGCGGTGGTGCGGGCCATCGATGCCGCGCTGGCCGAGGACAGCGTGCAGGTGGCCGACGGCGGCGACTTCGTGGCCACCGCCTCGTACGTGACCCGCGCTCGCAGTCCGCTCTCGTGGCTCGATCCCGGAGCGTTCGGCACGCTCGGCGTGGGGGCCGGCTTCGCCCTGGGCGCCAAGCTGTGCCGCCCCGACGCAGAGGTGTGGATACTCTATGGCGACGGCTCGGTCGGCTACAGCATCGCCGAGTTCGACACGTTCGTGCGCCACGGGATCCCCGTGATCGCAGTGGTCGGAAACGACGCGAGCTGGCAGCAGATCGCCCGCGATCAGGTGGTGCTGCTGGGCGACGACGTGGGCACCGTGCTCGCCCGCAGCGACTACCATCGCGTGGTGGAGGGGTTCGGCGCCAAGGGCCTCCAGGTCGAGCGGATCGAGGACCTCCCGGGAGTACTGGCGCAGGCCAAGGCGTTCGCGGCGGGGGGGACCCCAGTGTTGGTCAACGCTCACATCGGCAAGTCGGAATTTCGTAAGGGCTCGATCTCCATGTGATATCGTGCGGCCATGTCGTCACTCGCCGACCTGAGCCGCGAAGATCGACTCCGTCTCATGAGGTTCGTCTGCGCGTTCGCGTGGGCCGACCTCGAGGTGCAGGATGACGAGAAGGTCGTGGTCGAGCGACTCATCAAGACACTCGACCTCGAGGCCGATCGCGCGCAGATCCATCGCTGGCTCAAGAGCCCGCCGCCGCCCGAGGAGGTCGATCCCACTCGCGTGCCGCGAGCGCACCGAGAGCTGTTCCTCGATGCCGCCCGCGCGGTGTTCAGCGCCGATGGGGTCATCGACCCCAAGGAGCAGGAGCACTTCGAGCTGCTCGAGCAGCTGATGGTGTGAGTTGGTGTGAGCGGCCCGGACTCTCGCCCGGGCCCTACCCACGCCCTGCGCCTAGTTGCAGGAGATGTTGTCGAACGCCGGGGGGATCACGGCGGTGGCCGAAGACGTGCCCGTCTGGCCTGCGATCCCGGCGTAGCTATCACCGTCGGGCGGGGACATGCCTCCCGCACCGCCCATCGCCGAGAACCCGCCCATGTACTCGTTGGTCGGCGCGAAGACCTTGATGCGTCCACCGCCGCCGCCGCCACCGGCCCAGCCCCAGGTGCTGTTCATGTCGCCCAGAGCCTGGCCCCCGCCGCCTCCGTTGGCCGACAAGGAGCCGGTCGCCGCGCCCTGCACGAGCTCGGCGGCCACCAGCAGGCCGCCGCCCGAGCCACCGCCACCGCCGGGTCGATAGCCGCACAGGGAGTCGTCGGTGGCCGGCGTGATGCCATTGACCGTGACCGAGCCATCGATGCGCACGCGATCGTTGGCGGCCAAGCTCACCATCGCGCCGCCGCGACCACCGTCTGCGCCGGAGTCGTTGCAGCCGCAGCTGTTGCCGCCCGCGCCACCGCCCGAGCCCATCGAGAGGTCGGGACCGTTGGCGGTGCCCACGGTGGCTCCCCCCGCCCCGAAGCAGTGGGGCTCGGTCGGCTGGCTGCACAGGGTGCAGGCGTTGCCCATCGCGTAGGGCGTGGCGGGATCGGCGGTGCCGCCGTTGCCCCCGTAGCCACCGCCCGAGCCACCGTTGGCCACGCAGCTGCCGGGGCCGCCGCCGCAGCCGGGGCGGGGTCCAGCGCCCGCCATGCCGCCGTTGGTGGGCGCCGCGAGCCCGCCGGGGAAGCCCGCCCCCACGCCGTCGATCTGGCCTCCGGCCGCGACGAGGATCGCCGACTCGGAGCGCAGCTCGAGCGTGCCCGTCCCCACCATGCCGCCTTGAGGGATCACGTGGAGCGTGCCGTAGATCCGCACCTCGCCGGGGTAGCAGTGCAAGCCCGCCTTCGAGTGATCCGCGCCCGCCGGCACATAGAGGATCCCGGAGCCGTCGATGATCTCGCTGTCGCAGAAGTCGCC
>JBFIJN010000432.1:0-7685 GCA_041600735.1 Nannocystaceae bacterium
AGCGCGAGCTCGGCCGAGTGGCCACGCCACCAGCCGATCGGGCGGCTCACCTCGCGAAACAGCACCACGTGCAGCATCAACAGCGTGAGCGATGCGCGGCCAAGCGTGACGAGCGGGTGGCCCTTGGTGATCGAGCGGCGGGTCTCCACCCATGCGACGAAGGCGATCAGCAACAGCGCGCCGCCGAGCAGCAGCCCCACGATCGCGACGGACGCGGGATAGAACCCCAGGTGCAGCTCGAACGCGCGCTCGACCCAGGGGTGCGCGATCACGCCGCTCAGTAGGTGACCGCCGCCGCCGAGGATCGCAACCGCGACCCCGAGCCCCGCGACCCGCTCGAGCTGCCCCTCCTTGATCCAGCGACCCGCGACGAAGCCCGCGAGGTAGAAGCACAGCCACGGCAAGATGGGGAATTGCCCCTCGGCCACGGCCAGGCGCAGCGCACCGCCGGGCAAGCCGAGGTCCTTCATGCGCGGGTTGTGGAGCGGGATCGGCGTGGGCAACCACAGCTGCACCGCGACCGTGGCCACCAGCACCACGCCGCAGGCGACGAGCAGCCCGCGGGTGGACAGCCGCCGCCACAGCGGCGCGAGGGCCATGGCAAAGCCCATCATGTGCAGCACGAACCATGAGCCCCACGAGAACCAGCTGGGGGTCATGAGGTTGAGCGCGAGTCCGAACAGCATGAGCACGAGGCCGCGGCGCACCAAGGTGATGTCGGTGCGCGGGCGGCCCGCGGCCACGAACAGCGCGCTGCCCATGCCCGCCAGGCTGACGAACAGCGGGGCGGCCATGCCCCCCAGCGCGTTGAAGCCCACGAGCACCGGGAAGTCATTGTGGGTCTGCCCGGGGCCCGGGCCCCGCCACATCCAGATGCCCACGTGCTGCTCGATCATCAGGAACACGGCGATGCCACGCAGCGCATCGAGGGACAGCAGGCGGCGGGAAGGTGTAGGAGGCGCGCTCACGGGGAGGGCGCGAGGATAGCAACCCGGTGCTAGATTGAGGGCCGAAGCCCGCGCCATGGTCTCGGCGCCTCACACGATCTTCCACGTCGACATGGATGCGTTCTTCGCGTCCGTGGAGGTGCGCGACGATCCTTCGCTGCGAGGGAAACCCGTACTCGTCGGCGGGGCGGGTCGTCGTGGCGTGGTGGCGGCGGCGAGCTACGAGGCGCGGCGGCATGGCTGCCACTCGGCGCAGCCGATGGCGGTGGCGCTGCGCTGCTGTCCGCATGCGGTGGTGCTGCCGCCGCGACTCGAGGCCTACAGCGAGGCCTCGGCCCAGGCCTTCGAAATATTCGGGCGCTTCTCGCCGCTGGTCGAGCCGCTCTCGATCGACGAGGCGTTCATCGACATGACCGGCACCGAGCGCTTGCACGGCCCGCGGCGCGTGGCCGCGCAGGCCCTGCGCGCGGCGGTGTTCGAGCGCACGCGACTCACGTGCTCGGTGGGGATCTCCGCCGTGAAGTTCATCGCGAAGATCGCCTCGGCGATGAACAAGCCCGACGGGCTCACCGAGGTCCCGCCGGGCGCCGAGCTCGAGTTCCTCGCGCCGCTGCCGATCGACAAGCTGTGGGGCGTGGGCCCCAAGACCGAGGCGCGCCTGCGCGAGCTCGGCGTGCGCACCGTCGGCGAGCTGCGCCGCCTGCCCGCCGATGCGCTCCAGCGGTGGTTCGGCGACAGCGGCCTGCACCTCCACGCACTGGCCCACGCTCGCGACGAGCGGCAGGTGACCCCCGGCCGCGAGCGCAAGCAAGTGAGCGCCGAGGACACCTATGCGGTCGACGTGGTGGGCGAGGTCGCGCTGCGCCGCAAGCTCCTGTCGCAGGCGACGCGCGTTGCCGACCGCCTGGCCGCCAAGGATCTCTCTGGCCGCAAGGTGCAGCTCAAGATCCGTGACACCGAGTTTCACACCGAGTCGCGTCAGTGCACGCTGGCCGAGCCCACGCGCGAGGCCAAGGTGATCTACGACGCGGTCAGTCGCTTGCTGAAGGATGTCGAGCTTCGCGGTCGCAAGTTCCGACTCACCGGGGTGGGCGTGGGGCAGCTCGTCGATTCCGAGCAGCCTCTCCAGCTCGATCTGCTCACGCCGATCGAGCCGCGCCCGCAGGCCAAGGGCCAGGCGCTGCAGGGCGTGCTCAGCGAGGTGCGGCGCAAATTCGGACACCAGGCGCTCTATCCCGCGGACGCGGGCGAGAACGAGCGCGAAGGATCGGCCGGCGGGTTCACCAAGTCGGTCGATGAAGACGGGTGACACGAGCGCGCGCGACCGGCCCTCGAGTACAGTGGTTGTTGGCACAGACGTGCTTGACTTCAACTGATTCTCGGTCAAGATAGCCTCCCGGCCGACGGCCGATTACCCCGTCGAATTTCGCCCCCATGCGATGCACGATCTCGCGACCTGTACGGTCTCGGGCTGCGCATACTTGCAATTACATGGTGACTGGAGAGGCATCGACTTGCCATTCCTCGATCTGAGTCGAGACGTCCTCGACAAGCAACTGTGCTCGAGCTGTGGAGTGTGCGGACTTGCCTGTCCGCAGAATCTCATCGAATTCGATGGCCTGGTGCCCAAGCTCCGCGAGCCGAGCCTCGCGTCTCGATGCGCCGACTGTACCGACTGTGTCAAGGCGTGCCCGGGGGCTCGACCCGACACGCTGATCGCCGAAGAGCGCCTGTTCGGCCGCGGACGCCGGCTCGACGAGCGCTGGATCGGGATCCGGGCCAAGGTCCTGGGCGGGCGCGCGCGCGAGCGCAAGGTGTTCGAGGCCTCGGCGAGCGGCGGCAGTGCAACTGCGGTGCTGCGGGCCGCAAAGCGCCACCTCGGGCTCGATAGTGTGTTGGTGATGGGCCGCGAGCCGCAGCGCGGCTGGCGAACCGCGCCGGCGCTGTGTGAGGATGTCGACGATCTCGTCAACTATGCACAGTCGAGCTACCAAATTGCCCCTTATCTCGGGGTGCTGCGCCGCGAGATGGAGAGTCCAACTCCGCGCATGGTCGCGGTCGTGGGGCTGGCCTGCCACATTCAGGGCATTCGCAAGCTCCAGAGTCTCGAGAGTCGCGCGGGGGAGTGGGCTCGCACCAACATCCGCTTGCTCGTCGAGCTCGGCTGCTCGTCGGGGACCACCCCGCGGGGTACCGAGTCGCTGATCGAGGAGATCTTGGAGGAGAGCGTAGACGACGTCGCGCTCGTCCGCTACCGCAGCGGTGACTACCCCGGGCAGATCGCGGTCGACATGAAGGATGGGCGTCGCCTCTACGTGCCGTTCTGGCGCGCGGTGAAGCAGTTCGCGACCAACAAGACCCACCGCTGCCTGTCCTGCGGCGACTGGATGTCGGGCCTGGCCGACGTGAGCGTCTCCGACGGCGATCCCAACATCTTCGCGGCGAGCGTCGAGGCGGGTGACGATCCCGACGCGGCCAAGCACGGCCGCATCTTCGTGCGCACCCCGCTGGGCCAGTCGATCATCGATGCCGCGGTCGAGCTCGGCGAGCTCGAGGTGTGGAACATCGAGCTCGAGGGGCTCAACCTCGGGCTCGAGCGCAAGCGCAATCGCCGGGCGAGCTACGAGCAAGGCTCGCTGCCCCTCCCCGAGGGCCCGATCCCTGGCGCCCGCGAGCCCTGGCAGGGCCTCGACGATGAGGTGTTCTTGGATCCGCAGACGGCGGGACGGCGGCTGCTGAAGGTCTCGGGAAGCGCGGGATGACGTCGTCGCGGTTCTTGGTCGTGGAGGGGCGGGCCGGGGTGCAGCTGCGGCAGGAAGCGCGGCCCGAGCCCGCGCGTGCGCAGGTGCGGGTGCGAACCTCGGTGAGCCTGGTGAGCCCCGGCACCGAGCTGCACTACATCGACCGCTGCCAGCGCGAGGACACCACGCTGCGTCTCGGCTACTGCGTGGCTGGGGTGGTCGATGCGCTCGGCGAAGGGGTCGAGGGGCTCGCGCTCGGCACCCCGGTGATCGCGATGGGCTGGGAGCACGCCACGCATGCCGAGTACGTGTGCGTGCCCAAGCGCCTGTGTGTTGCGGTTCCCGGTGGGCTCGCGCCTTGGCACGCGGTATTCGCTGGGATCGCGGCCACGGCTCTGCACGGTCTCCACCGCGCGCGGCTCGGGGCCAGCGATCGCGCGCTAGTGGTCGGCGGGGGCCTCGTGGGGCAGCTCGTGGCTCGCCTGGCCGAGCGCGTCTGCGCTCACGTGTGCGTGGCCGATGTGCTCGCGCCGCGGCTGGTCGGTCTGGGTGAGGGCGTCGCGGTGGTGGAGGTCGATCGCACGCGAGGCCTCCATGCGAGCCTCGAGGCCAAGGCCCAGGCCCAGGGCCAGTCTGCGCCGAGCTTCACCCACGTGCTCGCGTGCGTGCCCGCGGCCGACGACGCGCTGCTGCGCGACTGCCTCGCGCTGCTGGGCCCTCACTACCACCACCAGACGGCGCGCACCGTGCTCACCGTGCTCGGGCGCATGACCGTTCAGGTCCCGTTCGGCGTGGAGCTCGGCAACGTCGACATCCGCATGTCCGCGCGCTGCGGCGCCGGCTACCGCGATCCCGCCTATGTCCACGGCGAGGTCGACTATGCCGCGCCCGTCGGCGAGGGCACGGTCGACGAGAACCTCGCCCGCTGTGCTCGCATGATCGCGGAGGGCACCCTCGATGTCGCGGGGATTCCAGTGTGGCGCGTCCCGTTCGTCGAGTCCGCGTCCGTCTACCCCGAGCTGCGCCGTCGCCCCGAGTACGTGGCCGCGGTGTTCGAATATGGAGAACCGCATGCACGAGCTTGATCTCGGGTCCGGCATCGCCGAGAGCTTCGTTCGCGTGGCGCGCGACGAGGCCGATCGCATCGCCGTGTGCACCCCGGCGGGGCAGTGGACCTACGCCGAGCTGCTGGCGCGGTCGCGCGCGGTGGCCAGCGCGCTCTTGGACCAGGATGGCGCGGGCGAGGGGCGGGTGGCGCTGCTGTTCGAGCACGGGCTGCACTCGGTGGCCGCGATCCTCGGCACGATCCTCGCGGGCAAGGCCTACGTGCCGATGGACGCGGCCTATCCGCTCGAGCGCATGACCACCATGCTCGAGGACTCGGGCGCGACCGCGCTGGTGTTCGACGCGCAGAACGAGGCGCTCGCCCGCCAGCTCGGCGGTGGTGTGCGCACCAGGATCGATCTCTCCACCCTGCGCCCGGCCTCGCTCGCGCACCCCGTCGAGGCCACGCCCGGGGAGTATGCATATGTGCTGTACACCTCGGGTTCCACCGGAGCCCCCAAGGGGGTGGCCCAGACTCAGCACAATCTGCTGCACCACATCGATGTGTGGATCCGGGCCTGTGCGATGGGCCCCGAGGATCGCGTCAGCCTTCAGTCGGCCTACGGGTGGGACTCGGCCATGCAAGACACGTTCGCGGCGCTGCTCAGCGGCGCGACGCTCTACCCGGTGCGCTTCAAGGAGCTCGGCATCGAGGGGCTGCTGCGCTGGCTGCGTGGGCAGGCGATCACCGTCTACCACTCCACGGTCCCGATCTTCAGGGCGGTGTCCACGGTGATCCGGCGCGAGCGCTGGCGGTGGCCCTCGCTGCGGGTGCTCGCGCTCGGGGGCGACCTCATCCATCGCCAAGACATCGAGGCCTTCGAGGCCTGCTTCGAGCCGGGGAGCTACGTGCTCAACTCCTACGGGGCGACCGAGTCGAGCAGCGTGCTGATGAACCGCCACGACCACGGCGAGACGCTCGAGACCGAGGTGTTCCCCGTGGGCAAGCCGGTGCTGCGCACGCGCGTGGAGCTGGTGGGCGACGAGCCCGACCGGGGCGAGATCATCGTGTATAGCGAGCACATCGCCCCGGGGTACTGGGGGCAGCCCGCGAGCGAAGACCCGCGCTTCATCGTCGATGCGCACGGTCGCGTGTGTGGCTATCGCTCGGGTGACCTCGGGATCCGCGGCCCCGACGGCCGCATCAGGGTGAGCGGGCGGCTCGATCGACAGGTGAAGATCGACGGGATCCGCGTCGATCCGGGCGAGGTCGAGGCCGCCCTCAAGGCGCTGCCCACCGTGGTCGACGCGGTGGTGGTCGCGACCATGCAGGGCCGCGAGCACGCGCTGGTCGGCTACGTGGTCTCGTCGGCGAGCCCGTGGGACGCGGCCGCGCTCGACCGCCAGCTTCGCGCCCGATTGCCGGCCCACTGCGTGCCCCGCCGCTTGGTCGCGATCGAGGCGTTCCCGCTCAACGCGCACGGCAAGCTCGACTACGCCGCCCTCGCGGCGATCACCCCCGAGGACGAGCGAGGAGCAGGGCCGATCGCGGCGCCCAGCGGGCCGCTCGAGCGCACGCTCGTCGAGGTGTGGAGCTCGATCCTCGGGGTCGCGCGCGTGGGGGTCGATCAGAGCTTCTTCGATCTCGGCGGGAGCTCGCTCAAGCTGGCCATGGTCGGCAGCGAGCTGCGGGCCCGCACGGGGATCGAGGTCGCGATGGTCACGCTGTATCGCTACCCCAGCATTCGCACGCTGGCCCAGGCCCTCGAGCACGGCGACGCGGGCAATCGTGCAAGGACTCGGGCCGCCTCGCGGGGCGCGCGACGTCGGGAGCTGCGCGCCAAGTGAGGCGCCGGCGGGAGGCACTGAGACGATGAGTCACGACGACATTGCGATCATTGGCATGTCCTGCCGCGTGCCCGGGGCGGCAGATCTCGGCGCGTTCTGGGCCAACCTGCGCGGGGGCGTGGAGAGTCGCGAAGCGGTGACCGAGGCGATGCTGGAGCGGGCCCACGTGCCGCCCAAGGTGCGGCGCCACCCGGGCTACGTGCGCTGGTCTCGGACGCTGGACCACGCCGATGCCTTCGATCCCTCGTTCTTCTACCTGAGCGGTCGCGAGGCCGAGCTGATGGACCCGCAGCTGCGCGTGTTCCTCGAGACCTCGTGGCAGGCGCTCGAGCACGCGGGCCACGACTCCGAGCGGTTCGACGGCTCGATCGGGGTCTATGCGGCCTCGTTCGCGCCCACCTACTTGCTCGGCAACCTGTTCCTCTCGGAGGCGGGCGGGCACGGACGCATCGACCAGTACATGCAGAACATGCAAGCGCGCATGGGCAACGACTGCAACTACCTGGCGACGCGGACCTCGTATCATCTCAACCTCACCGGGCCCAGCATGGCGGTGCAGACCGCGTGCTCGAGCTCGCTGGTCGCCGTGCACCTCGCGGCCTCGGCGATCCTCGCGGGCGAGTGCGAGATGGCGCTCGCAGGCGGGGTCTCGATCCGCTTTCCGCAGCACGTGGGCTACATCCACGAGCGCGACGGCATCACCTCGCCCGACGGTCGCTGCCGCCCGTTCGACGCCAACGCCAAGGGCACGGTCTTCGGCGATGGTGCAGGCGTCGTGGTGCTGCGGCGGCTCAGCGAGGCGGTGGCGGCGGGCGATCGGATCTGGGCGGTGATCCGCGGGAGCGCGGTGGGCAACGAGGGCGCCAAGCGGGTGGGCTACGCCGCGCCGAGCGTCGACGGTCAGGTGGCGGTGCTCGCCGAGGCGGTGGCGGTGGCCGATCTCGAGGGCGAAGACATCTCGTACGTCGAGGCCCACGGCACCGGCACGCCGATGGGCGATCCGATCGAGCTCGCCGCGCTGCGCGAGGTGTACGGCGGGGCGCGTCGCTGCGCGCTCGGCTCGGTCAAGGCCAACATCGGGCACCTGAGCGTGGCGGCAGGGGTC
>JBFIJN010000433.1:0-7655 GCA_041600735.1 Nannocystaceae bacterium
CGAGCCGACGTGGCGCTCGTTGGTGCGCAACGGTGCATGGGTCGCGAACGTCGAGGGGGACCCGCTCCCCGATCACCAGCCCGAGAGCCTGTCCTGCGACGAGGGGTGGCACCTCGAGAGCGGGGGGATCGAGATCGATACCGGCGCGTGCAACTACCTCTCACTCGGGCAGCCGCTGCTCGAGTCGCTCGAGCTCGGCGATCCGCTCGAGCTGCAGCTGTGGTGGCAGACGCTCGCGAGCGTCGAGCCGGCCGCGGGCCACCTCGCGATCTTCGTGGACGACGAGCTGCTGTGGGAAGAGCTCGTTGCGATCCCGGGCCCCGCGGACACGCGCACCCTCGAGCTCGACAGTCCAGTGGAGGCCCCCGTGGGCGCCACGCTGACGCTTCACCTTCACAACCATGGCTACAATACGTGGCACTTCCACGAGCTGAGCGTGCTCAGCTCGAGACCGTGTGCATCATGCGACGCAATACCCTCCGATTGAGCACTTGGACCTTCTGCCTGATCTCTGCCCTGGCCGCGCAGGCCTGCCGCGACGACGCGAGCACCGACGATGGGTCGGTCGGCTCCGGCACGGCAGGCAGCGGATCCGCCGGTAGCGGCAGCGAGACCGCGGTGGCCGACGAGACCGGCACCCCGGCGGTGACGTTCTGGGATGACGTGGCGCCCGTGGTCTACGAGAGCTGCGTGACCTGCCACCGCGACGGTGGCGTGGCACCGTTCGCGCTAGACACCTACGAGGAAGCACGGGCCTGGTCGGTGGCGGTGGCGGCCGCGGTGGAGGCTCGCACGATGCCGCCGTGGCTGGTGGTCGACGATGGTACGTGCGGCGAGTTCCGTCACTCGCGGTGGCTGCCGCAGGAGAGCGTCGACATGATCGCGGCCTGGGTCGCCGACGGGGCCGTCGAAGGTGAGCCTCGCGACGACCTCGCGATCCCCGAGCTTCCCGGACTCGAGGGGGCAACCGAGATCAGCACGCCGAGCTTCACGCCCGCGATCCAAGGGGGCGAGCTCGCAGAGTTCGACGAGTACCGCTGCTTCCTCGTCGACCCGCAGCTCGCGGGCGATCGCTTCTTGACCGGCTACGACGTGCGGCCTGGCAACGATGCGATCGTGCACCACGTGCTGGTGATGCCGGTCGATCCCGACCAGGACGTGGGCGGGGGGATGACCAACGCCGAGGCGATGCAGGCGCTCGACGACGAGTCGCCAGGGCGCGACGGCTGGCCCTGCTTTGGCGCGGCGGGCGATGGCGTGCAGGTCAGCGGAATTCCGGTGGTGTGGGCACCCGGCCAAGGCGTGGTGGAGCTGCCCGCGGGCACCGGCTTGCGCGTGGCCCAGCAGGAGCAGCTGGTGATCCAGGTGCACTACAACCTCGCCAACCCCGACCACGTGGGGATGTCGGACCAGACCACGGTGCAGCTGCGGTTGGTCGAGGACGTCGCGCGCGAGGGCTTCATGGCGCTGCCCGATCCGTTCCTCGAGTCGATCTTCGTGGGCAATCCGATCGAGCTGCCGCCGGGGGATCCTTCGGCGGAGTACGTGTGGGAGCTACCGGTCTCCGATCTGTTGTTCGGGACCCCGCTGACCTCGATCGATCTGCTGGGCGTGTTCCCCCACATGCACCAGTATGGCCGCACGATGCGTCTCGAGATCGAGGGGGGCGCGGGCACCGAGTGCGCGGCCTGGGTGCCGCGCTGGGACTTCAACTGGCAGCTCCAGTACTTCTACGAGGAGCCGCGCACGCTGGGGCTCGATGATGTGCTGCGCGTGACCTGCGGCTTCGACACGTCGAGCACCGATGAGCCGGTGATGCCGGGCTGGGGCACCAAGAACGAGATGTGCTTGATGGGCATGTACATCGTGCCGTGAGGCGCGCTCGCGGCTGCGCTAGACTCGTGCCCGATGACGAGCGATCGGCAGCGGGCGCGGGCGAGGCGACGCGTTGGGGCGGGTCGCCGTGCTGCGCTGCGGGTGGCGCTGGCGCTCTCGTGTGGCGGCTGCTTTGGCGACTGGGTGAGCGCGCGGTCACGACCACGGACGGAAGCCGAGCCCTCGGCGGCCGCGACCAGCGGAGCGCCGCTCGTGGCGGATCCCTGCGGGGCGTACGTGGCTGCCGTGGCCGCGCGGTGCGACGCGGTCCTCGACGGGGCCGTGGCCACGCCAAGCTGCCACGGGGAGATCGTGCGCGTGATGGCGCTGTACCGCCCCGACGGTGATCCGGTCGTGGCTCACCAGCGGCCGGCCGCGCGCGCCCCCGGGGTCTCGCCCGAGCAAGCGAGGCAGGAGAGCTGTGGCCAGCACCTGCGGGCGTTGCCCCCGGAGGTGGCCGGTCGCACCGCGGGTCCGGTGCTGGGTCCTTCATGTCGGGCGTGGGCGCACGCGGTGCGTGAGCGCTGCGTCGCGCCGCTGGCCACCATTCCGCCCGATCTCCGCGGTTGTGGGCCAGAGCTCCCCGCGTTCGAGGGCGTGCTCGGGGCCATTACCTTTGGGCGACCGCAGGACTACGAGGTGCCGTGTCGCGATGCCCTCGCGCGCATGCAGGAGCCCGCGGGGGGCTGATCCGGCGTTCACCTAGCCCCGGTCACCCGCCGGTCGCCGCACGAGTCTTCGACAGTTGGGGTATGGTCTTCGCGATCGTGCCGGGACCCGACGACGCCATCGTGCTCGAGCACGTCTGCAAGGCGTTCGGCGCTCACAAGGTCCTCGACGACGTGAGCCTCACGGTGAAGAAGGGCTCGATCACGGTGTTGCTGGGGCCCTCGGGCACCGGGAAGTCCGTGCTGCTGCGCATCCTCGTCGGGTTGATGCGCCCCGACGCGGGGCGCGTGTACGTGGGGACCGAGGACATCGCGGCGCTCGACGAGCGACGCAGCCGCGATCGTCGACGCCTGTTCGAGGTGCGGCGTCGCTTCGGCATGCTGTTCCAAGATGGCGCGCTGTTCGACGACATGAACGTGGGCGACAACGTGGCCTTTCCCATGCGCATGCACACCAAGCTGCACGACGAGGAAATCCGCGCCAAGGTGGCCGACAAGCTGGCGCGCGTGGGCTTGCCTCGGGCCGAGCACAAATTCCCCTCCGAGCTGTCGGGGGGGATGCGCAAGCGGGTGGCGTTTGCGCGGGCGATCGCGCTCGAGCCCGAGATCGTGCTGTGCGACGAGCCGAGCTCGGGTCTCGACCCCGTGATGTCGGCGACGCTCGACGAGCTCATCATGGAGATGCATCGCACGCTCGGGATCTCGTTCATCGTGATCTCCCACGACACGGCCGAGGCCCGCACGATCGCCGATACCATCGGGATGCTGGCCGGCGGCAAGCTCGTGGCCTACGGTCCCAAGGCCGACCTCGAGCGCGACACTCACCCGGCGCTTCGCCAATTCTTCGACCGGGCCACCGTCGGTCCGATCCAGGTCGTTTGACATGAACCGTACCCACATTGGGCTGGGGGTCTTCGTACTGGGCACGCTGGGCCTGCTCATTTGGTTGGCGCAGAGCATCGGCGCGCTCGGCAGTCGCGGCGGGGTGGCCTACGAGGTGCGTCTCGAGCACGCGGCGGGCCTGGTGGCCAACAACGCGGTGAAGGTGGCCGGCGTTGAAGTGGGTCGCATCGAGAAGATCGGGGTGGATCACGACACCGCGGTGCTGACGCTGCGCGTCGACTCCGAGATCGTGCTGCATACCGATGCCACCGCGATCGTGCGCGCCAAGAGCCTGCTGGGCGAGAAGTACCTCCAGCTCGCGCCGGGCGAGCGCGAGAGCCCGGTGCTCGAGCCGGGCGGGGTCATCGTGAACGTGGAGACCCACTTCGAGGTCGATCAGGTGCTCAATGCGCTACAGCCGCTGCTGGGCGGCGAGGACTCGATCGCCGGGATGCTGGGGCCGCTGGCCGAGCGACTGGCCGAGCTGATGGACGATGCGACCGGCAAGGACGGCAAGCCGCCGATCATCACGCGGGAGGAGATCGACCAGCTCGTCGATGACGTGAAGGCCACCTCGTCCTCCGTGCGGCGCATGGCCACCGACAACGAGGCAGACATTCGCGAGATCGTGAAGAGCACCCGCGACCTCGTTGGCGACCGGCGGATCCCCTTGTTGCTGGCCCGCGCCGACAGCATCAGCGCCAGCCTCGACGAGCGCCTGCCCAAGCTGCTCGATCGCACCGAGGCCGCGCTCGCCAAGCTCGAGCGACTGGCCGACATCGTCGATGAAGATCGCGCCAAGAAGATCGGGACCATCATCGACGACGCGACGGTGGCCATGGCCAACCTGCGCACGCTGTCGAACGACCTCAAGGGCCTGACCAAGACGGTGGAGCCCTTGCTCGAGGATCTCGGTCGCCTGGCCTCGCGCGCGCTCGCGCTCGACGGGCCCACCATCCGCCAATTCCTGCAAAAAGAGGGCGTGAAGGTGTACTTCGGCAACAAGCGCGAAGCGGCCAAGGCGCTCGGCGAGGCCGACTAGAACGGCGACCTCGCCGGCCGCCACTCGGGTATCATCCACGGCGAGGGTGCGGTGGATAGCAGCGGGCCAGACGATGTCACGTGTGTGGTGGAGTCCTCGAGCTCCAGCGCGACGCTCGGGGGTGGGGTCGCGGCGAGACTCGAGCCGGTGGTCGGCACCGAGCTGACCGCCGGTACCGCTTTTGGGCGCTATCTGGTCGTGCGCACGCTCGGCAGCGGAGGGATGGGCGTCGTCTACCTCGCCTACGATCCGCAGCTCGATCGCGGCGTGGCGCTGAAGGTGCTGCGACCGGGGGCGCGCTCGGCCGATCGGGAACCCGCGTCCTCGCGGCTGCTGCGTGAGGCGCAGGTGATGGCTCGGCTGTCGCATCCCAACGTCGTGCCCGTGTACGACGTGGGGACCGTGGCTGCGCACCTGTTCGTGGCCATGGAGCACGTGGATGGCCGCACGCTGCGGCAGTGGCTGCGCGACGAGCGACGGCCGTGGGCCGCGGTGCTCGACGTGATGGTCGGCGCGGGTCGAGGGCTGGCGGCGGCCCACGCCGCGGGCCTGGTGCACCGAGATTTCAAGCCCGACAACGTGATGCTCGATGCGCAGGGGCGCCCGCGGGTGATGGACTTCGGGCTCGCACGCGCAGCCGAGGACGACGAGGGTCCGGCCACGCATCGCGACGTGGACCTGGAGCTGGTGTCCGCGGGAGCGTCGGGCTCGGGCGCGGGCGTGGAGTCGCTCACGCGCACCGGCTTCGTGCTGGGCACGCCGGCCTATATGGCGCCCGAGCAGCACTTTGGCGCGGCGCCCGATCCCGCGAGCGATCAGTTCAGCTTCTGCGTGGCGCTGCACGAGGCGCTCTACGGGGAGCGCCCGTTCGAGGGGGCGACGGCGGCCGACCTGTGCCGCGCGGCGCGTGAGCGCAACGTGAGACCGCCTCCGTCGGGGAGCGGGGTGCCCGGGTGGCTGCGTCGTGCGGTGCTGCGCGGCCTGGCGCCCACGCCTCAGGAGCGCTGGCCCTCGATGGATGCGCTGCTGCAAGAGCTGGTCGCGCACCGTCACGATCCCTCGCGCGTGCGCGCGGGCTTGGCCACGATCGGCGTGCTGGCTGCGGTGGCTGGCGCGGGCGCGTGGGTGCAGTCGGGCCCGACCCAGGATCCCTGCGGCGGCGGCGAGGCGACGCTCGCCGAGTCATGGAACGACGGCCACCGCGAGCAGCTGCACGAGGCCTTCGGGCGCACGGGCCTGGCGTTCGCCGGTGAGGCGGCGAGCCAGACCATTGCCGGCCTCGATGCTTGGGGCGCGCAGTGGGTGCACGAGCACCGCAGCGCCTGCGAGGCGACCCACGTGCGTCACGAGCAGTCGGGTGCCGGGCTCGATCTCCGCATGCACTGCCTCGCGGGGCGGCAGCGAGCCCTGCGTGCGCTAGTGGAGGTGCTGGTCAGCGCCGATGCGGGCACGGTGGAGAGCGCGGGCCAGGCCGTCGAGCACTTGCCCCGCCCCGGCTATTGTGAGGACCTCGAGGCGCTGCGGGCCGAGGTGCCTCCGCCCGAGGATGCAGAGCAGCGCCAGCGCGTGGAAGATCTGCTCGCCGGGCTCGAGCGCGTCGATGCGCTGTTGGTGGCGGCTCGCTTCGCCGAGGCACGGGCCGCGTTCGACGAGGCGCGGGCCTCCGTGGTCGGCCTCGACCATGCGCCGGCGCAGGTCGAGCTGGGGGCACGCGAGGGGCCGTTGCTCGAGGCCGAGGGGCAGCTCGATGGCGCCGTGAGTGCGCTCGAGACCGCGCTGTGGCGCGCCGAGGCGCTGGGGATGGATCGGATCGAGGCGTCGCTGGCGACCGACTTGGTGTGGCTGGATGGCACCGAGCGCAACAGCCACGCCCGAGGCGAGACCTGGGCCACCCTGGCGCAGGCGAAGCTCGATCGACTCGACGCCGACCCACGCAGGCGCGCGGCGCTGCTGCGGCGCCGGGGCGATCTGGCCGACGTGGCGGGAAAGTACGACGAGGCGGCGCGCCACTTCGGGGCGGCGTTGTCGCTGTGGGAGACGCACGATCCCGACAGCCTCGGGCATGCGCACGCGCTCGGGGACTTCGGCAAGACGCACTATCGCGCGGGGCGGCTCCCGCAGGCCGCCGCCACGTTCGAGCGCGCGGCCGCGATCACGGCCAAGGTGGTCGGACCGTGGCACCCCGATGTCGCCAAGCTCCGCGGCAATGCGGCCACTGCCCACCACTTGCACGGCGACTATGCGAAGGCTCGCGAGGTCTTCGAGGACACGCTCGGTCTGCTCGAGCGCGCCTACGGTCCCGATCACCTGGCCGTGGCGACGGTGCTGACGAACCTGGGCAGCGTGTACTACCGGCTCGGGGACCATGCGGCGGCCATCGAAGCGGGCCAGCGCGCGATCCAGATCAAAGATGCGCGGCTCGGTGCCGGCAACGCCAAGTCGGGGGCGAACCTCAACAACGTGGCGATGGCGCTCAGCGAGCAAGGCGATCACGAGCAGGCGCTGGCGACGTTCCGACGGGCCGAGGCCGCGATGGCCACGCTGGGGCCCGAGCACATCTCGCTGGTCGAGCCGCGCATTGGGCAGGGCGAGGAGCTGATGCACCTGGGGCGCCATGCAGAGGCGATCGAGCCGCTCGAGCTCGCGTATGCGCTGGAGCGGGCGCAGGAGCACGACGCGCGGCGGCGGGCGCTGCCGGCATTCTTGCTGGCGCGTGCGCTGTGGGACGGTGGTGGTGAGCGAGCGCGGGCGCAGGTCCTCGTTGCGGAGGCGCTGGGCTTGCTGGGTGATGCGCCCGAGACGGCGCAGGATCAGCGGTTGGTCGCGACACTGAAGGCGTGGCAGCTCGAGCACCCCGCGGCACCGTGAGCACCGCGTCGTGTGTCGTTGCGCCGCGCTGCACTGCGTTGCACTGCGGCGCGCTGGTGTACGCGAATCACCAAGTCGCGGACTCGCCGAGACTCGCACTGTGAAATCCTGCGCGATCTCGGTATCGTGCAGGCGCCGTTGTCCCGTCGTATCTCCGAGCTCTCCTCCAACTACGTCTACTGGACGTTCGTTGCCGCCCTCGTCGCGTGCACGGTGTTCTTCGTGGCCAACGTCGAGCTGCGCCGCTCTGCGCTCAGATCGCACAATGGGTTCTCGATCGACAGCGGCACGCAGGTACAGCTGGTGCGGGTCATGGACGC
>JBFIJN010000434.1:0-7644 GCA_041600735.1 Nannocystaceae bacterium
CCGAGGATCGAGGCCGCGAGCAGGTAGATCTGCGTGGCTTCGTTGATCGACTCCATCGTGTCCTGCCGAAACAGGCTGTCGCCCCAGTCGATGAGGTTGTCGAGGTACTTGCGGACGACCGCCTTCTGATAGGTGCCCGAGCGCCAGCGTGCGATGGCGTGGGGCGAGAATGGATCCTCGACCCACGCGACCATGCTCTTGAAGAAACTCGCGATCAGCTCGGGGTCGGCGTCGAACCCGTCGTCGGACATGATGGCCTTGATCACGTCGATGGGCCCACCCGACTGCTGCTCGTACATCGGCTTGACGTTCCAGAACCGCTCCGGCCCGCTGGGCTCACCGGGCTCGACACCTTGCAGCGGATTGAACACGAAGTGGTACCACCGCTGCGCCTCCTCATAGCGGTGATCCCGGCGCAAGCGCTCGGCGATCAAGAGCGGAGCGTGTACGAACAACTCCCAATTGTAGACACTGTACGCTCCGCCGGGCTCAAAATCGAAGTCATCGCGCGGGTACGGCGGAGCGACGAAGTTCTCCATGGGCCGGTAGTATCGAATAGGATCGGGGTTCTCGGCGGTGGACTGCACCACTCCCTCGTCGGCCAGTTGCCGCCGTAGCGGAGCCGAGCCCGGAGCGAGCACACCGGGCAGCCCGTAGCGATTGAGGTTCGCCAGGAGCATGCACGTGTACGGGTGGTGAAACGGATCGATGCGATAGGCCCAAACCTCGACTAGATCTTCGGCGGCCGCAGGCGCAGGCGGTGCGGCCTTGAGCACGCCCCCCATGAACGCCGGCTGCATGATGTCCTGGACCGTCTTGACGACCTCGTAGGCATCACCCACGGGCATGGGCGCTTCACCCATCTTGCTCGAGAAGGCGGCCTTGGCTGGAGAGCTCGCGATACTGGGGTTGGCGAGGGCACCACCCGAACGCGGCGTGACGGTCTGATGCAACTGGTACGTGACTAGGCCCGGGACCTTGCCACCCCAGGGTGCGGCACCGAGCACCTCCGTCTTCGTTGGGATGGGTGGGCTCGGCAGCGCTGGCAACGACGAGGTCACGCCACCGATCGCCGCCCAGGGATCACCAAGATCGGGGAGCGGGATGCTAGACCCCCCCTTCGGCACTTGGGAACGCGAAGGCACGATATAGAACGAGTGATCGCTATCATCGAAGACCACCGGGGTATGCCCAAAGTAGAACCTCGCTTGCTTGGCCGTAGTGACCCAGTATTCGAGCGGCATGTTGCGGAGCAACATGGTCGAAGCGTATTGCCCACTTGGCTTCCTGTGTAGGAGATCGAGCTCGGTGTCGAAATTCCCGATTCGGTGCCGCTGCCCATCGAACGACATGCCCGTACCGGTGCCAAGGTCTTCCTTCAAGTAGTTGATGTGGAAGGACTCGCCCAGCTCGTCCAGGATGTCACGGCAGTCGTCGTAGCGGTAGCAGGCGCAGGAGCGGGCGTGAGGGCCGTCAAGATAGACGACATCGACGTAGAGCGCTCCTTCGCCGCGCTCGTAGGCGACGATCTGAAGCTCCTCGGCAAGGACACGGTTCGCCGGAGGAGTCGTGCTCTGCGACAGTGACGTGACCTTCTTGGGGGACCAAGCTCCGTCACGGAACTCGGTCCAGCCGATCCGTACGCGCTGGAAGAACGGAGGGACGTACTCTTCTTGTTCCTTGCTCTCGGCCCTCAGTGTGTCCTGCTGCGCCTCGACCCAAAGCACGAACAGCCGCCGATTGTGCGCAGCTATCGTGACCTGGTTACTGGGAATGTCCACGGGCACCTCCACCCATGGGGCCCACACACGGTCGTCCACCCGGTTGCGGTACCAGTACTGCGCCGGCAACCCGCGCGTCCGCGCCAGCACGTGAACGACTTGGTGGCCGCCTACCTGCTCACTGAAGAGCGCCGGCACCTCGAGGTGCGACACCGCATGGAGCTTGCGCAGGTACTGCTTGTAGCCGGCCTCGACGTGCGCTTCGGTGAGCTCGCCCTGCTGCAAGTGCTGCTCGAGCTCCTCGAAGAACGGCGACTTGTCGTCGCGAAGCTCGGGCTCGATCCAGTTCTCGGGGTAGAAGAACACCTTGCGGTTGGCCTCCCAAACCCGATAGGTCTTCATCCACGACCAGCGCTCGGCGGTCGCTGGTGGGAACGTGACGTCGGTCTGCTCGAGGTTCATCAGCACGCGCTGGATGAACAACTGCACCGAGCTCGTCGCCAAGCGAAGACGCGAGGTGAGCATGCACGCGCCCATCTCCGGGTCGACGAGGTAGTGGTCGTAGATCGCGGTGGCGTCGGCGAAGTCGCCGCGACCGACGATGAAGCCCACCAGCGCCTCGCGCTGCGCGTTGCGCAGGCGATCGGCGATCGGCGTGATCACTTGCGGCCAGGTGACCTCGTCGTATCGTGCCTTGAGCGCGGATTGCAGCACGTTGGCGATGGCGGGGGTGGCACGGGGCCGTACCCACGTGTCGAGCTGTGCCGCCCGCACGCCCGTGCGCCGCACGAGCGTGGCCACGTCGCGAAGCCGCGCCACGGTGAATGGATCGCGCAGCTCGCTAGTGTCGACCAAGCCGAGCACATCGGACCCCATCGCATGCACGAGGTCGGCAGCGTTCCACGTAGAGTGCGCGGCGAGCAGGTCCGCGGCCGCGGCGAAGTCGGTGTCGAGCTCGACGACCTCCGCCCAGACCTCGTCGGCGGGGCCGAGCTCCTCCTGCAAGCTGCGACCAAGGGACACCCGCCGCAGGCTCTCGACGTGGGGTCGAGGATCACCGCCGACGACGAGCGGCAGGGCATCCAGATCGAGCAAGCGGTCGGTTCCGCCGAAGTACCACGCGAGGTCGGCGGTCGGCACCGACAAGCCCTTGACTACGATAGCAGCCTTGGACAGGCGTCGATACACGTTGCGCTGTGCGCCCTGGGGCTGGCCGTCGGTGAGGAACATCGGGTCGAGCAACACAGCGCGAGCCGGCGCCCCGCCTTCGTGCACCAGCTCGAACGCCAGCATGCGTGCGGCATCGGGCGCGAGGTCGAGCGCGGTCGCTAGCCCCTGCACCAGCGCTTCTTCGTGGAGCTGCGTCTGCTCCACTCCCACGAGAGAAGAATCCACCGCCTGAACCGCCGCCCACAATGCGCCGAGGAAGGTGTCGATTGCAGCGTCGCTCGGATCGAGCCCCGCGGTGGCAGCGAAGCGGTGCCGCGTGAGGTAGTCGAGCTTCGCGAGATCGAGCCCCGTTGCGTGCAGCGATCGGACACCTTCGGCGAATCGCCCGGTCTGCTCCGGAGAGGCAAAGGCGTCGACATCGAGCAGCGCGAGCAGAACGACGAGCTCGGCTATCGGCACTCGCAACGCGCGCGCAAGCACGGCATGCCGGGCAAGCACCGACAGCGTCGCCAGCGACAGCTGGGGTGCTGGGGGTAGCACCTCCGTGAGCAGCACCTGCAGCTCGGCATCGGAGAGCGAGAGAGCGGCGCGGATCGTGGGGTGGTGCGCCTCGGTCAGCGGCACCACGGCCGCCAGCTCGGTCCCCAGCGGATTCAATGCGAACGCAGGATCGAGCTGCGGCGTGAGCACGCGGTTGATGAAGCGCCGCGCGTAAGGGGATGGATCATCGAGATAGTCCCGTGTATCGAGGTTGCCCCATAGGACGAGCAGATCGACGAGCGGTCGCTGCATGCGACCAACCAGCGGTCGCGCGTAGGCGAGCCCCTGCAGCGTCGCCGCGTTCAGTAGGCCACCCAGTCCTCGCAGCGCGCGATCGAGCTGCACCACGGGCATCCCGATCGTTCGCTCGAGCCGAACGAAGCGCTGCAGACGATCGAAGATCGCAGCATCGACCGCATCGATCCTCGCGTCGGCGAGATCGCAACTCGGCTCGTCGAACACGACCTGCGCGGCTTGCCCTGGGTTGATGATTTCCAGCGCCAAGCGATCGCGAAGCCCGTCGAAGTCTAGGCCCGAGCGCTCGAGGACCTGCGCCACGTCTTGCGCGAGGACGGCCGCCCAGCCCCCGCCGGCCATGCCCCATGCGTCCACGGGCATCGTCGCGGGCAGATCGACCACGTCGTAGGCCGTCGCTCCGCTGATGAGCTGGAGCCCTGCGGGGGTGAGCCCCAGGGCCTCGGCCACACGGTCCATGAGCGAGGGGTCTTGCGCGACCTCACTGGCACTTCGGAGCGTGTGCATGGCCTCGAGCCGCGAGGCGCCGAGCTGCCCGCAGTACGCCCGCACGCGCTCGGCGTGCAGATCGAACGGCAGCCCCCACGGATACACTGCGGCTGCCGTCAGCTCGTAGGCGTCATCCAGGCGATGCTCGGGTCGCAACCTCAGCTCGGCGGCGGTCAGGCTCGTCTGCCGCGGCACGGGAGGGGTCGCTGGATCGATCGCCCGCGCCTCGAGCAATTCGAGCAGCAGATCCACGTAGGGCATCACAGTGTTGGTGTTGGCGCAGGACAGCTCGAGCCCGGTCAGGTCGGGCCGCCGCCGGCGCAGAACCTGCAGTGCGTCATCCTCGGTGATCGCGGGTCGGCTCTCGAGCAGCGCGAGCAGATCCACGAGGTACGCGGCCGGGCCGTACACGGAGCGGCAGTGCTCGCACGCGCAGTAGTCTTGCGAGCCAAACAACGCGCGCAAGGTGGCGTTGGCGGGATCGGTCGGATCCTCGGGCCACTCTACGGCGGGCAGCGCCGCCATGGGTGCGCCTTGGAACGCCTTGCTGAGCTGCGCCATCATGGCCACCGTCGCGGCGTGGCGGACGGTGGCCTGTTCGAACACCGCCTTCGCGAGCTGCGATCCGCTGAGGAACGGATGCGTGCCGTCGAGCGTGGCCCCGTGGTGGTCGACGAAGCCATCGAGGCCTTGGTGCACAACCGCGGCCGCGGACCCGATGCCGAGGCCCAGCAGCGCCTGCACGACCGCGGGTCGCTCGATCGCCGGAGCCAGGGCATGCACGCGCTGGACGCGTGCGAGCGTGGCGAGCTCCGCCTCGCCTGCCGCACCCGCGGTGAACGCCTCTGGGTGCTGGGCGTAGTAGCGCGCGGGGATCGTGCGCTCGAGATCGAACTCGGCATGATCGCGCAGGAACGCTCCGGTCTGCACGAGCTCGGGCACGGCCGTAGCTGCGAGCACCCGGGCCATCCCTGCGCTCGGGTACAGCAGGTCGAGCACGCGCATCGCGATCCGAGCGAGCGCATCGGTGGCCTCCGCCGGATCGCCTCCCGCGAGGGCTGCGGGGACGCCAACGCCTTCTAGCGTGGTCCGCCACGTCGGCAGGTCCCACGCCGCGAGATCGCGGAGTGTGCTCACGCTAGCGGCCGTGCGCGCGTTCACTAGCGCCTGTACGGCGGGCCCGTGCTCCCCCACCAAGAGCGAAGCGCCCGCGGTGTACTCGAGCGCGGGCGCATGAGCGGCCAAGGCAGGGTCTGCCGCCACCGCGGCCCAGCGCTCGGCGGGTGTGCCCGTGAGTGAGATCCACAGCGAGGCGAATGTCTCGCGCACGGGTGCCGACACCCCGCTGAGCTCGAGGTTGGACCACCGCGTCGTCGTCGTGGTCGGGTCGAGAGTGAGCATTCCGGCCCACTGCGCCATGCGACTGGCGATCGAGTCGATCGCGGCCTCCTCGCCGCCGGCGGGAACCGGAATGATCTTGCGCGCAAACGCCTGCGAGAGCGCCTGGCGAAACACCTCTCCGTCTTGCACGAGCAAGCTCGCGACGGTGAGGGGCAACCCCGCGCGACCCATCGCATAGAGCTCGTCGACCTCGACGGGCGCGTCTGCGGCCAGGACGGTGGCGCGCACCAAGAGGGCAAGGTGCGGCGGATACACGTCCGCGTCTCGCGACAAGACTTCCACGTCGTCGTGCGTGAGCGTCCCGAGGTCGGTCTCGTCGAGCAGGCTTGTGATGGCCGTAGAGATCCGCTCGCGTTCGCTCGGCCTGGCCCCCAGGTCTTGCGTGGCCACCAGCCGGATCTCCTGACCGTCGGGCAGCGAGAACAACACCGGCGAGCGCGCCAGTTCGGTGCTGTCGTAGCTCGCCGTGAGCTGGAGCCGCGCATCGGTGTCGGCCGCCGACGCTCTGGGCCCTCCGTCGTATGCGAGCACGGCCTTGCCGTCGCCATCGGTCGACGCCGTGGTCAGCGCGGTCCGCTGCCCGATACCAACGAGATGGAGCGCGACATCGACCCCCACGAGCGGAAGCGCCGCAGCCGACAACACCAGTGCATGCACCGTATAGTTGCGCGTAATCGCGGGTACCGAGATCAGCTGATCTCCCAGATCGATGCGCTTGGGCGTGGACCCCGTGGTGATGATGGGCGAGAGCGCACCGACCGACTCGTCACCGTTCCAGATCGAGAGGAACACCCTCGCCTCGAACCTCGGCGCGCTGGCGTCGGCCATCAGCGTGCGCAGATCATCGGCCGACAGGCAGAGCTCGAAGCGCCCTTCTGCGTCCGTGTGAGCGCGCCTGAGCACGCGTCCGTCGCCATCGGTGCGCTCGCTGGCGACCACGGTCAGCCCCGGCAGCGGCTGCAGCGTGTCGGAGGCGACAAGACGGCCGACGAGAAGAGTATCGAGGATGGCTTGGGGACAGTCGTTGTTGGCCATGGGATAGCGTGAAGTGTTCAGCGTCGACCTTCTGGCTGAATGGCCCAAAGGGGCACATTCGCGAGAATGGCAACGGTGCGCGGAAGACTGAAGCGGAGCATATGGGTCCAGCTGAGCCGATGCCACTCAATTTTCTGAAAATCATCGTTGCCCAAATTGGCCAGGGAGTTGCCCAAACTGGCCACGAGCGGCCCGTATTCGAGGCGCGTTCCCACTCCGCCCGACCGAGCCAGGCGACTAAAAGGCGACCACGACTAAGGACTACGATGAGCGCTCGTATCGACGATCGACCACCGCCGTCAGCCTACGAAGGCCAGCGTGACGGCTCCGCCAACCCCAGCAGCCGCCCACCGTGGTCGGCGGCTACCCACGTCAGCCTGTGAAGGCCACCTCCACGAGGTCACGATCGCTCGCCGAACAGGCGCCCACCATGGTCGTGACCACGCACGTAGGCCTGCGAAGGCCACCTCCGCATGGTCGCGACCACTCTTCTCGTCCGGGAAGAGCCACCCCACCATGGTCGCGACTCACCTGCCGCGCCCCTCGGCCCCCGTCCGAACCGACCCCCGCTCACCCCGCGTGCGCGCGGCGGGCCAGCTCGGTCTCGACGAACCCCGCCACCCGTCCGCGCTCCTCCTCCGTCGCGGCCCCGAGCTCCTGCACCCGCAGGCGCGCTTCCTCGAGCTGCGCGTCGGACATGGTGATCCACCACTGCGGCTGCTCGAGATCGAAGACATCCAGCGCCTGAGGCTTGCCCTCGGGATCACTCGAGTCATGGCAGGGCGCACAATGCTGGGCGAGCACCGCGGCTGCTCGAGCCCCGCGCGAGGGCTCGAGCGCACGAGTCTCCTCCGACACCACCACGAGCCCAAGCTCGTCGATGCCCTGATCCCAACCCCGAGCGTCGGCGACCTCGACCCCCGCGGAGGCGCGCGGCAGCACCATCACCATCAACATCACGGCGGCCGCGGCCGCAATCGCAGCAACGAGCCCGATCACCCGGACCACCCCACCCTCCCGCGCCCGCGCGCGC
>JBFIJN010000435.1:0-7639 GCA_041600735.1 Nannocystaceae bacterium
CTCCCCGGGCGCAGCCGCAGGCAGCCCGACTCGTCGGTAGCGGGCGAGCTCGACGACCCGGCGCTGGGCAAGGTGACAGCTCCCGCAGGTCGAGGCAACCACCGTTGCGTGTGCCCCACGCCGGCAAGGGTCTGCATATGCGCTTCCATGGTCATCGTCTCGAAGTGGGAACCGACACCAACAGCAGTGGCATGTGGAGTGCACCCGAGCAAGCGCATGGTCTTCGCCATGCTCGCCTTGCTGGTGTCCGCCTCCGTGGCGCCAGTGCCACCCAAGGTGGGCGTCCTTCCCGTTTCGGGCGGGGCAGGCCTCAGCGCCGCCGATCGAGAGCACCTGCGCACGCGCAGCCGTGCGGCGCTGCTAGGGCCAGGGCTACGCGTGGCCGTGAACGACGAGCTCGCCGCGGCCGAGAGCTGCGCGAACGCGACGTGTCGCAAGCGCTCGCTCGTGGCGCACGGTGTGTCGTGGTGGCTCACCATCGATATCGGAGGGCACGATCGCATGTACACCGTGCGGACCAAGCTGTGGTCGGCGGATGCCGACGAGGCCATCGCCGCCACCGAGCAGCAGTGCGCGGTTTGTGGCCGCCTGGAGCTCGCCGAGCTGGTGGCGGCGCAGGCGTGGGAGATGCGACGGTTGTTGCACGAGACCGCCGACGAGCCGTCGGTGCTCGTCGTCGATGCGCGCCCGGCCTCCGCTCGCGTGGAGATCGATGCCACCGCTGGCGGACGCGGTCACGTGCGTGCGGAAGTGGCCCCCGGGGAGCACGAGATCCGCGTCAGCGCGCCGGGCTACGCCTCGCAGACGCTGACGCTCTCGCTGAAGCGCGGCGTGACCCGCTCGTTGAGCGTGGTGCTGCAGCGCACCGCCGATCCCGTACAGTGGCATCGCCCGCTCGCGATCGGTGGGCTCGTGTTGGCGACGGCGAGCATCGGCGGGGGGGCGGCGCTGGTGGCCATCGATGGCCGCCCCGTGGCGCAGCGATGCGGGCCCGAGCGTCCGCAGAACCTCGATATCGATGGCGACTGCCGCTACGTCCATCGGACGCTGGGCGCAGGAATTGCGATGACTGCAATTGGCGTGGGGCTCGCGAGCGCAGCGGTGACCATGCTCGCGATCGACATCAGCCGCAGACGCAGCGAGGACTCCCCCTCGCGCGTGCAAATCGAGCTGGGACCAGCCCGCGTAGGCCTCGCCGGTCGCTTCTGACGCCTGCACCACGCACGGGAGGGCTCGGCTCGCGCAGCGGGCGAGCGATCGGCCACAGAAGGGCTCCGCGGACCGTGACCGGTGCGGTCCTACGGGCGAGAGGCCGGGGTACCACTGGCGCGGCCGTCGGCCAGCCGGCACCATCGGAGCACCCCGCCATGTCCGACGATCGCCACGCACTCATCGACACGCTGATCGCGAAGGAGCTCGATGTCCACGGTGATCTCGCGCCGCCGTGGGCTCGCTACCCCGAGATCCCCAATGGCTCGATCGGCTGGCGCATGGGTGGAGGCGAGGGGTGGCTGATGATGTGGTGGCAATGGCTGGCTCGCCTGCCCACCGACCGGGCCGTTCGATTGGCCTACCTGCGCCGCCACCCGCCGGCCCCGCGCAGCTGGACGAGGTCGGCGATGTCGGTGATCGATCCCGACTTCGAGGACGACTTCGAGGACGAGGGCGACGACGAGGTTGCGGACGCGCTCGACGAGCGTCGTCGATCGCTGCGGAGCGAGCTCGAGCAGGCGGGGGTGCTCGTCGATGACGCGGCCATCGGTGCGTGGCTGCTGCGCAACGATCCGCCGCGGGCTCCGTGGGTCGGGGAGGGGTCGGTGGCCGGGGCCGTCCGCTATGGTGCGCGCGCGCTGAATTTCTTCGTGCGCTGGGCGGTCGCGCGTCGTGCCGAGGGGCGGCTCGCATCGTGGCTCGAGGCCGTGCCTCCGCCGCCGCGCGGCTGGCGTGCCGTTCACGACGCGCTGGCCAGCGGTCGCGCTCCTGCAGCGCTTCCCCGCGACGCGCGGGAGCAGCTCGCGATCCTGCTCGCGGCGCAGGGAGACCCGCCACCGCCGTGGACCCGCGGCGAGCCTCCGGCCGCGATCGAGCAACAGTTCGAAGAGGACACCACCTACGCGGGCGCCTGGTCCGAGTGGGCGACGGACTCGTTCGACGACGCGAGCTCGTGGACCGCGTATCTCGGGCGCTGTGTCGCGGCGCCGCCCGAGTGGGATCAGGTCATTCGCGCCGAGCTGCCGTGGATGTTCCGCGACCCGTGACGTGCACCCGCCGGGAGCGGCGAGGAGTGATGTGGAGGTCCCGGTCTTCGTGATGAGAGCCACCGGTGGCCAACACGATCACCGCCGGCGAGCGCACGCTCTCGCTCAGCAACGGCGCGACCTCGGTGCTGGTGTCCACCCTCGCGCTTGCGGCCTCCATCGCCGGGTGCGTGGTCTGCAACGACGCGTAGCGGCTCGATCTCGGTAGAACGCGAGAAACATCAAGTCGGCCGGGTCGTCGCACCATCGCGGACGACCGTCTCCGTGTTCTATCGTTCGGTCCATGACGAGCGTACTTCCACGACTTGCCTCGATCCTCTCCTCTATGTTGATCCCGGCCACCCTCGTGTGGGCTCCGGCGTGCGCCGTCGAGTCGGTCGACGATGATCCTGCGTTTCGTGGCGCCGGCGTCGAGGTCCACGTCGGAGTCGGCGAGCATGGGGTGGACGCCGAGGTTTGCGGCTACGTCTGCGCGCCTTGCCCTCCGGGACAGGTCTGCACGCAGGTCTGCCAGGAGGTCGGCAACTGCGGCGGCTCGTGCCCGGTCGTGATCGACTGCGCCGGCGGCACGCACTTCGACGAGGAGACGTGCGCCTGCGTTCCCGACGAGGGCGTCGTGGGCACGCCGTGCGGCGACAACCTGTGTGACCTCGGCGAGGTGTGCTGCAACTCGAGCTGTGGGATCTGCACCGAGCCCGGAGGCGTGTGCACTCAGCAGTACTGCCCGCCCGAGCTGCCGGGCGAGAGCTGCGGCAACATCGTGTGTCCGCCCGGCACCGAGTGCTGCAACGCTAGCTGTGGGATCTGCGTGGAGCCGGGTGGCGCCTGCACGCAGCAGTACTGCGGCTAGCCCCAGTCCCAGGCGAACGAGCGGATCGGGGGCGCTCGCAGTCGTCGGGGAAATACTCACCAAGGTGGGTCGACATGTGAGTTGTGAACTCCTCGATGGCCACGTCGTCGACTGCGTGAATTTCCTCGTCGCGGATGCTCAGCTTGGTGTTGCTCGATCCTGCTACAGAGTATCAGGCGGCATGCCGTTCGGGCGCCCCGGCCGGGGTGCCCCCTGGCACCCCGACAATGAGGACGGGGTGGCACTTTTTTCGGTCACGACTCGAATCGAGCTACGTCGGTACTCCAGATGGCGCACTCCCGCTCCCTCCTGACCATCGCCGTGGGCCTCGCCCTCGGCACCACGGCGGCCGTCGCCGCGCCTACGGCCGTCCCGAGCGGTGGAACCCCCGTCGCCGAGTGCCCGACCCCGGGGGAGGCGGAGTGCGTGGCCAAGGGCTACCTCGACAGCAAGTGCGGCCAGCGACACCTCGCGATCTGCAAGCCCATCGCGCTCGCTGCGATGGAGGCTCACCACGACGGCACGCCGGCGCCGAGCGTGAAGATGCTGCGGCCCAAGCAGACGCAGATGCCGCTGCACGTCAAGCTGGGCAAGTACTTCGCCTACGAGCCGCGCCTGACCGTGAAGAAGAAGGGCGCCGATCTGGCGGTGCGCAAGGTCTACCGCAAGAGCGGCGATGTGCTGGCGGGCGCCTCGGGCATGTCCATGGCCGACTCGCCGCCGGTCGACCGGGTGACGACCGTCGACCCCGTCGAGGCGGCGAAGTTCCACCGCAATCCCGCCTGGGAGGCGAACGGTCGGGCGGTACGCAGCTGCAAGGAGTATGCGTATGCGCGCAACCATGGCGCCACCCGCTTCATCGACGCGGCCTCGGCCTGCCGGGGCGATCGCGAGTGCGTGTTCGCGGTCGCCTACATGCCGAGCCAACCGGGGATCGCCCGACGCAAGCTGCGTGACGAGGACGGCGTGCAGATGTCACAGCTGGACTTGCCCGTGGGCAAGTTCCCCAAGAACGACTTGTTCGTGCCCAAGGCCGACGAGTTCGTGCGCGCCGACGGCGTGACCAAGCTCGAGCCCGATGATCAGATGCTCGCGCTCGAGAAGGCGCTGCGCGACGGCGAGAAGTTCTACGACATCGGCTCCTGCTCTGGCGGGAGCTGCAACAACACGCGCAAGTTCCACGACGTCTGGGACTGGCACGAGCAGCTGCACACCTCGAACGCGAGCGTAAGCCAGGCCGAGGCCGAGGAGTACGAGCGTCGCCGCGCCGAGTTCCGCGGGCTGCTCGAGCGGTGGGCCGCGGCGGTGGCCAAGGAGCACGCCGAGCTGATGCACGAGGAGCAGCAGGCGGTCGTGCTGCCCTTCGACATGCGGGCCTACGATCCGTTCGAGCGCTTCGAGCTCGAGCGTACGTACATCGAGCGCGGCCGTGACCAGCTGCAGAAGATCAAGAAGCGCTTCGGCGAGGAGATCGTGAACCAACCGCTCAGCGAGGCGGTGCGGCAGCTGCACGGGATGGGGCCGGGGCTGGGCGGGTCGACGATGGGCTTGTTCGCGGCTCCCGCACCCCCGAAGGCGGCAGGGACGGGGCCCGGACCGGTCGGGAAGCAGCCGGCGGGGGCAGGGCCCGCGAAGGCCGGCAAGAAGTCTTCGTCGCTGAGCCGCTGCCTGCGAGCCAGCGGCTGGGGCCTCGAGATGAACCTGGCCGGGCCGCTCAGCTGCCGCATCGGCGAGTTCTATCGCACCGAGTGGGCACGCAAGGTCGCGGGTCAGCGCAGCTGCTTGGACCTGGGCGATCCGGGCTGCGACTGGACGCCGCAGATGTTCGAGGCCGGCATTCTCGATCAGATCCCCAAGCTCGATCGGCAGCTCGCAGACGAAGCCTACTGCACCGCGTACCTCGACACGGACACGTTCGCCGATGGTCCGGGCAGCGCCGTCGCGCAGGTGACCCTGGTCAAGAACCGCCTCGATGCGACCAAGGCCCAGCTCGAGAAGGAGCTCACCGCGGTGGGCGAGTACCTGCGCCCCCGCAACGGCGTGGGTCGGCGGCTCGGCAAGGACTGGGAGGGCGGCGACTACGTCGGCGACAAGGACTGGTTTGCGGCCGGGTATGAGTACGGGGTCGGCTGGGAGGTCGCGCCTGCTGCGAAGGACGGCGACGGGCTGGTCTGCGAGCTGGCCGGGTCCGCGCACGGCGAGATGGGCTTCGATGCATGGATCATCGGCAACAAGATCCCCGTCGTCGATGGCGCCGTGCGGGCCGAGGCGAAGCGCGTGCCTCCCAACAGCGGCGAGGCGCGCTTCAATGCACACCTCGAGATGATGGGGCAGTCGCTGTTCAACACCGACGGCTGGAAGTCTGCGCAGACCTTCGTCCCCGAGCCCGACGCCGGCTTTGGGGTGACGGTCCCGAGCGGCATCAAGCCCCGCTTCGACATCTACGTGGGCGTGCCGATCTCCGGCGAGCTGTGGGGGGAGCTGCTGTTTGGATCGTCGCTGAAGCTAGCGGGCCGAGCCTCGACCGAGTGCAAGGCCAACAACCCCCGCTTCGACATCACGGCCACGTACACGCCCTACTTCGCGGCGTACGGCGTGGGCCAGGTCGGTGTCGGCATCGCCGGGGTCGCGAGTGCGGGCATCCGCGCCACGCTCACCCTCATCCAGCTGGGGCTACCGGCGGACCTCGGCATGCACGCGGCCATGAAGAAGGGCAAGCCCACGGTGAGCTTCGCCTCCGAGCTCGGGCTGAGCTTGGCCACCCTGGCCGGACGAGTGTCGCTCTACATCGAGTTCCTCATGTTCGACGAGGAGTTCGAGCTGTTCCGCTGGAAGGGCTTCAGTACCCGCGTACCGCTGATGCCCAGGCTCACCGCCGACGTCACCCTGGTGGGGTTGAAGTGAGCGCCATGCACCGATTGCGGCGTGCATGCCTGGTGCTCGCGCTCAGCGGGGGTGGCTGCACACCGGCCGCCGCCGTCGACCTGGCAGCGCCCGCGGGGGCACCGGCCGCTAGCGCTCCGCAGCTGACCATCGGCGAGGTCCATGTCTACGCGCTCGACTGGCAGACCGAGGCCTCGCGCACGCACGGTCACGCGGGCGTCACCGGCGGGCTCTCGCTGCGGGGCGAGCTCGCGGCCACGGCCATCGAGCATGGGCCCGAGGGCACTCGCGTCGCCGTGTGGTTCCAGAGCCTGTCCACGCACGAGCTGCTCGTGCAGGACCAGCCGGTGACGCTCGATCCGGCCGCGCTCATCGGACCGCGCGCCGAGCTCCTCGTCGGGGCCGACGGCGACGTGCGTCGCGCTTTCTTTGCCGCCGACAGCTCGCCGATCTTCCGCGAGCTGATGACTGGGGTGATCGCTCGGCTCGATCTGCGCGGCGCCGATGTCGACGGTGGCCCCCGCCAGATCCGCGGGGGTCATGGCCTGGTCGAGGCCACCTACCACCGCGGCACCGACGGCGTGGTGACCCGCAAGCTCGCCCGCGTGCTGCGCTTCGATACCGCGCCGGGCATGCTCGTCGAGGCCGAGGCGCTGACCGCCCGCGGTCGCATCGAGCTCGACGAGGCACGCGTGCCGCTGCGGATCGAGCTCCACGACAGCGCGACGCTCGGCGACGAGCGCGGGCTGCTTGCCGACGATCGCTTCTCGCTCGTGCGCGAGCGAGTCGACCGCGCTTCGATCGCCAAGCTGGTCGACCCCGTCGAGATCGATCCCACCGAAGGTCCAGATCTCGAAGCGGCCGCGCGCGAGCTCGATCGCCAGTTCGCCGACGGCTTCACGATGCAAGACCTCGGCATCATGATGGACACCATGGATGGCGGGGTCTTGCCGCGCACCGGGGAGATCTCGCGGGCGACGGCACTCTTGCGGGGCTGGCCCGAGCGAGCGGCCGAGCTGCTGCCGCGGGTGCTCGCGGCCGGTGACGGCGGTCGGCAGCTGGCCTTCGATGCACTCGCGGCCGCGGGCACCCCCGAGGCCCAGGCCGTCATGTGTGCGCTGCTCTCCGAGCCGGCGTCTGCGGAGTGGCCCGAGCGCGTGCTGCTCGTGCAGCGCTTTGCGTTCGTGGCAGCCCCGACCCGCGAGTCGGGCGAGCTCCTGCTCGCGCTGCTCGCCGTGGCCGACGACGCGGGCGATGTCGAGCTGCGCCAAGCGGTCCTGCACCCGATGGGCACCGTGACGGGCCGGGTGCGTGAGCCGTGGCTCGCCGAGCGCATGCATCTCGCGCTCGTCCAAGCGGCGGCCGACGAGGACGCGGCCATCCGCGCCGCCGCCACGAGCGGTCTGGGCAACGCGCGCCGTGTCGACGATCTGCCGCGCTTGCTCGCCGCCGCCCGCGATGTCGATGGCCGAGTACGGGTCGAGGCGCTCGCCGCCCTGCGCACCCGCGTCACGCCCGAAGCGACGGCGGTGCTGCTTGGCGCGCTGGCCGATGAGGATGCCGCCGTGGCCTCGCGCGCGCTCGTGGTGCTGCGCAAGTACCACTTCGAGGGCGACGCCGATCCGGCGCTGGTCGAGCACGCCCGCGC
>JBFIJN010000436.1:0-7637 GCA_041600735.1 Nannocystaceae bacterium
CAAACGCGCCAGCTCGGCGTCTACCGGCGATCGGGGACAACCGACGTTGAAGTAGACCCAGGTGGCCAGGGCTTCGTCTTCGGGGGTCAGCCCGACACGCAGCCGCGCCAGCGCTTCGCGGGGGTCATGGCCCGGCACGACGCGATCCGGGTCGGGCAGGACGAACGCACCACCGCAGACGCCGTCGACCGTGGCGCGGCACGCCTGCACGAGTGCGCTCTCCTTCTCGAGCAATGTGGCGACTCGGGCGGCGCGTGACTGGGGCTGTAGGTAGCGGGGGCGTACCTCATGGGCGGGCCCCGAGAGCTCCGAGACTTGGACTTCGACGATCGGTGCCGCAGTGACGACCTCGAAGACCCTGAACACGCCGTCAGCACTCGTCAGGCCCACCGAGCAGCGGAAATCGAGCAGGCACTCGACCGAGAGACGATCCTGCTCGAGTCGCCCCTGGAACGAGGGCAGCTCTCGACTCCCGAGTCGACCGCCGTTGCCCATGGAGATGCCCGGAGCGGCGGCCAATGTCCAGCCCTCTCCCACGCCGTGCACGACGATGGTCGCAACCGCGGGGTCTCTCCCCACAGGCTCATGAGTCTCACTCGACCGGTGACACGCGGCCGAGATCCAGAGCATGATGAAGATCGCTGGAAGACGCATCGGCAGAACCTCGTGAATAGATGCTGAGCCGCGCGCGGCCGAGATCCTCATTATGACTCACGGAAATCGAAGTCAGCCCAACAGGGCCCGCTCAGGGGCAAGAATCGACCCTCGCCACTCTGAGTCGATAGTCGACGGCATCATCACCATCGTCGACGAACCGGAACGAATAGCGCCCCTGTTCGAGGCATGTTTGAGTACTGACGATGGGCTCGCCATGTACGATCGTGCGGCCGCCCGCTTCGAAACATGAGGCCTGGCAGTCTCTCAGGCGAACAGGCCACGTTTCGTCGCCATCCGGCTTTCCGGCCCAAATGTAATACCAACCACGAGCCTGAACATCCAGAGTAATGCTCGTCCAGCGTTGATCGAAGCGGGGGCCTAGAACGGCAGGATCCTCGCATGAGGTGGACACCTTGATATCGATTTCCTCCGTCAGCTCGACCGGTGCTGCGATGACATTGCGACTACAGTCGAAGGCTAGATCACGATAGAACGTCTGATCACAGGCAGGGTATTCGTCCTTGTACCGATCCATCTCCTCCACGAGGTCGAGCCCATAGACCTGGCGGAAGGCCCTCTCGACGCTCGCGAACGAATCCGGGCCATCGGTGGCCCGGTCCAACTCGAGGAGGGAATCCAGCCCGTGCTCTGCACGAAGATACGAGACGAAGTGCCCCGCTAGTGGATATGCGTTACCCGGCATCTTCTTGCCATTCTCTTGGTCGCGTAGCAGATACTCGATATCGCCCGAGACCGGATAGAACGGATCCCAGTCATCCCCGTATGCTTCTGCCAGCCCTTCCTCGAGCGGAAGGTACAGAATCTCGGGCCACCGTAGGGCGTGAACTAACTCGTGTTGATGGATCACGAGCGTAGAGAAGGCCTCGCGTTCGTTCCGAACGCAGCCGGCGACGTCGCCATCGCAGTACCGTTCCACTCCGTCCGGCAGCCAATAGTAGTCGAGCTTCGTATTGGGCCTGCCGAAGACCTCTGCAAGGTGACCGGCGACACCGTCGAGGTAGGGCAGCGTGCCCGCGCAGAGCTCGATCTCGGAGTCGGTGCCGAAGCGCAGGTTCTCGCCCTCCCAGGTGATGGGAGGTCGAGGGATGTCATCGCCACAGCCCATCGCGACGAGGAGCAGGACCCGCAATCCGCCGCGGCCTCGCGCCCTTGCGAGCGGCTCTGCGGACAGCGTCTCGAGCCGTGCGAGCTTCACCACGGACTTTCAGCCCTACCAGGCTCCAGAGCCGGCTTCAACGGATCGAAGGTGCCATTGGGGCAAGAAACGGCGCGCAGGCACTGCCAGCGTTCGTTTGCACGCGGCACATGCGCTCGCGGAGAACCGAAATCCACCGCGCCAATCCACCGATCGACGGTTGGACACCAATGCCTCGACACGACCGCGGCCCGCGTGCCACGGTGCGCGGCCATGACCACCCCCGCTCCCGAGGCCCTCGCCGGGCTGCGTGTGCTCGAGCTTGGGCAGCTGCTCGCGGGGCCGTTCGCGGGGCACTTGTTCGCGGGGTTTGGCGCCGAGGTGATCAAGGTCGAGCCGCCGGGCATTGGCGATGCGATCCGCAAGTGGCGGAAGCTCGAGGGGGGCACGTCGCTGTGGTGGCGGAGCCTTGCGCGGGGCAAGCGGAGTGTCACCTGTGATCTGCGCAAGGAGGCCGGGCGGGCGCTGCTGCGGCGGCTGATCGCGAGCGGGATCGATATCGTGATCGAGAACTTTCGCCCGGGTCGCATGGAAGAATGGGGGCTGGGCTATGAGGATCTGCGGGCGATCGATCCGCGGATCATCATGGTGCGAGTTTCGGGCTACGGGCAGACGGGGCCGTACCGCGATCGGCCGGGGTTCGCCAATGTGGCGGAGGCGTTCGGCGGGCTGCGCTACGTGAGCGGGTTTCCCGAGCGACCACCGGTGCGCACGGGCGTGAGCCTGGGCGACTCGCTCGCGGGGCTGCACGCTGCATTCGCGACGCTGGCCGCGGTGCACGAGCGCGAGCGCAGCGGCGAGGGGCAGCAGATCGATGTGGCGCTGTACGAGTCGGTGCTGTCGATCATGGAGAGCTTGGTGCCGGAGTACGATCGCTTGGGGCACGTGCGCGAGCGGACCGGGTCGGCGCTGCCGGGGATCGTGCCGAGCAACACTTATCGCTGTGCCGATGATCGCTACGTGGTGATCGGGGCGAACGGTGATGCGCTGTTTCGCAAGCTGATGCATGCGATCGGGCGGGCGGAGCTCGCCGAGGATCCGCGGCTGCGCCACAACGATGGGCGCAGCGAGCATGCCGAGGAGCTCGACGCGGCGATCGATGCGTGGACTTCGGCGCATGAGCAGGCGCATGTGCTGCGTGCGCTGGTCGAGGCGGATGTGCCGAGCGGGCCGATCAATAGCGCGGCGGATCTGTTCGCCGACCCGCATGTCGCGGCGCGCGAGCTGCTCGAGCCGATCACGCTGCCGGATGGGTCTACGCTGCGGGTGCCGAGGATCACGCCGATCTTGTCGCGTACGCCGGCGCGCAGCCACTTCGCGGGGCCGGAGCTCGGGGCGCACAATGAAGAGGTCTACGGGGCGCTGGGGCTGTCGGCGGAGGAGCTGGCGCAGCTGCGCGGGGACGGGGTGATCTAGCAACCGGCCAACCCGCTTGACCCCATCCGACCCCGCCGCCCATCCTCTCCTCGTGCCCCGCTCCTTCAACACTTCCGGCCCTTGCCACCCGGCGCGCGACTACATGCTCCCGGCCATGGCACGGCTGCCCGAGGTACGCGGGCTGATCGAGCGCGGCAAGTACTTCGTGATCCACGCGCCGCGGCAGACGGGCAAGACCACCGCCGTCGCCACGCTAGCGCGCGAGCTGACCGACGAGGGCCAGTACGTGGGCACGCTGGTGTCCATGGAGGTCGGTGCCGCAATGCGCGACGACATCGGGGCGGCCGAGTCGGCGATCCTCGGGGCCTGGCGAGGTGCAGCGGAGCGGCGCCTCGCCGCGAGCCTATGGCCTCCACGCTGGCCCGATGCGCCGGCGGGCCAGCGCATCAGCGCCGCGCTCCAGGCCTGGGCCCAAGCGGCACCGAGACCCCTCGTGCTCTTCCTCGACGAGATCGACGCCCTCGAGGGCATGGTCCTCGTCTCCGTCCTTCGCCAGATCCGCGATGGCTTCCAGGATCGGCCCTCGTCGTTCCCGTGGTCGCTCGCGCTCGTGGGCATGCGCGACGTCCGTGACTACAAGACGGCCCTCGATGGCCGCGATGGCACCACTAGCGCGAGCCCCTTCAACATCAAGGACCGCTCGCTGCTCCTGCGCGACTTCACCCGCGACGAGGTCGCGAGCCTCTATGCCCAGCACTCCGACGACACCGGCCAGGCCTTCGCGCCGACGGCGGTGGACCATGCCTTCGTGCTCACGGGCGGCCAACCCTGGCTCACCAATGCCCTCGCCGCCGTCACCACGTCGGAGATCGTCCCCGATCGCAGCACGCCGATCCTCCCCGAACACATCGAGCGCGCCAAGGAGGTCCTGGTTCAGCGCCACGACACGCACCTCGACAGCCTCGCGGAGAGGCTCCGCGAGCCGCGGATCCGTTCGATCGTGGAGCCGATGCTTGCCGGAACATCCCCCGGCGAGCTACTGCCCGACGACATCCGCTTCGCCACCGATCTCGGCCTCTTGCGGCAGAGTGATATGGGCGGGCTGGAGGTCGCGAACCCGATCTATCGCGAGATCATCGTCCGCGAGCTCGCCGCCTCCACGCGCGCCGCACTACCCGTCATCGCGCCCACGTGGCTCACTCCCGAGGGCCGCATCGATCCGAGCCGCTTGCTCGACGCCTTCGTCGCCTTCTGGCGCCAGCACGGCGAGCCGTTGCTCGGTACCTCGCCCTACCACGAGATCGCTCCGCACCTCGTGCTCATGGCCTTCTTGCAGCGCGTGATCAACGGCGGCGGGACCATCGAGCGCGAGTACGCCATTGGCCGGGGCCGCATGGACCTCTGCGTGCGGTACGGCCCCGACACCTGGGCGATCGAGCTCAAGGTGTGGCACGACCGCCGCCCGAACCCGCTGAACGAAGGCCTCGTGCAGCTCGATGGCTACCTCGCGGGCCTCGGCCTCTCGCGAGGCTGGCTCGTGATCTTCGACCAACGTGCGTCCCAGCCCCCCATCGCCGAGCGCACCCGCGTGCAAACGACCACGAGCCCCGGCGGCCGCGAGGTCGCGGTCGTCTGGGCCTGAGATCGTCGGGCCCGACGGCGTGATCTAGCCGCCCGCGAGTCCTGCGGCGGGTACGACGAAAGCGGACCCGCGCGATCCCGACCGCGCGTATAACGCTGTTCTGAAACGGCGTATTCGCTTGAACCCTCCCCAAATTCTGGCATCATCCGGCTATCAAGATTCACGGATATGTCGCTCCCCGCCGCCTATGATCTCGACGGCACCGCCGGCCTCCTGGGCCTGCTCGCCGACCCGACGCGGCTGCGGTTGTTGTGCCTGCTCGACGGCGCCGAGCTGAGCGTGGCCGAGCTGACGCGGATCACCGACCTTCCGCAGTCGCGCGTGTCCACGCACCTCGGGCGGCTGCGCACGGCCAACCTGCTGGCGGAGCGACGCGCGGGCAATTCCACGCGGCTCACCCTCGATCGCCAACAGCTGCCGGCGGCCGAGGCGGGGCTGTGGAGCGTGGTGCGGACGCAGACGGCGGATCGCGTGCTGGCGGTGGATCTCGAGCGGCGCGAGGCGCTGCTGCACGATCGTGAGCGCGAGGTCCACTGGCCCGACGAAGTCGCGGGCCAGATGGAGCACCGCTACTCGCCGGGTCGCACGTGGGAGGCGACCGCGCGCGGCTTGGTCGGCCTGCTGCGTTTGGGCGACGTGCTCGACGTGGGCTCGGGCGATGGCGTGCTGACCACCCTGCTGGCCCCGCGCGCGCGCTCGGTGACGTGCCTCGATCGCAGCCCGCGGGTGATCGAGGCCGCGGGCAAGCGGCTGGCGCGGCTGCCCAACGTGCACCTTCGCGAGGGCGACATGCACGAGCTGCCGTTCCCCGATGCGAGCTTCGATCAGGTGCTGCACTTCCACGCGCTCACCTACGCCGACGATCCCGCGCGCGCGCTGTCCGAGGCCCACCGCGTGCTGCGACCGGGCGGCGATCTGGTGCTCGTCACGCTCCACGCCCACGGCCACGCCGAGATCTCGGCCGCGTACAGCCACGTCGTCGACGGCTTCACCGTGCCCGACCTGCGCGAGCTGGTCGAGGCAGCCGGCTTCGTCGTGTCGTGCTGCGACCTGACCTCGCGCGAGCGCAAGAAGCCGTACTTCGAGGTCCTCACCGTGTTCGCTCACCGCCGCCCCCACGGCGCCCCCGAGAAAGCCCACTCATGAGCAGCGCTCCTCGTCCCGATCCCCGCTCCTACCTCGAAACGGCCCTGCGCGAGCGGATCCTGTTCCTCGACGGTGCGATGGGCACCGCGCTCCAGGCCTACCAGCTCGACGAGGCGGCGTATCGCGGCGAGCGCTACGCCAACCACGGCAAGGACCTGCGCGGCAACCACGACGTGCTGGTACTGACGCGCCCGCAGGTGGTTCGCGAGGTGCACGATGCCTACCTGGCGGCCGGGGCCGACCTCATCGAGACCAACACGTTCTCGGGCACGCGCATCGCCCAGGCCGACTACGGGCTGCAGCCCGACGTGCGGGCGATCAACGTGGCCGCGGCCCGCCTCGCCCGCGAGGCCGCCGATGCCTGGACCGCGCGCACCCCCGAGCGCCCGCGCTTCGTGGCCGGCGCGGTGGGGCCCACCAACCGCACGCTCTCGATCTCACCCGACGTCAACGACCCGGGCTTTCGCGCGGCCAGCTTCGACGAGATGCGCGAGGCCTTCGCCGAGCAGATCGACGCGCTCATCGAGGGCGGCGTCGACGTGATCCTGATCGAGACCGTGATCGACACGCTCAACCTCAAGGCCGGGATCGTGGCCTTGCACGAGGTGTTCGAGCGCCGCGGGGTCGAGCTGCCGCTGATCCTCTCGATGACGATCACCGATCTCAGCGGCCGCACGCTCTCGGGGCAGACGGTCGAGGCGTTCTGGGTCTCGGTCGCGCACGCGCGTCCGCTGTGCGTGGGCATCAACTGCGCGCTGGGGGCGGACCTCATGCGCCCGTACGTGGCGGAGCTCTCGGCCGTCGCCGACACGTTCGTGAGCTGCTACCCCAACGCGGGCCTGCCCAACGCGTTCGGCGAGTACGACGAGCGCCCCGAGGCCACCGCGGAGTTCCTGCGCGACTTTGCCGAGAGCGGGCTGGTCAACCTGGTGGGCGGCTGCTGCGGCACCACCCCGGCGCACATCGAGCGCGTGGTCGAGGCTCTGCGCGACCTCCCGCCGCGTCAGGTGCCCGCGCGGGCCGACACCAACGCGAGCTTCTTCGCGGGGCTCGAGCCGCTGCGCGTGGACGGCTCGAGCAACTTCATCATGGTGGGCGAGCGCACCAACGTGACGGGCAGCAAGCGGTTCGCGCGGCTGATCCAGACCAACGACTACGACAAGGCGCTCGAGGTCGCGCTCGACCAGGTCCGCGGCGGCGCCAACATCATCGACATCAACATGGACGAGGGCATGCTGGACTCGGAGGCGGCGATGACCCGCTTCCTCAATCTGGTGGCGAGCGAGCCCGAGATCTCGCGCGTGCCCATCATGATCGACTCGTCCAAGTGGTCGGTGATCGAGGCCGGGCTCAAGTGCGTGCAGGGCAAGGCGGTCGTCAACTCGCTCTCGCTCAAGGAGGGCGAGGACGACTTCCTCGCCAAGGCCAAGCTGGTGCAGCGCTACGGCGCGGCGGTGGTGGTGATGGCCTTCGACGAGCGGGGCCAGGCCGAGACGGTGGAGCGCAAGCTCGAGATCTGCCGCCGCGCCTACCGACTGCTGACCGAGCAGGCCGGCTTCGATCCGCACGACATCGTCTTCGACCCGAACGTGCTCGCGA
>JBFIJN010000437.1:0-7614 GCA_041600735.1 Nannocystaceae bacterium
CGGACCGAGCCGGGCGGGCACCCACGCCATGTCGCTGGTGGCGTGGGTCGGCTGCATGCTGGCGATGACGTGGTGCGCGGCAAAGCGCGGGATGTCGCTGGGATCGACGACCTGTGCGTGCTCGATGCGCGGGCGCGCATCCACGAGGGCGTGGGCCTCGATCACCGCCGCGTAGGCGTCGAGCACCGCGCGATTGGCCGCGTCGCCGATCGCATGGGTGGCCAGCTGTAGCCCGCGGCGTGCGGCCTGGTCGCACTGTGCCTGGAGGGTCGCGAGATCCTGCTGCATGAGGCCGCGGTGATCGGGGCGATCGTGGTACGGCTCGAGCAGCGCCGCGCCGCGGCTACCCAGCGCGCCATCGGCGTAGAGCTTGACCCCCGCGAGCGCATAGCGATGCTCGGGCGTGGGGCGCTCGGCCTCGCGCTCGAGCGTGGGCAGCCAGCTCGCGTCGGCGTAGCCCACCACCCGCAGGCCCAGGCGTCGTGCGGGGTCGTCATGGTCGTCGTGCTCGCGGTAGAGCGCATCGACCCGCGGGCCCACGCCCATGTCGTGCACTCCGGTGAGACCGCGCGCGAGCACGTGCGCCTGTGCGGCCTCGAGCTGTCGGCGCAGATCGTCACGGCTGGCCTCGGGCGGCTGCATCAGTCCCATCGCGGCATCCACGAGCACCCCGGTGGGCTCGCCGCTCGCGTCGCGCAGGATCTCTCCGCCCTCGGGATCGGCCGACCCACGCCCCACCCCCGCGGCCTTCAGCGCGGCCGCATTGGCCCAGCCCGCGTGCCCATCGACGCGCCGCAGCCACACCGGTCGCTCGCCGAACGCCGCGCTCAGCGGCGCATGGGTGGGCATCGCAGGGTCCGCCCACAGGTTCTGGTCCCACCCGCGACCGGTGAGCCAGGCCTGCCCGCGGTCCTGCGTGCGCACGCGCTGCACGACCTCGTCGATCGAGCGGGCGCCACGCAGATCGACCTCCTCGAGGCTGCGGCCCAGCCCCAGCAAGTGTGCATGCGCGTCGACGAGGCCGGGGGTGACCAGGCCCGTGCCCATGTCGAGGATCTCGGTGCCTGGTCCGCGGCGCTCCATCACCCGATCGCGGAGGCCCACCGCGAGGATCCGTCCGCCTGCGATCGCGATCGCCTCGGCCTCCGGCTGCGTGGGATCCAAGGTGAGCACGCGTCCGATGACGATGCGCTCGGCCACGCCGGGGCTCGAGGCGGCCGGCGCTTGGGTCCCGGGACCGCGGGCGCACGCTCCGGCGAGCGCGCCGAGGCCGAGGCCGAGGAATCGTCGACGTTGGAGCATGCGGTGAAGGTAGTACGACGCAACCCACCTGCGCAGCCTCTAGCGGGCGTTTGGGTCGCGATCGCAAGGGGGAAGGGCTATGATGAGCACCGTGAGCACGTCGGTGGCCCAAGCGCACGTGAGCGAGGCGGAGTACCTCGCGATGGAGCGTGCGTCGACGAGCAAGCACGAGCTGTGGAACGGCGAGGTGTTCGCGATGACCGGCGGCACGCTGGCCCACGCGATGCTCTCGATGAACATCGGTGCGATGCTGCACACGGGGCTGCGCGAGCGTGGCTGCAAGGTGCTCAGCGCCGACGCCAAGGTCCACGTGCCGCTGTCCGGCGGCTACGTCTACCCCGATGTCAGCGTGGTGTGTGGCACCGTCGAGACCCACGAGGGCAGCGACGACGTGCTGCGCAATCCCATCCTGGTCGTCGAGGTGCTGAGCGAGAGCACCGAGCGCTTCGATCGCGGCGACAAGTTCGCCGGCTATCGCTCGATCCCCTCGCTCGTCGACTACGTGCTCGTCGCCCAGGCGGCGCGGCACGTCGAGGTCTACACGCGCCAGCCCGATGCCTCGTGGATCCTGCGCGCCTACGACGACGCGCATCCGCAGGTGCGGCTCCCCTCGCTGGAGCTCACGCTCGCGCTGACCGAGCTGTTCCGCGGCGTGCTCGACGAAGCGCCCGCTTCGGCCTGACCGTGCCCGAGCTGGACCGTGCCCGAGCTGGACCGTGCCCGAGCTGCCCGATATCACCGTCTACGTCGAGTGCCTGCAGCGCCTCGTGGTGGGCGACGTGCTGCGCGAGATCAAGCTGCGCTCGCCGTTCCTGCTGCGCACCGCGCTGCCGCCGTGGCGCGAGGCCCAAGGGCGGCGCGTGCTCGGGGTGGAGCGGCTGGCCAAGCGCATCGTGGTCGAGCTCGAGGGCGAGCTGTTCCTGGTGTTCCACCTGATGCGCCTGGGCCGATTCCAGTGGCTGCCCCTCGACTCCAAGAAGAAGGGCCCGGGCGGCAAGGCGCTGCTGGCCCACTTCGGCTTTCCGCGCGGCACGCTGGTGATGACCGAGCAGGGCACCAAGAAGCGGGCCTCGCTGCACCTGGTGGCTGGCCGCGCGGGCCTGGCCGAGCACGAGCGCGGCGGGCTCGAGGTCATGGGCTGCTCGCTCGCCGCGTTCGCAGAGGCACTCGCGCGCGGCAACCACACGCTCAAGCGCGCGCTCACCGATCCGCGCCTGTTCTCGGGCATCGGCAACGCCTACTCCGACGAGATCTTGCACGCGGCCCGGCTCTCGCCGATCCAGCTCACGCACAAGCTCGCTGACGACGAGCGCGAGCGCCTGTGGACGGCCACCCAAGAGGTGCTCGCTCGCTTCACCGCCCGCATTCGCGAGGAGGTCGGCGATGGATTCCCGGCCAAGGTCACCGCATTTCGCGACGACATGGCGATGCACGGGCGCTTCGGCAAGCCGTGCCCGGTCTGCGACGCACCCGTGCAGCGCATCGTGTATGCCGATCGCGAGACCAACTACTGCGCACGCTGCCAGACCGGCGGGCGGAGGCTGGCCGATCGTGCGCTCTCGCGGCTGCTCGGCAAGGACTGGCCGCGCGATCTCGACGAGCTCGAGGAGGCCAAGGCATGAAGTGGATCCGGCTCGGAGTGCTGCTCGCCGCGGCCTGCGGACCCGCGCGCGCCCCCGGCGATCCCGCGGTCCAGGCCGAGGCGCGCGAGCTGTGGCGCAGCCGCTGCGCCAACTGCCACGGCCTCGACGGCCACGGGGATGGTCCGCAGGCCCGGCACCTGCTGGTCTCGCCGCGCCGGCTCTCCGATCCGCGCTGGCAGTCCAGCGTGGACGATGATCACCTGCGCACCGTGATCGTCGAGGGCGGGGCCGCGGTGGGCAAGAACCCGGTGATGGCGCCCAACCCCGATCTGCGCGCCAAGCCCGAGGTGGTGGAGGCGCTGATCGAGCACGTGCGCAAGCTCGGGCGCGGGGGTTAGCTGCCTCGGGCTGGCGCGTGAGGATCGACCTGCCGCATGCTAGGCCGCGTGCGCGAGCGCCTGCAGTCGCTGGGCTTCCTTCCGCTGGCGGCGCTGTCGACCAGCGCGAGCCTGATGCTGGCCCTCGGGGCGCCCCCGGGCGGCCTCACCGGCTTGATCTGGCTCGGGTTCATCCCGCTCACGATCGTCGCTCGGCTCTCGCGGGATCGTCGTCCGCGGCAGGTGTTCGCGCTCGGGTGGTTCGGTGGCCTGTGTACCGGCTTGGTCGGGTTCCCGTGGATCGCCGAGACGCTCGAGCGCTTTGGTGAGCTCTCGCCGCCGCTCGCTTGGCTCGGGCTGCTGCTGTTCTCGGCCTGGACCGCGGTGCCGTTCGGACTGTGGACGCTGGGCGTGAGCCGGGGCCCCGCGCGGGGCTGGAAGGCGCTCGCGTGGCCGCTCGTGCTGTGGGTCGCGCTCGATGCCGCATGGCCGGCCGTGTTCCCCTATACCGTGGTGATCGGGCTCGCCGAGGCGCCGGCGTGGCTGCAGCTCGCCGAGCTCGGTGGCGTACCGTTCGTGGTCGGGCAGGTGTTGGTGACGGGAGTGCTGCTCGGCGACGCGGTGGCGCTCGAGAGCTCGCGCCGCGCTCGCGTGGTGCGGGTGCTGGTCGCGGTCGCGATCCCCTTGCTCTCGTGGTCGCTCGGGCAGCTGCGCCTGCAGCAGATCGACGCCGAGGCGGCGAGCGCTCGACACGTGCGCTTCGGGATCATTCAGCCCAACACCGCGCTCGCCTCGTTCGACAGCGACGATCGCATGATGCGGCTGCGCGTGATGTCGCGGCTCGCGGCCGAGCAGGGTGCGCAGGTGCTGGTGTGGCCCGAGGCCGGCGCGTTTCCCTATCGCGCGCGTCGTCCGTTCGTGCGCGACTTTCCCGACTCGCACCGCAGCGTGCTGCGCGGGCACGGTCTGCCTACCATCTTCGGCGCCGGCAGCTACACCCCTGGGGTCCGCTGGGAGCACAACACGGTCTACTCGATGGCCGCCGACGGCATCGTGACCGGCACGTTCGACAAGAACATCCTGGTGCCGCTCGGCGAGTACGTGCCCTGGGTAGATCCGGCGTGGGCCATCGAGCACGTGCCCTCGCTCTCGCACAACCTGGCGGGAACCGGACCCTCGCGCTTCGTGATCGAGCCGGCCGCGCCGCTCGATGGATCGACGCCCGAGGTCTTCGCCGCCGGGCCCCTCATCTGCTACGAGGACATCTTTCCCGGGTTTGCGCACGACGTCGCCACGCAGCCGGGGGGCATCGACGTGTTCGTCAACGTCACGATCGATACATGGTTCGGCGTGACGGCCGAGCCGTGGGAGCACCTGGCGCTGGCCCAGATCCGCAGCGTCGAGCACCGGATCCCGATGGTGCGCAGCGTGGCCGCGGGCGTCAGCACGGTGGTCGACGCGGGCGGTCGCGTGGTGGCGTACATCCCCGTGCGCGGCCCGACCGTCGAGCAGCCCGTGGCGCCCGAGCACCTCGTGTACGACGTTGCGCTGGCCCGCAACACCGAGCAGCACCCCACCGTGTTTGCGCGGGTCGGGTGGTTGCTGCCGTGGCTGTGCGAGCTGGTGGTGCTCCTGGCGGTGCTTGCCGCGCTCGTACGGCTTTTCTATAGTCGCCGCGCGAGGGCTTTGGACGCGTGAGCATCCCATCGAAATCCAACGACAAATTCGGCTCTCGCCTCGGCTTCATCTTGGCGGCCGCAGGCTCGGCGGTGGGGCTCGGCAACATCTGGCGCTTCCCCTACTCGGCGGCCGAGTATGGTGGGGCCGCGTTCGTGCTCATCTACCTCGCGTGCGTGGTGGTCATCGGCTTCCCGGTGCTGCTCGCCGAGCTGTCGATGGGGCGCGCCTCGGGCAAGAACGCAGTCGGTGCGTTCGTGGCGCTCGATCCGGGCGGGGGCAAGGGCTGGCGCTGGGTGGGGGCCCTCGGGGTGCTCACCGGCTTCGGGATCCTGTCGTTCTACTCCGTCGTCGCCGGCTGGACGCTCTCATACCTGTGGCGCGCGGTCTCGGGGACGTTCGCCCAGGAGATCACCTCCGCGCAGAGCGGTGCGATCTTCGAAGCGATCATCGCGAGCCCCATCGAGTCGGTCGCGATGGCAGCCGCGTTCTTGGTGCTCACCGCGCTCGTGGTGCGCGGCGGAGTCAGCGGAGGCATCGAGCGCGCCTCCAAGGTGCTGATGCCGGTGTTCTTCGTGATGCTGGTGGTGATGGCCGGGCGCTCGCTGATGCTGCCCGGCGGCGCCCAGGGCCTCGAGTTCTTGTTCAAGCCCGACTTCTCGAAGATCACCGGAACCGCGGTGATGTCGGCGATGGGACAGGCCCTGTTCTCGCTCAGCCTCGGGATGGGCGGCATGATCACGTACGGCTCCTACCTCCAGAAGAAGGAGCGCCTCGGGGTCGCGGGCGCCTCGGTCGCGTTCTTCGACACCACGGTGGCGATGCTGGCCGGCCTGATGATCTTCCCCGCGCTGTTCTCGGTGGGTGTAGCCCCCGAAGGCGGCGGCCCGGGGCTGGTGTTCGTGGCGATGCCCGCGATCTTCGAAGAGCTCCCCGCGGGCCAGCTGTTCGGGATCGCCTTCTTCGCGCTGCTCGCCGTGGCCGCGTGGACCTCCACGATCTCGCTGCTGGAGGTCGTGGTGGCCTACTTCGTGGGCGAGCGCGGCTGGACGCGCGAGAAGTCGGTGTGGATCGCCACCGCGGGCTGCCTGGCGCTGGCCGTGCCCTCCGCGCTCTCGCAGGGGGCGGTGCACGGCCTGGGCGAGAAGGCGCTGGGCAAGAGCTTCCTCGACCTCATGAACATCCTGTTCGGCAACGTGTCGCTCACGGTCGGCGCGATGTTGATCGCGCTGTTCGTGGGCTGGCGCTGGGGCGCCCGCAAGGCGCTCGAAGAGATGGATGGCCTCGCGTTCGGTCAGCTGTGGACCTGGGGCATTCGCGTGGTGTGCCCGCTGGCCACCGCGGGCGTCATGATCTACATCTTCGCCACCGGGAACTTCTTCTAGGCCGCGCGGCGCCCCCGTGAACCTGCTGCTCATCGAGGACGCCGAGAGGCTCGAAGCAGGGCTGGCGCGAGTCGACGGGCGCAAGGCCGAGCACCTGCGAGAGGTGCTCGGCAAGGGCGTGGGCGGCACCGTGCGCGTGGGTGAGCTCGGCGGCCAGATCGGCGCGGGGGTGATCGAGCGCATCGAAGACGGCGCCGCCTGGGTTCGCTATGCGGTGAGCGAGGCTCCGCCCCCCGCGCTGCCGCTGCGCTTGGTGCTGGCGCTGCCGCGTCCGCCCATGCTGCGCAGGATTCTTCAGCACGTGACCGCGCTCGGCGTGAAGCAGATCGTGCTGCTGGGCACCGCACGGGTAGAGAAGAGCTTCTGGGGCTCGCACGCGCTGCGCGAGGCCGAGGTTGGGGAGCAGCTGCGCTTGGGCCTCGAGCAGGCGCGCGACACCATGCTCCCCGAGGTCACGCTGCAGCGCCGGTTCAAGCCGTTCGTCGAGGACGAGCTCGCGCCGTGGGAGGGCCGCAAGCTCGTGGCCGACCCCGCGCCGGGGGCCGTGGCGGCGAGCCCCTCGTCGGCGATGACCACCGTGGTGATCGGGCCCGAGGGCGGGCTCGTGCCGTTCGAGCTCGAGCGGCTGCGCGAGGCGGGGTTCGAAGCGGTGAGCCTGGGCGCACGAATCCTGCGAGTCGAGACCGCGGTCGTGGCCCTCGTGGCGCGGCTGGGCGGCGGCTAGCGGGAGCATGGGGTTGCCGCAGTGCAGCCGCCCCGCTAGCCTCGCCCGCGAGATGAACCGACGCGCGCTCGGCATGGCGGTGGCGATGGGCGCGCTGAGCTGCTTTCGCGGCGAGGCCACGCTCGGCGGCGCCTGTGATCGCGACGAGGATTGCGGCGCCGATCAGCTCTGTACCAACGAGGTCTGCGGCTACTGTGGCGATGGGATCCCCCAGGCCGGCGAGCTGTGCTCCGTGGAGGCGCAAGCGCTCACGACCGCGCCTCGGGCCACGCCCGGCTCGCTCGCGAGGGTCGAGCTCGAGCGCGATGGGACCGTCGATCTCATCGCGCGAGGCGAAGACGGAGCCGTCGAGCTGTGGGACGGCGACGGCACCAACGCGTGGACCGTGCGCACGCGGCTCGATGTTGGCGGACGCAGCGGCGTGGTGCGGGTGGCCGGTCTCGATGATGACCAAGCGCAGGATCTCGTGATCGTGGATGCGGAGGCGCTCACGCTGCACCTGGGGTACGGCGACGGGAGCGGGGCCTGGAGCTTCGACGGCGTGGTGATGCTCGCTGAGGCGCCCA
>JBFIJN010000438.1:0-7608 GCA_041600735.1 Nannocystaceae bacterium
CGCGTGCCGCTCGGTGACCCGCAACGAGCGCTTCTACGCCACCGGGGTGCTGCTGTCCGCGCTGTGCCAGGCGGTCTCGGGCCTCGCGCTCGTGGCGAGCGGCGACCCGCTGTGGATCCAGGTGGGCCTGGTGGTCGCCATGGGCGCAGTGCTGGCTGCCGGTGCGGGCTTGTTCGTGGCGCCCGGCATGATGCGACTGCTGGGCGGGCAGGTCGAGGAGAGCAGCGCATGATCGATCGTCGCCGCTTCCTCTTGGCCCTGCCTGCGCTGGCCGTCCCCGCGGCGCTGCTCCACGTGCGCCTCGCCGGCTCGGCCCCCGACGAGCCCTCGCCGCAAGATCGCAAGCTCGCCAATCGGCTCGAGCTGTGGGGCAACTACGCCCGCCGCACGCAGAACCTGATGGCCCGGCTCAGCACGCGGCGCGAGACCTCGCTGCTCGAGGAGCCGCTGCAGACCACGGGCACCCTCGTGTTCCGCGCGCCGGGATTGCTGGTGCTCCGCGACGATGGCCGCCAGGGCTCCACCACGATCATCGACGGCGACGAGATCCGCGTGTTCCTCAACGGCGCGGGGCGAGCGGATCCCTCGGCCACCGTCGCCGACCAGCGCCCCGCCGCGCAGTGGCTGTCGCGTCGCCTGGTGAGCATGTTCGCCCCCGGCGACGGCACGGCGCTGCTCGAGGACAGCCGCACGCATGTGCCCAAGGGGGTGGGTCATCGCCTCGAGCTGCTGCCGCCGATCGGATCCACCACCCGCAGGCACGTGCGCAGCGTGAGCATGTTGCTCGACGCGGTCGTCGGCACGATCACACAGATCGTGGTGGCCGAGGCCCAGGGCGATCGGATCGTGCTGGGCCTATCGGACCAGCGCCAGAACCTGCCCGAGGAGGACATCGACGGGTTCCTGCGCCAGCTCGAAGAGTGAGCGCGGCGCGGCGACTCACCCCCTAGCCCACGTCGCGGCGATCGGGATCGGGATCGGTGGTCGCGGCGACGAGCGGCTCGGGCCGCCGCAGCGGACGTTCGGCGGGCACGGTCCCGCCGCGCTCGATGGTGCGCAGCTCGAAGCGGCCGGCGCGGAGCACCCGCGCGAGGTGCTCACAGGCGGCCCGGGGCTCGGCATGCTCGCCGCAGGTGAACACGTCGGCCGCGGCGTAGCCGAGCTCGGGCCAGGTGTGCACCGAGATGTGGGACTCGGCCAGCAGCCCCAGCGCCGTCACACCCTGGGGCTCGAACGCATGGGCGGCCTCGTGCAGCAGGGTGGACCGCGCGGCCTTGGCCGCCTCGCGGAGCGCCACCCGCACGTGCTCGAGATCGTCGATCACCTCGGGCGGGCAGTCGTACATCTCGAGGATCCAGTGAGAGCCAATGGTAGACACGGCGATGCGCGCGGGCGCTTCGCAAGATAGGTGACACCCCGGGGCACGGCAAGCGCTTTGTCGTGCGATGATGGCCAGCGATGCGCAGCCAGCGGGAGTTCGGCGGGAGGTCGGGGCGGTGGGCGTTGAGCCTGTGGCTCGCGGCGTGTGGGGGCGACGACGGCAGCGGAAGCGGCAGCGCCAGCGAGTCCACCGCGGCCGGCACCGGGCCGACCACGAGCACCAACACGAGCGAAGACCCAACGGGCTCCGTACCCGGCACCACGACGATCGCGGATCCAACGACCGGTGCCGTCGACGAGAGCACCACGGTCGATCCCGAGACGACGGGCAACCCCACCACCGGCGAGACGCCCGCGAGCTGCGGCGACGCCGTGCTCGACGAGGGCGAGGCCTGCGACGACGGCAATGCGGTGGACGCCGACGGCTGCAACACGGACTGCACGATCTCGGGCTCGGTGCTGTGGTTCCACAGCCAGGCCGGTGGCGCGGGCCAGAGCGAAGAGGCCTTTGGCATCGCGGTGGACGCCGAGGGCCGCGCCTACGTGGGCGGCGAGCTGTGGAGCGGTGGCGACCTCGCCTTCTGGGTGCGGCAGTACGAGGAAGACGACAGCCTCGGCTGGACCCAGCTCATCGACGGCGGGGGCGGCAACGCGGGCGCCCGCGCGCTGACGCTGCGCGGCAACACCCTCTATGCCGCGGGCTATCGCGTGGTCCCCGGGCAGAGCAACAACATGTGGCTGCGCAGCTTCGCGCTCGACGGCGCGCTGGGCTTCACCGTCGAGTACGACGACGGACTCGGCGGCTCGAACGTTGGGCAGGGGGTCGCGACCGATCCGGGGGGCAATGTGATCGTGGCCGCGAACGAGCTGGTGAACCCGTTCGCGCCCAACTCCGACGGATGGATCCGCGAGTACACGGCCGCGGGTGCACCGGTGTGGACGGTGGGCTACGGCGGGGTGGCCGAGGGGTCCGACACCGCGCGGGCCGTAGCCACGGACGCAGCCGGGCGCGTGGCCGCGGTGGGCCACGAGACCGTGTCCGGTCAGGGCACCGACATGTGGATCCGCGTCTACGACACCAACGGCGGCGCGCAGTGGACGGCCACCTACGGCAACGTGAACGCGCTCGACGACGATGCGATGGGCGTGGCCTTCGACCCCGACGGCAACGTGATCGTGGCTGGCTGGGAGCTCGACCCGGTAATCCCCTGGCGACTGTGGCTCACCAAGTACGATCCCGCTGGCGTACCGCTGTGGACGCAGACGTGGGACGGCGAGCTCGGCGAGGGTGCGCGGGCCTTCGGCGTGGCGGTGGACGACACCGGGGACATCGTGGTCACCGGACAGCACCGCGTGCTCGGGCTCTCCCAGCTGCTGGTGCGCAAGCTCGATCCCAGCGGCAACGAGCGCTGGACCACCACCATCGACGGATACCAGGGGACCAACCAGGTCGGTCGCGCGGTCGCGATCGGTCCGGGCCGGCGCGTGTGGGTGGCGGGCGGCGTGGATCAGGGCGTGGACGGGCGGGATGCGTACGTGGCTCGGCTCGCGCCCTAGCCCCCAGCACTAGCCGTAGCCGCTCACCCCTCGCGCACCCAGAAGCGCAGCGTGCTGCCCTCGAGCTCGCTGGGGAACACCGAGAGCCCTTGCTTGGCCGGCCCCTTGGTGGGCGTCCCGCGATCGTCGAAGCGCGAGCCGTGGCAGGGGCAGCTCAGCTCCTGCGCCGCGTTGTCCCAGCGCACGGTGCAGCCCAGGTGGGTGCAGCGCAGCGAGAGCACGCGCACCTGATCGTGCTCGAGGCGCAGCACGAGCACGGGCTTGCGCGCGGTCGCGGGCTGGAGCGCCGCCATCCCCCCGGGGGTGATGAGCTCGGGGTAGTCCTTGAGCCCGAGCTCGACGAGCCCGTCGCCCGCGACGGAGACCGGCTTGACCTCCCAGCGCTCGGTCGAGGCGGCGCACCCGGCGAGCACGAGACCCACGCCGCCGCCCACGAAGCTGCGCCGCGCGAGGGGATGGAACGCGGGGGGATCGGAGGCGGAGTCGGACATCGGCCGGATCTCATCAGAGTCGCGGCCGCTCCGCAAAGGCCGAGCGCTCGCGCCGCCCGAGGCCGGGCCCGCACGACGTCTCCGAGCAGTCCCGCGGCTCTCGTGCTCGACCGCGCCGGCTGCTAGCGTGGGCTCGATGATCACCTGGGCCCTCGCTGCCACGCTCGTCGCGCTCGCCCCCGGGAGCACGGCCCCGCGGGGCAATACCGTGCTCACCCGCGATCGCGGGGTGGTGTGGGGCGTGGCCGCGGTGCCGCGGGTGGCCGTTCTGCTGGGCGACGGGGCGCGCGTGATCCAGCCGGTGGGGTTCGGAGCCGAGCTCCAGTTTCGCGCCTACGCGCTGAACCTGGGGCGGCTGCGCTTCGGCGGCGAGACGCACTTCGGTCACACGCGCGTGCTCGAGCGCGTGAGCGTGACCTACGACGATGGCTCGGGCGCGCAGGCGGTGCGTCGCTACAACGCGCTCGGCCACACCGACTTCTCGCTCGGCCCCTCGGCCCAGGTGGTGCTGGGGCCGATCATCGTCGAGGGCGGGGTCGCGGTAGGGCTGGGGATCTCCAACCTCGTGCGCACGTTTGGCGCGCTGCCGATCGACGAGGTGCAGACCACCGACGTCACCGCGATGCTGCGCGGCGGCGGGCAGCTCGGGGTCCCGATCCGCAACAACCAGGGCATCGTGCTCGGCGTGCACGCGACCAAGTTCTTCTCCAAGGAACAGATCGTGGCCCGCCCCGATCCTGCGGATCCCGACGCCCCGCCCGACGCCAATCCCTTCGATCTGGTGCTGGAGCTCGGGCTCGGCTACCAGATGTGGTTCTGAGCGAGCGGCCGCGATCGCGGCGAGCGGCACGCCGTCGCTAGCCCCGCGGCCGGCGGTGGCCAAGGCGATGCTCGGGGACTCGCGCAAAGATCGTCCTCGCTCGCGCGGCGCGTCGCAGGCGTTGCGCAACAACCGTCGCGAGACCCGCTCGCTCCGCCCGCGCCACGCACTCTCGCGCGAATCATGCGGGTACGGATCCGACACCAACTCGCTACGCTGCCCCGTCGCTTGGCCCCACGCCGGGGCGCGACGGAGGAGGATTTTCATGCGAACACTCTACGAACGGGCCCGCCCGACCATGGCCGCGTTGACGATCGTGATGGTGGCGGGCTTGGCTGGCAGTCGACCCGCGCTGGGTGACGAGAAGGCCGACGTCGAGGCGAGGCTCCAGGCGCTCACCGTGCAGCTCAAGAAGCACGAGGTGGCCGACACGACCCACGCCGCGACCAGCGAGATCGGCAAGGCCGAGGCGCTGCGCGACAAGGCACGCTCACTCTCCGACAAGCGCCGTGATCGCGAGGCGATGGCCCACACCCTCGACGAGCTCCAGGCCACGCTCGCGCTGGTGGGCGCGAAGATCGTGCACGCGGAGACCAAGGCCAAGTACGACGCGCAGAAGACCAAGATGAAGGAAGCAACGAACGCACTGGCTAGGACCAAGGCCTCGGCCGACGACCTCGAGCAGCAGCAAGCCCAGCTCGAGCGCAAGCTCGGAGGTGGCAAGTGAGACGTCAACGACTGCTGCTCGGACTGCTGCTCGCGCTCGGCTGCGCGGGGATCAAGCCCAGCGCCGAGATGACCGAGTTCGCCCAGGACACGGAGACACGCGACGGCAAGGAGGTGAAGCTGCGCTTCCCCGAGCTGGTCGCGAAGGCCGAGGCCTGGGACGCCAAGGCGCGCATGGCCCAGGAGGACAAGGACGAGGAGCTGATGAAGCTCTACTCCCACATCGCAATGCTGTGGTGGGAGTCGGCCAAGCTGCGCAGCAATGCCGTGGATCTCGACGCCGAGCGACAGCAACTCGCAAAGGACACCGCGCAGATCGAGAACGAGCTCGCCGAGGTGCAGAAGCGCGAGAAGCTGGCCAAGGCCACCCTCGATCGCATGAAGCAGATCATCGCGCTCGAGGGCACGATGGCCGACAACGCCGAGGTCGCGACCGCGCGCGGTCACATCACCTCGGCGATCGAGGCCATCAAGGCCGCGCAAGGGGTCGACGCCGACGTTCACGCCAAGGTCACGTTTGCGGCGGCCGAGGCCAAGCTCAAGGCGGCAACTTCGGCGCTGGGCAAGAACAAGCCCAACGATGCGGTGAGCCTCGCGATCGAGGCCAAGGCCAGCGCCGAGGCGGCGTACAGCGAGGCGGAGGCGAAGTTCATGAGCACCTCGGCCGACCAGGCCAAGCTCAACCGGCAAAAGGCGCTGTTCGACGCGCTGGCCGCCGTGAGCGGGGCGGAGCGGTCGATGGTGGAGGGCGGCGGCGTGATGATCACGATCGTCGAGGCGTTCTCCTCCACCGGGGTGACGATCGACCCGTCCCGCGTGGCCGCATTCGACACGATCGCACAGACCGCGAAGAACTACGGCGAGTACTCGCTCGTCATCGAAGGACACACCGACAGCAGGGGTAGCAAGGCCAAGAACCTCCAGCTGAGCGAGTCGCGGGCGCAGAGCGTGCTCGCCTACCTCGCGCAGAAGGGCGTCTCGCCCTCGCGCATGAACGCGATGGGCAAGGGCTCCAACGAGCCCGTCGCGGAGAACAGCACCAAGGAGGGTCGGTCCAAGAACCGGCGCATCGAGATCCTGTTCGCCGCGGGTGGATAGCTCGACGAGCGCGCGCCTCTCGGGGCGCGCGCTCGCTCACCGCGGCGCGAACGAGAGCGAGAGCTGCAGCTCGTCGATCCCCGGCGGTCGACACGGCAGCGGCACGCGACGCAGCTCGCTCACCAAGCAGCTCGCGAAGCTCATCTCCACCCTCTTGGTGATGTCGCCCTCCACGTTCACTTCGTCCACCGTCCCATCGGGGGCCAGCGACAGGGTGACGCGCGCGCTGAAGCCGAGCGGCAACGACCGGTTCATCGCGCAGCGCTCCAGCACGGGCGAGTCGTCGATGCGACCGACCCAGGCCTCGGTGCCCGGCTGCAGCAGCCCAAAGCGACCCGCGCTGCCCAGCTCACCGTCGTCGACGGCCTGGACCCACAGTCGTCGCCCTGCACGACCGGCGCCCAATTCGAGCGCCTCCATCGAGCGGCACAAGCACTCGCCGTCGACCGGGCGCGCCAGCGAGCTCCGGCTGTGCGCCGCACAGCGCTGCACGTGGCCCTTGCGGTCGACGCTGGCGAGCACGTCCCAGCGAAAGCCCACCAGCGGATCGGGATGCGCACAGCCGCTCGCGCGCGGCTCGATCGGCTCGAAGGAGCGACCCGTAGGCTCGTCGCCCGCCCACGGCCCGATCCCATCGGGAGGATTGAAGCGGATCGGCGGCACCGGCCCCCCGATGCCGATCAAGCCGATGCCACCGAGGGCCATGGTCTCGGTCGTGTGGAGTCGCTCCGCGGCGCTCACCCACGCCTTTGGATCGTGCGGGCGCGTGATCGGTCGGCTCTCGTAGCTCGTGTCGATCGAGCCGCCCGCGGGCTGTGCCTCGCCCTCCACCACCACGGTCAGTCGACAGTCGTCGAGACAGAACGCGGCCCCGAAGGCGCTGCCCCGGCCCGGGAAGTACCGCGAGCGGACCTCCGCCTGCGTGAGCGGAGCCTGGCAGGTCTGATCGCCCTCGAGCACCAAGCGGCCCTGCGCCGCTGCGGCCTCGATGCGCTCGAGCTCCGCCACCGGCACGACCTCGTGCCCGCGCGCCGCGAGCGACCTGGCGACACGAGCTCGCACCGCGGCGAGCTCGTCGGGGAACAGAACGACGGGCGACGAGATCTCGAGCGGAAGCACGATGATCGCGGTCGGCGAGAACGGGGTCTCGAGCGGAGCGAGGACTTGGAGCGGAGCGGGCGGCGGTGCGGGCTCGGAGGGTGGCGGCTCGGAGGGCGGCGGCTCGGAGAGTGGCGGCTCGGATGCCGGCGGCTCGGCCACGCCACGCTCCGCTTGCACTCGCGTGGGCTCCACCGCCGCCGGAGATGCCATCGCGGGCTCGCGACAGCTCATCGCCATCGATGTCACGGCCAGTGCCGCCGCGGCCAGTGCCGAGTGCATGGTCGATGTGTAGCACGGCCGCTGACGCTCGATCTTGCGCCGCAACCGTGCTCGCGGCTCGTGCTCGGACGATGTGCGCCGGGAGTGGGGCGTCACGCTGCCGAGGTGACGTTCTCCCTCACTACATGCGGATGCCGAGCTGCGATCCGCAGCAAC
>JBFIJN010000439.1:0-7604 GCA_041600735.1 Nannocystaceae bacterium
CGCCGAACGGCACGGTTCTCAGACCCCTCCACGAACAACGCGACCTTCACGCCTACTCTGCTTCGTTGACGTACCGCGTGCCCGCGGGCACGCGAGGATCGTAGGCTCTCACCTCGGGCCTCTCCGCGAAGCGCTCGTACAACGTGTCGCCATTCTTGCGGCGTACCTGGATGATCGAATCGATGGGCACGTGGTCGAGGAGCCACGGAGAGTGCGTGGTCAGGACGACCTGGACACCCCGCCGCGCGGCTTGCCGTAGATGCCCAAGTACGGCCTGTACGGTCCACGGATCGAGGCCATTCTCTACCTCCTCGATGCACAGCAACGATGGAGGGGGATCACGATGGAGCAACGCGAGAATTGCGGTGATCCGGCGGGTCCCCTCCGATAGCATCCACGCAGGGATCGGGAATTGCGACAAGCCGTTGCGCCCCCGGTATGGCATCGTCTCGAGCAGCACGTAGTGCACCCGGACATCACGCCCGCCAGAGGCCTCCGAGACCTCCATGCCGCTGATTCCGGGCAGAATCTCCCGCACGGCATCCACCAGTGCCTCTCGCTGCTCGGCGTCGAGCTCATTGAGGAGTGCAGGGAGCATCTGTCCTTCCTCGTCGAGCAGAGGCTCGTACGAGGCTCGCTTCGCCGGCGAGCCGAAGGCGAGTCGGTTGGGGCTGAGGCGCAAGAACACGGCCCGCTCCCAAAACTCGCGAAGAAACGCAGGGGAACGCGCGGAGAGCTGCGGATCAACGTCGTCGAGCCTCCCCAACGCAAGCCGGTCGGGATCGCGAGCCTCGATGTGACTTCCACTCGGACCCAACAACAGCCGCGCTCCGCGCTCGCCCTGGCGAATGTACACGTCGGAGCCCGAGACCAATTCCTCGCTCTCGACCCGTGCGATCCCGCCTTCGTCGACCACCTTGAGGGCATAGGACCAGTCTGGCCGGTCATCGTCCTCGTCGCGCCAACGAAGGTTCAATTGGAAGAAGGGAGGCTCCTTGCGATTGCGCAGGTTGATGAGGTCGTGAATGCCATAGTACCGCTCGGATGCTCGGCGCGTGTCGTGCCGCAGCGTCGTATCCAGCCACTGCAGCGCTTCGAGCAGCGTGCTCTTGCCGCTGCCATTGCGCCCAATGATCACGTTGAAGGCCCCGAGGACGACGGGACCGGGCTCGAAAGCGGCTTTGAACCGCTCGAGACGAATCTCCGTGAGTAGGGGTCCCGGCACGGCCTGTCGACCCTAGCACCGAGCGTAGGACCCCGTGAAGGGCCGCCCGCCGGCAAGGCGTTCGTCCCGTTCGTCGTGCTCCGGCGCGGGCCCTCGGCTATGCTCGCCCGAGCATGCACGCCTCGCTTCGCTCCACGATCGCTGCGCTCCGCGCCGGGCGGCTCGCCGCGCTGGCGGGACTGCTCTGCGCCCCGCTCGCGTGTTCCGACGACGATGCGTGCGAGGAGGAGCTGGGCATCTGCGACATCGCGTCGGCCAGCTGTCGCGAGCACGTGTTCGTGCAGACCGCGTGCGCGCGCGGGCACCAGGGGCGCACGGTGCCGACGGTGTACACGATCACCCGCGACGAGTTCGAAGCGCTGCTGCGCAGCGGCGACGAGCCCACGGCCGAGCAGCGGCGCATGGATGCCCAGACGGCGGCCGCGCTGCGCATGCTCGATCTGCTGCCCGCGGGCACGACCTCGAGCGAGGAGGCCGCGATCCAGGCCTACGCGCGCAACGTGCTGGCGTTCTACTCGCGCAGCGACGCGAGCGTCACCATCGTGGAGACCAACCTGGGCGATGTGGAGCGCGACACCTCGGTGTTCGTGCTCTCCCACGAGTTCGTGCACGCGCAGCAAGACATCGACGTGGGCCTGCAAGACTTCTTCGACGAGTACGCGACCTCGTCCGACTCGAGCACCGCGCTGCGCTCGGTGACCGAGGGCGAGGCGGTGCTGTTCTCCAACGTGACGATGGCCCGCCAGCCGGGGGCCAGCATCGATGCCGGCCTGTTCGAGGTCTACTACGCGCAGCAGCAGCAGGGGCTGCGCGACGCGGCGGCGAGCGAGTCCGACGCGAGCTACACCGACATCAGCTCGGCGTTCCCCTACCCGTTCGGCGGGGAGCTCGTCACCGATCGCTGGCTGGCCGAGGGCTCCGCGGGCGTGCTCGAGCTCTACGAGGATCCGCCGCTGTCCACCGCCACCGTCATGCGCACGGTCGCGGGGGCCGAGCCGGCCAACGTGGTCGACCTGCCCGCGCTCTCGGCCAACACGATCCCCGAGGGCTGGGCGATCGTAGCCGACGACACGATTGGCGCGTGGATCCTGTTCGCCGTGGCGCGCCGCAGCGGCTTCGTGGAGAGCAGCGCCAACGACCTCGCCGAGGACTGGGCGGGCGACCACATCTTGGTCGCGGGTGGGCCCACCGATACCGATGTTGCGCTCGCGTGGACGCTGCGCTTTGGCGCCGAGGCCTCCGCGGTGCGCTTCGCCGAGATCGAGGCCAGCAACCCGCCCGAGGGCGTGCGCTCGGTGCGGCAGAGTGGCCACGATGTCACGCTGTTGATGGCGGTCGACGAGGAGGCGCTCGCGCTGTGGGAGCCGATCTTCGAGACCGCGATCGTCGAGGCGGATCCAGGGTTTCGCAGCGCGCCCGTCCGCCGCGTCGCACGGCCGCTGCCGCGCCCGATCGACGATCCCCGCGCGCCGGCCTCAGAACGCGGCCTGTAGCTGCACGCGAGCCACGTGGGTGCCACCCTCGGCGATCGAGCCCTGCGGCCACCCGCGCGTATAGTCGGCCACGAGCTTCAAGTTGGGCCCGAAGAACCGCCAGCCCACGCTCGCGGCGAGCTCGTCGCGTGAGGCCAGCGAGCTGCGCAGCCCCTGCGGGCGCACCAAGCCGTAGCGGACCCCCAGCTCCAGCGGAACGCGCGGCACGAGCCAGCCGAGCTGGGCGAACCACCCCCAGCCGTCGCGGGGCGGCTCGCGGGGTGCGGGCATGGGACCCGCCACCGGATCATCGATGGTCGCATCGCCGTAGTCTCGCGTACCGCGACGCCAGTAGACCTCGCCGAGCGCGGTCACCCCGGCGATCTTCAGCAACGCATCGGCGGTCACGTTGTGGGTGTCGGTGGTGCCGCCGTCGCTGGGGCGCGCACCCAGGATCCCGCGGTCTCCCTTGGCGTCGGCGAGGTACGCATACGCGCCGCCCAGGCTCACCCGCGGCCGACGCTCGCGCTCGCCATCGGTCTCGTCGTAGTCGGCAAACATGCCCACCGGCAACACCTCGACGCGAGCCACGTAGAGCAGTCCCTTGTCCTGCGGGGCCACGCCGCCGTCACGGCCTTCGCCCACGAACACCCCGGCCTCGTAGCGCAGCCAGCCCCAACGCATGAAGTCGGGCGAGCGCGCCGATAGGCCCACGTCGCGATCGAGGTTGAACTCGAAGTTGGCCAGCGTGCGGTCGGCCATCATGATCTTCGCGATCGGGATCCGTCGCTGGCGACTCCATGGCACCCGGTACTGGCCCACGCGGATCACGAAGTCGTGGATGTGATCGAACTCGAGGTACCCATCGAAGAGGGGGCTGCGGGTGGGGCGACCGTCCTCCACCTGGAGATCGCGGGGTGAGAACGCGAGCTGGAGGTAGAAGCGGTTGTGCTCGCCGAAGACGCTGCCGTCGAGGCGGAGACGAGCGCGCCTCACCTCGAGCGAGGGCGTGGTCTCGCGCGCGTCCACGTCGTGGGTGACCGTGGCGAGCAGCTGCATGAACGCGCCCACGCCGAGCGACGAGCGCGAGTCGGCGGAGGTCCAGCGAACCCCCTCCCCAGGCTCGAGCGTGGTGCGGGGCGGCGCGAGCACGAGCAACGAGGACAGCAACAGATTGGACATGGCGGATGCGTGAATAGCGCGATTTCGACGCGTATTGTTTCCAAATGCTACCTTTTGTTACTCTATGCTCCAACGGTGGAGGACGAGCTGCTCACGTCGGCCGAGGTCGCGGCGCTGCTGCGGGTGCACCCCAAGCACCTGTATCGGCTGCTGCGGCAGGGGCTGCCCGGTCGTCGGGTGGGTCGCGGTCACTGGCGGTTTCGGCGGGACGAGGTGCTCGGGTGGATCGGCGCCCGGCAGCGCTCGGCGGGCGACGCGATGCTCGAGGCCGAGCTCGCCCACGACCCCACCCCAGCCGAGCGCGCGGGCCCGAGCCGGGTGGTGCTGGGGCGAGTGGGCGAGCGCTGGGTGGCGCATGCGCTGGGCCCCGGGTCTCCGCGCAGCGCCGATGGCTTGGCCGCGCCTGGCCCCGCGGGCTCGCGACGCATCCGCGCGAGCTTGCTGACGCGACCCGAGGCGCTCGCGGCCAACGTGCTCGTCGCCGGCTGTGCGCCGGTGCTGGGCTTGGTGCTCGATCGCCTCGAGCGCGAGGGCTGCGGTCGCGGCCACTGGATCCCGGCCAACAGCACCACCGCGCTGCGCCAGCTCGCCGCGGGCTCGGTGCACGTGGCGGGGATCCATCTCGAAGACCTCGACGCCGGCACCGAGCACGGTGCGCTCGTGCGCGCGCAGCTTGGTCGTCCGGCCCACGTCGTGCGCCTGGTGCGGTGGCGGGTGGGGCTGGTGCAGCCCGCGGGGCTCGCCTCGCGTGGCCTCGCCGAGCTGCTCGATCCGGCCACGCGCTGGGTGCTGCGCGAGCCTGGGGCCGGGGCGAGCCACGTGCTCGCGCGTGCGCTCGCGCGGCAAGGCGCGAGCGTGGCCACGCTGCACGCCACGCGCTTGGCTCACGATCACCGCGAGGTCGCGCGCGCGGTGGCCTGGGGTGCCGCCGACGTGGGCGTGTGCATCGAGCCGGTGGCGCTCGAGCACGAGCTACGCTTCACTCCGCTCGCCGAGGAAGGCTTCGATCTCACGGTGCCCGACGAGCAGCTCGCCCTGCCCCATGTGGCGCGGCTGGTCGCCGCGCTGGACGACGGGCGGCTGCGCCGGGAGATCGGCGCGCTCGGGTCCTACGACGCCACGGCCTTGGGGCACACCTGCACCGCATGAGACGCGCGCTCCAGTGCCTCGCTCGCGGGCCGTTCGGGTGGATCGCGATCCTGACGGGTCTCGTGCTCGGGTGCGCTCGCGCCAACGACGACACGCCACCGCGCACGCTCACCGTGTTCGCCGCTTCCTCGCTCACCGAGGTGTTCGCCGAGCTCGAGGCGGAGCACGAGGCCGCCAACCCCGGGGTAGACGTCGTCGTGAGCACCGCGGGGAGCCAGGCGCTGCGCGTGCAGATCGAGCACGGCGCTCCGGCCGACGTGTTCGCCTCCGCCAACGCCGCGCACATGCAGGCGCTGGTCGGCGCGGGGCTGGTGCGCCACGATGTGCGCTTCGCCGAGGGCGAGCTGGTGATCGTGGTGCCGCGAGACAACCCGGCGGGGATCACCTCGCTCGAAGATCTTCCCCGCGCCGAGCGGATCGTGCTGGGCGCCCCCGAGGTACCCGTGGGGGCCTACGCGCGCACCATGCTCGAGCAGGCCGGGGCGCGCTACGGCCCCGAGTTTCGCGCGCGCGTGGAGGCGCACGTGGTCTCGCTCGAGCCCAACGTGCGACTGGTGCTCGCCAAGGTCGAGCTCGGGGAGGCCGATGCGGCGGTGGTCTATCGCAGCGACGCCACGGCCACGCGCGCGGTGACGATCGTAGCGATCCCCGCAGACGTTGGCGTGCGGGCGCAGTACCACGCCGGGGTGCTGACCGCCGCGGCCGAGCCCGAGCTGGCCCGAGCCTTCGTGGAGCACCTGCGCTCGCCTTTCGCTCGCGCGGCGCTCGAGCGCCATGGGTTCTTGGTGAGCGATGCCGAAGATCGCTAGCGCGACCCGCAGCGGGCTGCACGCGGCCCCAAGCGTGGTGCTCGGCCTGGGCCTCCTGCTCGTGCTGGTGCTGCCGATCGTCGCGCTCGGCCTCGCCAGCTCCCCGGGCGAGCTGTGGGCCGCCCTCGGGCACCCGCTGGTGCCCGCCGCGCTGTGGCTGAGCGCGTGGACCTCCGCGATCTCGCTGCTGTTGGTGATCCTCACCGGCACCCCGCTCGCATGGATGCTCGCGCGCGCCCGCGGCCCGTGGGCGCGCATCATCGAGACCGCGGTCGAGCTGCCGATCGCGATCCCGCCCGCCGTCGTCGGCATCGCGCTCTTGCTGGTGTTCGGGCGCCAAGGGCTGCTGGCGGGCCTCGAGCTGGGGCTGCCGTTCACGTCGGCCGCCGTGGTGCTGGCCCAGGTCGTGGTCGCCGCCCCGTTCTACGTGCAATCGGCGGCCGCGGGGTTTCGCAGCGTCGACGATGACCTCCTGCTGGTCGCGCGCACGCTCGGAGCCTCGCCACGCGGCGCGTTCTTGCGGGTGGCCGTGCCGCTCGCCCTGCCCGCGCTCATCAACGGCGCGGCGCTGTGCTGGGCGCGGGCGCTGGGTGAGTTCGGGGCCACGCTCCTGTTCGCGGGCAGCTTCCCCGGGCGCACCCAGACCATGCCGCTGGCGATCTACGCCGCACTCGAGACCGACGTGCGGGTCGCCACTGCGATCGCGCTCGTGCTCGCGCTGGTGGCCTTCTCCACGCTGCTGCTGGCCCGCGCGGCCCGGCGCTGGCTCGATCGCTCCACCTCGCCACATGCGCGTGCGGGGGGCTCGCCATGACGCAGAGCGGCTGGCAGATCGAGCTCCAGGGGCGCATCGGGAGCCTCGCGATCGACATCCACTTCACCGCGGGCGAGGGCCCGACGATCGTGGTGGGCCCCAACGGCGCGGGCAAGACCACGCTCTTGCGCGCGATCGCGGGCGCCGAGATGGGCCTACGCGGGCGCATCGTGCTGCGCGACCACGTGCTGCTCGACTCCTCCCGCGGCGCGAGCCTGCCTCCCGAGGCGCGCCGCATCGGCTACGTGCCGCAGGGGCTCGGCCTGTTCCCGCACCTCTCGGCGCTCGACAACGTCGCATTCGGGTGTGGCCGGGGTCCCGAGGCGGGCGCGCGAGCCCACGCCGTGCTCGAGCGCCTCGGTGCGCTCCACCTCGCCGACCGCCGCCCGCACGCGCTGTCGGGGGGCGAGCGCCAGCGCATCGCGCTCGCACGAGCGCTCGCACCCGAGCCCCACGGCTTGCTGCTCGACGAGCCGCTCTCCGCCCTCGACGTGGGCCAGCGCCGTCGCACGCGGGCGTTCCTCGCCGAGCACCTGCGCGAGGCGGGGCGACCGGCGATCGTGGTCACCCACGATGTGCGCGACATCGTGGCGCTCGATGGCGAGATCGTGGTGCTCGAGGCGGGCCGGGTGGTGCAGGTGGGCCGCGCGAGCGCGCTGGCCGAGGCACCAGGCACGGAGTTCGTCGCCGAGCTGCTCGAGCCGCTGGTGCCGAGCGGCGAGTCCAACCCGAGGCCGAGCCGAGACTAGATTCAGTCGTGCCGCAGCGCCTCGATCGGATCGAGCCGCGCCGCTCGCACCGCGGGGTACAGCCCCGAGACCAGGCCTACCGTCACCGAGACCCCCGTCGACAGCAAGATCGACGAAGCGGTGACCACGGTGGGCCAGCCGGCATAGGCGGCGACGATCTCGGCGATGCCGATCCCGAGGATCACGCCGGCCACCCCGCCGAGC